>NZ_LIQZ01000067.1 GCF_001418655.1 Streptomyces phaeochromogenes | reverse complement strand
GGCCGCGGAATCTTCAGCCCCTCCGGCGTTTGAGGAGCGGGGGTTCGGGGGCGGAGCCCCTGAGTCAGGGACGGGAATGGGTAGGGGCGGCGGGGGCAAAAAAGGCCCTGCCGGACGCACCGGTCACCCGATCAGCGTCCGACCCCCCTCCAGCATCAGCGTCGCCCCGGTCAGATACGCCATGTCGTCACTGACCAGCGCGGCCACCGCGCGGCCGATGTCCGCTTCCGGGGCCCCAAGCCGGCCCAACGGAATCTCGCGGGCGAGCTCTGCCGCCTTCTGCGGATGCGCTGCAAGATAGTCCTCCGCCGCCGGACTGAGCGCGGCGGGACAGACGACGTTCACGCGGACCCCGTACGCACCCCACTCCCTCGCAGCAACCCGGGTCAGCCCGCGGATAGCCTCCTTGGCCATCGCGTAGGCCGCGAAGGTCACCTCACCCTGCACGGCCGCCGAGGAGCCAAGATTCACCACACTGCCGCGGCTCTCCCTGAGATGAGGCAGGGCCGCCTGCATCGCATGGAACACGGCCAACGGCCCGCTGCGATAGGTGAGTTCGACATCCTCGTACGACGTCTCCTCCAGCCGACGCTGGACCGAGGACTGCGCGTTGTTGACGAGCACGTCGAGCCCGCCGAACTCCCGTACCGTCTCGGCCACCATGTGGTCGACGTCGGCACGGTCGCCCACGTCCCCGACGACGGTGTACGCCCTCCCCCCACGCTCGGCGATCTCCCCGGCGGTGTCCTTGAGCTTGCTCTCGGTACGGCCGGTGATCACCACGGCCGCCCCCTCGGCGGCCAGAGCGAGCGCGATGCCGCGGCCGACCCCCTGCCCTCCGCCGGTGACCAGAGCCGTCTTCCCGGCCAGCCGTGTGCCTCGCTGCATCACATGTCCTTCCAGAAGGGCGCCCATGAGGGAAAGGCGTCCGGCAGCGCCGGTTCTCCGGACCCCTCCCAGCCGTTGAAGCCCACGGCCTGAGGGCGCTCGGTCACGTCGGCCGCGTACCAGTGCTGCTCGCGGCGGCGGGAGAAGTACCACTCGCCGTCCACGCGCGCGTAGTCGTCGCGGTAGCAGATCGCCATCACGATCCACCGGTCCCCCACCTCGTGCTCGGCACGGCAGTAGACGGCACCGGTCGCCGTGTCGCGGTCGGTGAACTCGATGCGGTGGCCGCAGATCTGGTGGACCGACCGGCGGAAGCCCCGGACGAGAGGCTCGATGTATGCGAGCAGCGCTTCCCGGCCCCGGCCGTGCCGCCCCATCTCCACGTCCGGCCGGAAGCAGCCGGTCCAGGCGTCGAGGTCGCGGCCGTCCACGGCGAGTGCGTAGCGGATGGGCAGTTGCTGGATGGCGAGATGGGACTCGATGCGGTCGATGCGGTCCTCCAAGGACCGTCCCACACCCTGTAGTTGCTGACCCGCAGCGTCGCTCATGGCCGAGGCGCCTTCGGCAGGCCGAGGAGCTGTTCCCCGATGATGTTGCGCTGGATCTCGCTCGACCCGCCGTAGATCGTCTCCGCGAGTGACAGCAGGAAGGAGCGCTGCCGGGTGTCCAGGCCGTAGTCCTCGCCGACGATCTGCCCGGCGGGTCCGGCCAACTCCATGGCCAGGTGGCCGAGTTGCTGGTGCCGGGTCGAGGCGTACAGCTTGGCCGTGGTGGCCTGCGGTCCCGGCGCGCGGCCCGCGGTCAGTTCGGCGATGGTCCGCAGGTTGGTGGTGCGCATGATGCGTACGGAGATCCAGGCGTCCACGATCCGGCGGCGCAGCATCGGGTCGTCGAGCGCGCCCCGCTCACGGGCCAGGCCGATCAGGGCCTCGGCCTCTCGCTCGAAGGTGAGCTGCTGGGGCAGCAGGGTGGTGCCGCGTTCGATGCCGAGGGTGGCCATCGCCGTTCGCCAGCCCTGGCCGACCTCGCCCACGACCATGTCGGCGTCGGTGCGTGCGTCGGACAGGAAGACCTCGGCGAACTCGTCCTGGCCCGCGAGGTTGCGGATGGGCCGGATCTCCACGCCCGGCTGGTCGGCCGGGACGAGCAGCATCGTCAGCCCCTTGTGCCGCCGGGAGTCGGGGTCGGTGCGGGTGAGGACGTAGAGCCAGTCGGCGTGGACGCCGAAGGAGGTCCACACCTTCTGCCCGTTGACCACCCACTCGTCCCCGTTCTCGACTCCGGTCGGGCGGGAGGCGCCCTCGACGGAGGCGTCCTCGAAAGAGGTGCCGCCGCCACCGGCTCGCTCGGCCCTCGTGCGCACGGAGGCCAGATCGGAGCCCGCGCCCGGTTCGCTGAAGCCCTGGCCCCAGAGTTCCTCGACGGAGAGGATCGGTGGCAGGAAGCGTTTCCGCTGCGCCTCGCTGCCCATCTTCAGGAGCATCGGGCCGAGCAGGTCGAGGGCGTTGCCGGTGGCCCGGTAGGGGGCGTTCACGCGGGCGTACTCGTACTCGAAGACGATCTCCTCAAGGAGCCCGAGCCCCCGTCCGCCGTACTCCTGCGGCCAGCCGACCCCCAGCCAGTTCCCCGCCGCCAGCTCGCGGTCCCAGGCGAGGCGGACCTCCCAGGCCGCCCCGTCGGTGGGGCCGCCCACGCCCCGGTGCTCGGCGAACTCCCCCACGAGGTGTTCGGCCAGCCAGTCCCGCAGCTCGTCGCGGAAGCCGCGTACCGCGGGCCCGAAGTCCAGCTCCATGCCAGCTCCTTTGCCGATGATCAGATGCCGAGCCGGGCGGCGAGCAGCTCCCGGTGGTACGACGGCGTGCCGAGCAGCACCTCGGAGCTCTTGGCCCGCTTGAGGTACAGGTGCGCGGGGTGCTCCCAGGTGAAGCCGATGCCGCCGTGGACCTGGATGTTGTCGCCGGCGACCTTCGTGAAGGCCTCCGAGCAGAACGCCTGGGCAAGGGCCGCCGAGATCGCGATCTCCGCCTCGTCGCCCGCGTCCAGCGCCCACAGTCCGCCGTACGCGGCCGAGCGGGCGGACTCGATCTCCACGAGCATGTCCGCGCACTTGTGCTTGATCCCCTGGAACGAGCCGATGGGCCGTCCGTACTGCTCACGGATCTTGGCGTACTCCACGGCGGCGTCCAGCGCGGCAGCCGCTCCCCCGACCTGTTCGGCGGCCAGCAGTACGGAGGCCGTGGCGAGGGTGCGTTCGAGGGCCGGCCAGGCCGCGCCCTCGGGGCCCAGCAGGCGGGCCGGGGTGTTCGTGAACTCCACCCGGGCCTGCTTGCGTGTCTGGTCGAGCGTCGGGAGGGGCGTGCGGGCGAGACCCGGCGCTTCGGCCTCGACGGCGAAGAGGCTGACGCCGGAGGGGGTGCGGGCGGCGACCAGGAGCAGGTCGGCGAGGTGTCCGTCGAAGACGTACGTCTTCACGCCGGTCAGCCGCCAACCGCCCGCCTCCTCATGGGCTGTGAGGTGGACGCCCACCTCGTCCCACCGGCCGTTCTCCTCGGTGAGCGCGAGCGTGGCGACGGTCTCGCCGGACGCGATGCCCGGGAGGAGGTCGGTGCGAGCCCTCTCGTCGTCGCAGCGCAGCAGCGTCTCGGCGGCCAGGGCGACGGTGGCGAAGTACGGCGCGCACAGCAGCGCGCGGCCCGTCTCCTCGAAGACGACGCCGAGATCGACGTGGCCGAAGCCCGAGCCGCCGTACTTCTCCGGCACGGCCAGTCCCTGCAGTCCGATCTCCGTGGCCATCCGCCGCCAGACGGCCGGGTCGTACCCGCTCGGGTCCGCGGCCAGGCGGCGCACGTCGGCCTCCGTGGCGTGTCTGGCGAGGAACGACCTTACGACCTTGCGCAGTTCGTCCTGTTCCTCGCTGAAGGTGAGATCCATGCCGCGCTTCCCGTCCTCGGTGCGAAGCGGTTGCCGCCTGCTTGCTAGCCACCCCTCGATACAGTTAGATAATTATAGTATCCGCACTGAATACACCAGGAGCGCGACGTGACCGATCTCTACGACCAGTTCACGAGCCTGACGTTCGAGCGGCCCGCGTCCGGCGTGCTCCGTATCGTGCTCGACGCCCCGAACCTCAACGCCGTGGATCCTCGGATGCACGGTGAGCTCGCCGATGTCTGGGCGGTCGTCGACCGGGACGACCAGACGCGTGCGGTGCTGGTCCAGGGGGCGGGCAAGGCGTTCTCGGCCGGCGGGACCTTCGATTCCATCGATGCGCTGACCGAGGAGTACGCGGTGCGCGCCCGGGTCATGCGCGAGGCGCGGGACATGGTGTACGGGGTGATCAACTGCTCAAAGCCGGTGGTCTCCGCCATCCATGGCCCGGCCGTCGGCGCCGGGCTGGTCGTCGGCATGCTGGCGGACATCTCCATCGCCGGACGCCGGGCGAAGATCGTCGACGGGCACACGCGGCTCGGGGTCGCCGCCGGTGATCACGCCGCCATCTGCTGGCCGTTGCTGTGCGGCATGGCCAAGGCCAAGTACTACCTGCTGACCTGCGAGACGCTCACCGGCGAGGAGGCCGAGCGCATCGGCCTGGTGTCGAAGTGCGTGGACGACGAGGACGTACACGCGGAGGGTCTGCGTGTGGCCACCGCCCTGGCCGCCGGGCCCGCCAGTGCCATCAGCTGGACCAAGCGGTCCCTCAACCACTGGTACCGCACCGCCCAGCCGATCTTCGAGGCCTCGCTGGGCCTTGAGTTCTTCGGGTTCGGCGGGCACGAGGTCGTCGAAGGACTGGCCGCCCACCGTGAGAAGCGCGCCCCTGACTTCGAGGGCGTGGCGGACAAACACCCGATCGACCTCTGACCGACGGACGCCCACCGACCGACGCCCAGTGACACCGGCTGACACCGGCTGACACCAACGGACGCCCGCAGATGCCTGCGAACGCCACGAATGCCTGAGGAGCCGCCATGACATCGGAGCACACCGCCACCGGGATCCCACCACTGGTCAAGGGGATGACGTACGAGGACATGCCGAAGGGCCAGGTCTTCCGGACCGCCCGCCGCACCGTCACCGAGACGGACCTGGTCAACTTCATCACCTGGGGCGGCTTCAACGAGCCGCTCTTCTGGGACGCCTCGCACGCCGCGGACGGCGGCTACACGGGCCGACTGGTCCCGGGGGCGCTGACGTACTGCATCGCCGAGGGACTCGTACTCCAGACGAACGTGCTGCACGGCACGGGTCTCGCCTTCCTGCACATGGAGCTGACCGTGCAGGGACCGGTGTACGTCGGCGACACGCTGTACGCCGTCGTGGAGACCACCGACTCCCGCCCCTCCAGCAAGCCAGGAAGGGGCGTGGTGACCAGCCGGATCACCGTACGCAATCAGCGGGACGAGGACGTGCTCGTCTACACCCCGGTGCGACTGATCCGGGGCAGGGACTACGGGGCTCCGACGCTCTGAGTCCGGGGCCCGGTCGGCACCAGCGTCAGGCCGGCCGCGGCACCGGACGGGACCGGGCTCGCGAAGGCCCCTCCACGCACCCAGTCCGAGGGCATCGGCGGGCGCGGCGGGGGCTCGTGGTCCGGGACCGCCATCGCGTAGAGGCGGGTGTAGCGGAACTTCGCCTCCAGGTTGTCGAGCACCGACCAGTACTCGTAGCCGCAGACGGGCACACCGCGTGCGATCACCCGGCCCAGCCAGGAGAGCCTGGCGCGCAGCAGTGCCCTGCGCCGGGCGTCGTCGCTGTGCCCCGTCTCGTCGACCAGGTCCAGATCGCCCATGCCGTTGTCGATGACGGACAGCGGGGGCAGAAGCTCCCCGTACAGGTCGTGGAGGTCCGCGACGGCGTCGGCGAGCGCCTCGGGAACGAGGGGCCAGCCGTACGCAGTCGTCTCCACGTCGTCGAACGGGGTGATCGCGAACCCGAGGCCGACGAGCAGGCGGTTCACCTCGTTGAGGGTGCCCAGGCACTTGTCGGCCGGCAGCACGTGGGGCAGGTTCTCCGGTGCGGTGACTCGGAAGGGCGTGTGCCAGGAGAGGCCCAGCATGTCCTGGGTGGTGGCGATGATCTCCAGGTCTCCGGGGTGTACGCAGCCGGTGGCCTCGACCGGTGAGACGTCGTCCTCGGTCACCATGTGCTCGCCGAGCAGCATGGGGTCCAGGAAGAGGCGGTTGGTCCAGCTCTCCAGGCGTTCCAAGGCGAGGCGGTCGAAGGGGTCGTCGGTGGCCGGGTAGCCGCCGACGAGGGTGACCGTGGTGCCTATACGGCCGCTCGCGCCGGCGGCCCTGAGTGCCTGGGTCGCGAGTCCGTTGGCGAGCAGGATGTGGTGGACCGTGGACAGGCCGGCGCGGCCGATTCCCCGGCCCGGTGTGTACATCCCGGCCACATGGTCGGCGAGTGTGGGCCCGGCCAGGTCGGTGGAGGTGATCCAGCGCGTCACGCGGTCACCGAAGCGGCGGCCCAGCTCGGCGGCGAAGGCGGCGAAGTGCTCCGCTGTGTCACGGGCCAGCCAGCCGCCGGAGGCCTCCAGCCAGGGCGGCAGTGAGCGGTCGAACAGTGTCAGGCCGGGCTTCAGACCGAGTGCGAGCAGCGAGTCGAGGGCGCGGTCGCAGCGGTCCAGGGCCTGCCGGTCCCAGGCGCCGGGGCCGTCGGGCTGCAGCCGTGGCCAGCCGGCCACCATCCGGTGCGCGTCGGGAGTGACACCGACCAGCTGACGGATGTCGTCCGTCCACTGCCGGAAGTGCCCGCCGCGCTCGGGCGGGGGCGGCGGCGGGGCCGCGATGGTGTCCGCCGTGGCGACTCCCCAGTCGACACCACGGAAGGACTCGTACAGGAAACCATCGCTCATGGTCACCGTCCAGGGCGTAATGGTTTAACGCATTCAACTGAATGAACGCCGTGCGGACGCTAACACTTCAGGGAAACTACGACAATGTTTCGGACAGATCTCATCAATTCGTAAGGCGTCGCCGGACGATCACTCGGCCCTTGTCGAGCTTGTCGAGGCCGGTGTCGATGATCCCGTGGCCGTCCCGGACCGTGGGGCAGGGTGGCGTTTCGGCCATGATCCGGTCGGGGATCGTCGGTGATCGGGGCTACTCCCCGAAGGGCCGGAACTCCTCCTCCTGCCACCAGGGGTGGACGGCCGGCATGTCCTTGCTGACCCGGCCGGGGAACTCGGGCGGCCTCTTGGCGAGGAACGACTCGACGCCCTCGACCGGGTCCGGTCCGCCGCCGATCTGGCTCATGATCCGCGAGTCGAGGCGGTGCGCGGCCATCGGGTGGGACTCGCCGAGCATCCGCCACATCATCTGGCGCGACAGGGCGACCGAGATCGCCGAGGTGTTCTCGGCGATCTCCCGGGCGAGTTCGTACGCCGCCGGCAGCAGCTCCTCCGGCGGGTGGACGGAGCGGACCAGCCCGGCGGAGAGGGCCTCGTCGGGGCCGAAGACGCGGCCGGTCGCCACCCACTCCATGGCCCGCTGCATCCCCACGGCCCGCGGCAGGAACCAGCTCGCGGCGGACTCCGGCACGATGCCGCGGCGCGCGAAGACGAAGCCGAACTTGGCCGAGGTCGACGCCAGCCGGATGTCCATGGGCAGGGTCATGCTGGCCCCGACGCCCGCCGCCGGGCCGTTGATCGCCGCGATCACCGGCTTGTTGCTGGAGTAGATCCGCAGCGCGACCCGGCCGCCGGTGTCCCGGTGCCAGGCGCCCGCCCTGCGATGATCGAAGGACGAGCCGCCGGAGCTGACGTCGGCACCCGCGCAGAAGCCGCGGCCGGCTCCGGTCACCACCACCACACGCACCTCGTCGTCGGCGTCGGCCGCGTCCAGGACGTCCAGCAGGTCGCGCATCATCTGCGGATTGAAGGCGTTCAGCCTCTCCGGCCGGTTGAGGGTGACCGTGAGGATCCGGTCCGCCACCTCGGCCCGTACGGTCTCGTACTCCTGCTCCGGCATACGTGTCCTCCGTCAGCCTCGTCGCCTCGTGGCCGGCCCCGCCACCCTGTGACCGGTTCCCAGTTAGCTTAATTAGTTATAGCATTACACTCTACTGACTCATTGATGGATTGCGGCGGTGCGGACATGACTGATCCGGCGGATCTGGTGGTGACCTCCCATGGGCCGGTCCGGCTGATCGAGCTGAACCGGCCGGAGCAGCTCAACGCGATGAGCGAGGAACTGCACTCCGGTCTCGCGTCGGTGTGGGACACACTCGCCGACGACCCCGAGGCACGAGTCGTCGTACTCACCGGTCGCGGGCGGGCGTTCAGCGCCGGGGGCAACTTCGACATCATGACCCGGGTCCAGCGCGACCGGGCCTTCCGGGAGCGGAACGTCGACGAGGCCCGGCGGATCATCACCGGCATGGTCCGCTGCCCTCTGCCGGTGATCGCGGCGGTCAACGGGCCTGCCGTGGGCCTCGGTTGCAGCCTGGCCCTGCTGAGCGACCTCGTACTGATCGCGGATGACGCCTACATCGCCGATCCGCATGTCCAGGTCGGGCTGGTCGCGGGCGACGGCGGGGCACTGGTCCTGCCGCTGCTGGTCGGTCTGACCCGGGCGAAGGAACTGCTGTTCCTCGGCGACCGGGTCGGCGCAGAGGAGGCCGTCCGCCTGGGCATCGCCAACCGCGTCGTACCGAAGGACAAGCTG
Source organism: Streptomyces phaeochromogenes (assembly GCF_001418655.1). Lineage (GTDB taxonomy): Bacteria > Actinomycetota > Actinomycetes > Streptomycetales > Streptomycetaceae > Streptomyces > Streptomyces phaeochromogenes. The sequence continues at coordinate 140,772 of NZ_LIQZ01000067.1, read as the reverse complement.
CTGGACGAGGCCATGGACCTGGCGATGCGGGTGGCCGCCCTGCCCGCGCGGGCGCTGCGCGAGACCAAGCGGGCCGTGAACCTGCATCTGGAGCAGGCCATGAACTCCGTGCTGGAACCTGCCCTGCTCGCCGAGCGGGACACCATGCACGACCCGGACCACATCGCCGTCGTGGAGAAGATCATCGCGTCGCGCGGCCGTCGCCGGGCCGTCGAGAAGGGCTGAGGGGCATGGACTTCGCGTTCAGTGACGAGCAGGAGGAACTGCGGCGCACTGTAAGGGCGTTCCTCGCGGACACCTCCCCCGAGACCGAGATGCGGCGCCTGATGGAGACCCCGGAGGGCTTCGACCGGGCACTGTGGCGCCGGATGGGAACGGAGCTCGGGCTCCAGGGGCTTGCCGTCCCCGAGGAGTACGGCGGTGCGGGATACGGTCCGGTCGAAGTCGGCGTCGTCATGGAGGAGTTGGGGCGGGCGCTGCTCTGCGCGCCGTTCCTCGCCTCGGCCGTACTGGCGACCACCACGCTTCTGCGCTGCGACGACGAGGACGCCCGCAAGCGGCTGCTCCCCGGCCTGGCCTCCGGCGAGTTGGTCGGGACGCTGGCCCTGACCGAGGGCTCTCCCCCAGGCGCTGGTGGCCCGGGAGGCGCAACCACTCGCTGGGACGCCGACGGGATCCGACTCACCGCCCGTGAGTCGGCGGGGAGTTGGCTGCTGACCGGGCACAAAATGTTCGTGCTCGACGGCGCCACCGCCGATGTCGTCCTCACCGTGGCCCGTACCGGCGAAGGCATCGGCGTGTTCTGGGTGAACGGCGACGCGGCCGGGCTGACCCGTGAGCCCCTGCCCACCATGGACCCCACCCGCAGGCAGGCACGCCTCGACTACCAGGACGTACCGGCGACCCGGCTCCGTACGAGGAGCGGCGACGGATGGGACCTGGTGTCGGAGGTGCTCGACCGGACCGCGGTGGCACTGGCCGCCGAACAGGTCGGAGTGGCCTCCCGCGCGCTCGACATGGCGGTGGAGTACGCCAAGGTGCGGCACCAGTTCGGGCGGCCCATCGGCTCGTTCCAGGCCGTCAAGCACCTTCTGGCAGACGTCCTGCTGGAGGTGGAGTCGGCCCGCGCCGCCGCGCACTACGCGCTGCTCGCGGCCGAGAACGAGGACCCGGAACTGCCCGCCGTGGCCAGCCTGGCCAAGGCGTTCTGCTCCGACGCCTGTCTGCAGGCGACGGAACAGAACATCCAGGTGCACGGAGGTATCGGCTTCACCTGGGAGCACTCGGCCCACCTCTATCTGAAGCGGGCCAAGACATCACAACTGCTGTTCGGCGATCCGACGTACCACCGGGAACTGCTCGCACAGCGCATCGGCATGGACAGCAGCACGAACGCGGTCGGAGGAGCGGTATGAAGGTCGACGGGAAGCTCAGCGTGTGGCGCACCGCCGAGGTGGTCGAGGAGGCCCGGCACCACGAGAAGGCCGGCTACGACGGCCTGTGGGCCTCGGAGTCCAAGCACGACCCCTTCCTGCCACTGCTGCTCGCGGCCGAGCACACCGACCGGCTTGAGGTCGGTACGGCCATCGCGGTGGCCTTCGCCCGCTCTCCCATGCAACTCGCGTACACCGCACACGACTTGCAGACCTACTCCGGCGGGCGCTTCGTGCTCGGCCTCGGCAGCCAGATCAAGCCGCACATCGAGCGGCGTTTCGCCATGCCGTGGAGCCGGCCCGCCGCCCGGATGCGGGAGTACGTGAGCGCGCTGCGCGCCATCTGGGCCGCCTGGAACGAGGGCGAGAAGCTCGACTTCCGCGGCGACTTCTACACGCACACGCTGATGTCCCCGTTCTTCTCTCCCCCGCCCGCTCCCGGCGGCGCGCCCCAGGTCTTCGTGGCCGCCGTCGGGGAGGCGATGACCCGGGTGGCGGGCGAGGTGGCGGACGGGCTGCTCGCGCACGGCTTCACCACCGAGCGGTATCTGCGGGAGGTCACTCTGCCGACCGTCGAGGACGGGCTTGCGAAGTCGGGCCGTACGCGCGGCGACTTCTCCGTCTCCCATCTGCTGCTGACCGCGACCGGGCGCACCGAGGAGGAGTTGGCCCGCGCTGTGGACGGCACCCGGCGCCAGATCGCCTTCTACGGCAGCACCCCCGCCTACCGCGGTGTCCTGGAGCTGCACGGCTGGGGTGAACTCGGCGACGAGCTCAACGCGTTGTCGAAGTCGGACCGCGCCGACAAGTGGGAGGCGATGGGCGGTCTCGTCGACGACGACGTACTGCACACCTTCGCCGTGGTGGCGGAGCCGCAGCACGTGGCGGCCGAGATCCGCCGCCGGTACGGGTCGCTGGTCGACCGGGTGTCCTTCTACACCGCGTACGAGATCGACGCCGAGGTGTGGGAGCCGATCGTGCAGGAACTGCACGGCGGCTGACGGCCACACTGTCGGTCGTCAGCCGCTGTCCGTCAGCCGAGCAGGTCCAGGACCGTCGTCATGGACCTGCTCTGCAGCAGGTAGTCCTCGGCCTCCTGGAGGTGGACGCGCCACAGCTCCTCGGCGGCCTCGGCCCGGCGGGCGGCCACCAGCTCGACGAGCGCGCCGTGGGCGCGGAAGCCGCGGCGATTGGCCCGTACGTTCTCGGGGCTGCCGGCGTCGAGGTCGACGTGGGACCAGTTGGCCTGGTCGATGATGTGCCGGACCATGCCGTTGAGGACGCTCAGCGTCTCGTTGCCCGCGAGTTCGACGACGAGCGCGTGGAACTCCATGTGGGCGCGGATGAAGGCCGAGGGGTCGTCCATCAGCGCCTCGGCCTCGGTGACGGCGGCCCGCAGCCGCTCCAGGTCCTCGGCCGTGCGCCGCTCGGCGAGCAGCCCGGCGCACGGCGCCTCGATGACCGTACGCGCGTCGTACACGTCCTTGAGGGTCGTGCCCCGGTATTCGAGGACCACCCCGGCGTAGCGGGCGGCGACCGTGCCCTCCGGGATCTGCACGCGCGCCCCGCCCCTGGCTCCCCGGCGCACGCTGATCAGCGACTCCGACTCCAGTACCCGGAACGCCTCGCGCAGCGTCGGCCTGGAGACGGCGAACTCCTCCATCAGCGCCGTCTCGGCCGGCAGCGCCTCCCCCTCCGTCAGTTCCCCACGCACGATCTTGCGGCGCAGTTGTGCCGCCACCAGCTCGGCCATCTTGGGGACCCGTACCGGCGTGTTCGTCACCGCGCCCACCTCCACGCTCATTCGGTTGTCAGTCGCTCGTGTCTCGTGTCCGGCACGAAGTACGGAAGCGTGATCTCGTCCGTGAAGGCCCGGAAATCCACGCGCACGCGCATGCCGATGACGACGTCGTCCGGATCTCCGGCGTCCACGTGCGAGAGCAGGGTGACGCCGTCGTCGAGGTCGATCACGGCGAGCGCGAAGGGCGTGTCGAAGCCGGGGCCGGGCGCCCGGTGGACGACGGTCACCGAGTAGACGGCCCCGCGGCCCGCGCTGGGCACGTACCCCCACTCCCGGGACATACAGCCGGGGCAGGCGGGCTCGGGCACGAAGAAGCGCAGGCCGCAGCTCGTGCAACGGGGCACGACCAGGTCTCCGCGCCTGGCCGCGTCCCAGAAGGGCCTGGACAGCAAGGTGGGAACGGGTACGGGCCGGCTCATCGGGTCCTCCCCAGCACGCTCATCTCGTAGTGCTGCGCCCCGGATCCGGCGTTGCCGACGACCGCCAGCTCCGCGCCCTCGACCTGGTGCACCGCGCTGCCGCGCAACTGCCGTACGGCCTCGACAACCTTGAGCGTCATCTGCTGCGTCCCGTTCCACGCGTATGCCAGGCAGCCGCCGTCCGGATTGACGGGATGCTTGCCGCCGACGGCGATGGCGCCACTGGCTGCCAGCGGTCCGCCCTCCCCCTCCCCGCACAGGCCGAGGATCTCCAACTGCCTGATGACCTCGAAGGAGTTGGGGTCGTAGAGGGAGAACACGTCCACGTCGTGCGGACCGATGCCGGCCATGGCGTAGGCGCGGGCGGCGGCGTCGCGGCCGAGCTGCCCGACCTCCCGGTGCAGCGCCGGATTGGCGTACGCGGCCTGGTGGTATTCCATGCCTCCGCCGAGTACGGCGATGGGCTGCTGGGGCAGGTCGCGGGCCCTTTCGGCGGTGGTCACCACGAGTGCGGCGCCGCCTTCGCCGACGATGCAGCAGTCCAGCAGGTGGAAGGGGGTGGCGACCATGCGGGAGGCGAGCACGTCGTCGGCGGTGTACGGGCCGCGGCCGTACATCATCGCCTCGGGGTTGGTCGTGCCGTTGTTGCGGATCGTCGCGGCGACCTCGGCCAACTGGCGGGCCGTGGTGCCGTATTCGTGCATGTGCCGGGCCGCGACCAGCGCGAACTGCGCGACCACGTAGCTGCCCCACACATCGGCGAACTCCAGCGGTACACCGGCCCCGACGGGGCCTCCACCGCGCGAGACCAGCTTGCAGCCGCCGACCACGACAGTGTCCGCGAGTCCGGCCCGTACGGCCGCCGCCGCTTTGAGCAGGCCCCGGGAGCCGGCGTTGTCGAGCATCGAGTCGCTGGTCCAGCGCAGGTCCCGGCCGAGCATGCGGGCCCATGAACTGCCCTCGCCAGGTACGCCGCCGGGGCCGGGCCAGTCGACCTGGGCGCCGTCGATGTCCGCCGGGGTCAGTCCGGCGTCGGCGATCGCTCCGGACACCGCTTCGAGGGCGAGGTCCATGGCGTCACGGTCGGGGAGGCTCAGCGCCTGTTCGGTGGCGTGGACGCCTACCACTACGGGCTGCCGGTCGTTCACCGGGTCACCGTCCCGCGCCCAGCGTGTCGCCGCCGGGATAGCCGCCACCGCCGAACCGCTCGTCGAGTGCCTCGTAGTCCTTGGCGAAGTCCTTGGTACGGGGCAGGGCCTCGACGAACTCCACCGTCTTCGGCTTCTTGTACGAGGCGATGCGCGACCGGCAGTGCTCGACGATGTCCGCCGCCGTGACCGGGTCGGCGCCTTCCTGGAGCACCACGACGGCCTTGACGTCCTGGGCCCAGCGTTCGTTGGGCACGCCGATCACGGCGGCCTCCTTCACCGCGGGATGGGACTCGACGCAGTTCTCCACCTCGGCGGGGAAGATGTTCTCGGCCGCCGACTTGAGCATGCGGGTCGTCGTCCCGAGGAAGCTGATCGTGCCGTCGGGCTCACGCCGTCCGAGGTCGGTGGTGTGCCACCAGCCGAAGCGGAAGCGCTCCTCGTTGATCTCCGGGCGGTTCCAGTAGCCGAGGTGCACGAGGTCGCCGCGTACGCAGATCTCGCCGGCCTCGCCGATCGCGCATTCCTTGCCGGCGCTGTCCAGGATGCGTACGGCGCTGAAGGGTCCCGGTCGCCCCGCGTTGCCGGTGCCCGAGCCGCCATGGGCGCCGGTCACGGCGAACCCGGTCACCTCCGTCTGCCCATAACCGCGGCCTTCGCCACCGCCGTTGCGGGTGAAGCGGCTCTGGTCGGTGGGCACGGTGCCCTGCCACAGGGGTGCGGCGACGCTGGCCCGCAGATGGGAGAGGTCGTGGCCCGCCTCGCGGTTCAGGGCGACGAGCTGCGCGATGGTCGGGGGCATCAGATACGCGTGGGTGCACTGCTCCGCCGCCAGCAGCGGGAGCAGCTCCTCGGCGATCACGCGGCGGACGATGACGTTCTTCCCGCCGTGGACGAAGGCAGGGACACCCCAGAACTGGTAGTTGCCGATGTGGAACATCGGTCCGGCGCCGAGGAAGGCGGCCTCCCGGCCGATGTCGCCCATCCAGGCGCTGCTCGTACCCATGGCGAGCAGGTTGCGGTGCGAGAGCATCGAGCCGGACTGCCGTCCGGTGATCGCGGCGGTGTAGATGACCAGGAGCGCGGAGTCCGGGTCGACGTCGGTGCACGGGTCCTCGGGTGATCCGGAGGCCAGGAAGGACTCGTAGGAGTCGGGGCCCGCAGCGCTCTCGACGTCATGCCGCAGCCACAACGCCCGGTGGTCGCTGCCCAGTTCGGCTCGCGCCTTGCCGACCGTGTCGCCGATCTCCTCGTCCTGCCAGACGACGACCTTGGGGTCGAAGTCCTCGACCGCGAACGCCATTTCGGGGGCTGCCCACCGCCAGTACCCGGGACAGACCATGGCTCCGGTCTTCGCCGCGGCGCCGAGCAGCTCCCAGATCCGGAAGGAGTTCTGTCCCAGCCACAGGATGCGGTCGCCCGGCCCGACCCCGGCATCCGTGAGGGCGTGGGCGAGCCGGTTGGTGCGCTCGTCCAACTCGGGCCAGGTCAGCCGGACTTCGCCGTCCACGAGGGCGACGCCGTCGGGGAAGGACCTTCGGTGCTCGCGGATGATGTCGCCGAGCGTCAGGCGGCGGGCGGAATGCATGCTCATGGCTCCAAAGGCTTCGGAAGGTGAGGGTCAGACGCGGCCGATGCCGACACCCTTGACGTTGATGAACTCCTCCAGGCCGGCCTTGCCGCCTTCCCGTCCGAATCCACTGAGGCCGACGCCGCCGAAGGGCGTGGCGGGCGAAGTGATGGGATTCGGCCCGGGGTTGACGTAGACGGTGCCGGCCTTCAGACGCGGCACCAGGCGGTTGACGCGCGCGATGTCACGGGTCTGGATGTAGGCGGACAGGCCGTACTCGCTGTCGTTGGCCAGGGCTACCACCTCGTCCTCGGTGTCGAACGGGGTGATGGCCAGGACCGGGCCGAAGATCTCCTGCTGGGCGAGGTCGCTGCGGTTGTCGACGTCCGCGAAGACCGTCGGGGACACGAAGTAGCCGTCGGAGTCGATGCGTTCACCGCCGAACACGAGTCGGCCCGTGCCTCCCTCGACGGCCTTGTCGATCACGCCTTGGACCCGGTCGCGGGCGGCTTCGTTGATGAGGGGTCCTATGTACGTCGTCGGGTCGAGCGGATCGCCGACGGGCAGGTGGGCCACGACCCCGGTGACGCGCGCGACGACCTCGTCGTAGACCGGCCGCTCGACCAGCAGCCGGGTGGGCAGCGCGCAGCCCTGCCCGGTGTTGCTCATGGCGAAGGCGGCGCAGTACGGCACGACGGTGTCCAGGTCGGTGTCGGCGAAGAGCAGGTTGGCGGACTTGCCGCCCAGCTCGAACACGACGGGCTTGAGGCTCAGGGCCGCGTCGGCCATGATGCGGCGCGCGGTGGCGGGTCCGCCGGTGAAGGAGATCTTGTCGACCCCAGGGTGCGTCACCAGGGCGGCGCCCGCGTCGCCGAGCCCGGTGACGACGTTGATCACACCGTCGGGGATGCCCGCCTCTCGGGCGAGATCGGCGAAGAGCAGCGCGGAGAACGGTGTCGACTCGGCCGGTTTGATGACCACGGTGTTCCCGGCGGCGAGCGACGGCGGGACCTTCATCGCCAGCGACAGGGCGGGCGAGTTCCAGGTGATGATGTGGCCGATGACGCCGTAGGGCTCGGCGATGGTGTACTCGACGTTCTCGTGCGGGCTGTAGGCCGCGCCGACCATGCCCTCGATCTTGTCGGCCCAGCCGGCGTAGTACTCGGTCCACTCGGCGACGTGCGGTCCGACGCTCGAAGCCCAGCCGCCGATGCAGACGCCGTTCTCCAGCGGGCAGATCGCGGCGAAGTCGGCGATGTGGTCGCGGAGCAGCTGGGCGAACCGGGTGAGCAGTCGGCGGCGCTCGGCGGGGCGCATGGTGCCCCATACCTCGAAGGCCTGGCGGGCGGCGGCCACGGCCCGGTCCACCTCGGCGGCACCCGCGAGGGGGATGAGCGCCTGGACCAGGCCGGTTGCCGGATTCCTGTGCTCGTAGAGGCCGCCGCTGGTGTCGGTGATGTCCTTGCCGCCGATGACCAGCCTCGGCTGCGGCAGATCGTGCTCGGCTCTGTCCTGGTGCAGTTTCACATCGACCGTGACCACGGATGCCTCCTTGAAACCGTCCGGCGCCGTCCGCGCATCCAGGTTAAATAGCTAACCTATTTAGCCAAGGTAGTCAATGACTGAAGCAATGACTGGAGCACGTCCCGCCCCACGGGCTCACAGTCCGAGCGAGCGCCCGATGATCTCCTGCATGATCTCCGAGGTCCCGCCGAACACCCGCTGGACCCGGCTGTCCCGCCAGATGCGCGCGATCTCGTACTCGTTGACGTAGCCGTAGCCGCCGAAGAGCTGCATGCAGCGGTCGATGACCTCCCAGCCGGTCTCCGAGGTCCAGTACTTGGCCGCGGCGGCCTCTTCAGGGGTCAGCTCGCCCTGGAAGAGGGCCATGATGCAGCCGTCCACGTAGACCCGGGCGACGCCCAGCTTGGCCTTGATGTCGGCGAGGGCGAAGCGGTTCGCCTGGAACTGCCCGATGGGCTGCCCGAAAGCCGTACGGGTCTTGGCGTACTCCAGCGCCAGCGCGTAGGCCCGCTCGGCCGCGGCGAGCGAGGAGACGGCGATGGCCAGCCGCTCGGTCGGGAGGTTGCCCATCATGTGGTAGAAACCGCGCCCCTCCTGCCCTATGAGGTTCTCGGCGGGGACGCGGACGTCGTGGAAGAACAGCTCGGCGGTGTCCTGGGCCTTCATCCCGACCTTGTCGAGCTTGCGTCCGCGCTCGAAGCCCTCGGTGCCGCGCTCGACGACTATCAGGCTGATGCCCTTGTGCCCGGCGTCCGGGTCGGTCTTGCAGGCCACGATGACCAGGTCGGCCAGGATGCCGTTGGTGATGAAGGTCTTGGAGCCGTCGATCACCCATTCGTCGCCGTCCCGGCGGGCGGTGGTGCGGATGCCCTTGAGGTCGGACCCGGCGGCCGGCTCGGACAGGGCGAGCGCGCAGATGGTCTCGCCACTGACCACTCCGGGCAGCCAACGGGCCTTCTGCTCAGGGGTGGTGAGGTGCATCAGATAGGGCGGGATGACGTCGTTCTGCAGCCCGAGCCCGATGCCGACCGAGCTGGTCGCCGCCATCTCCTCCGCCATGATGGCGTTGTAGCGGAAGTCCCAGATCCCCTGGCCGCCGTACTCCTCCGGGAACTGCCAGCCGATGAGCCCGGCCTTGCCCGCGGCTGCCCACGCGGCCCTGCCCACCTGGCCGTCCCGCTCCCACTGCTCGGCGTTCGGGGCGCATTCACGCAGGTAGAAGGTGCGGGCGGTGTCCCGGAACAGCTCGTGTTCCGCGGTGAAGATCGTACGGCGCATGCTCGACTCCACTCAGGCATCTCGCTTATTTAGCTGAAGTAGTTATACGATAGCGCTGTATCGGCAGCTGGGCGAGGGAGGGCGCGTGAGCGTACGGGACAAGGTGGCACTCGTCACCGGAGCGGGCCGCGGCATCGGCGAGGCGATCGCCGACCGACTCGCCGCCCAGGGAGCCTCGGTCGCCGTCTGCGACCTCGACCAGGAGGCCGCCGCGAAGGTCGCGGCCGGACTCGCCGAACGGCATTCCGTCCGCGCGACGGGCGTCGGCGTGGACATCTCCGACAGCGTGGCCGTGCGCGAGGCCGTGGAGCGGGCGACCGGCGAACTCGGCCCGGTGGACATCCTGGTCAACAACGCGGCCGTCGACGTCATCGGCCGCTTCGTCGACAGCACCGAGGAGACCTGGGACCGGATCATCGCGGTCAATCTCCGGGGCACCCTCACCATGACCAGGGCCGTGCTCGACTCGATGACCGAGCGCGGGGGCGGCCGGGTCGTCCTCATCGCTTCGGACGCCGGCCGGGTCGGCTCGTCCGGCGAGGTGGTGTACTCCGCGACGAAGGGCGGGGTCATCGCCTTCGGCAAGGCACTGGCCCGCGAGGTCGCCCGGCACGGCATCACCGTCAACAGCGTCTGCCCTGGGCCGACCGACACCGCGCTGCTCGGCCAGGTCGCCGAGTACAGCCAGAAGATGTACGACGCGACCGTGCGGGCGATCCCGCTGCGCCGCGTCGCCCGGCCCGCCGAGATCGCCGGAGTGGTGGCCTTCCTCGCGTCCGACGACGCCGCCTACATGACCGGGCAGACGCTCTCGGTCAGCGGCGGCCTCACGATGGTCTGAGGTGAGCACCGTGCTGAACGTCGAACTCCGCGACAAACTCGCCGTGTTGACCCTGGACCGGCCCGGACAGCTCAATGCCATCGGCTCCGAGACCGTGGACCGGCTCGCGCAGACGCTGAACGACCTGCGCGACAACGACGACGTACGCGCCCTGGTCCTGACGGGAGCGGGCCGCGCCTTCTCGGCCGGGGCCGACATCAGCGAGATCGAGTCGTTCACGGCACCCGGGCAGTTCCGTGCCTTCGTGGAGCGCCTGACCGGGGTGTACGCACTTCTGGAGGAGTTCCCCAAGCCTTCGGTCGCGGCCGTCCACGGTTTCGCCTTCGGCGGCGGTCTTGAGCTGGCGCTCGCCTGCGACCTGCGCGTGGTGGAGCGGGGTGCGCGGCTCGGCCTGCCCGAGATGAAACTCGGCGTACTGCCGGGCGCGGGCGGCACCCAGCGGCTGCCGCGACTGCTGCCTCCCGCGATCGCCAAGCAGATGATCCTCACCGGCGAGCCGATCGACGCGGAACGGGCCTGGCAGCTCGGCCTGGTCAACGAACTGGCCGAGCGCGGCGGAGCACTCGCCACCGCCGAGGCCTTGGCCGCCACCCTCGCGGCCGGTGCACCTCTGGCGCTCGTGGCGGGCAAGCGGCTCATCGACCACGGGCTCGGCATGGACCTGGAGACGGCGATCGCGTACGAGCGCGAGACCGTCTCGGTGCTGTTCTCCACCGAGGACCGGGCCGAGGGACTCAAGGCTTTCCGCGAACGTCGCCCCGGAGACTTCCGCGGCAGGTAGCGAGCGTTCTCGAAAACCCATAACAGACCCCTGACAGACCCCGACTGATCCGAACCGGTGTGGAGGTGGTGGACCGTGCGGCCACTGGAGGGCATTGCCGTCGTCGAGCTGGGCATGTGGGTGGCGGCACCCGCCGCTGCCACCATGCTCGCCGACTGGGGCGCCGACGTGGTGAAGGTGGAGGCTCCGACCGGCGACCCCAACCGGTACACCCTCCGGCACGTCGGTCAGGACATCGACAGCGCGCCCCCGTTCGAGACCGACAACCGCGGCAAGCGCGGGATCGTCCTCGACCTGCGATCGCAGGAGGGCAAGGACGCGTTGGAGCGGCTGCTGGAGCGCGCCGACGTCTTCGTCACCAATCTCCGCCCCGGCGCCCTGGAGCGTCTGGGCCTGGCACCGGACGAGCTGCGTGCCCGCCATCCCCGCCTGGTCATAGGCACGTTGACGGGCTACGGCTGGGCGGGCGCCGAGCGCGACCGGGCCGGGTACGACGTCTCCGCCTTCTGGGCCCGCCCCGGCATCGCCGCCATGCTCAACCCGGCCGGGGAGCCCCCGCCCGGCATCCGCCCCGGCCTCGGCGACCGTACGGCCGCGTCCAACCTGGTGGCGGGCGTCCTGGCCGCATTGCTGCGTCGTGGGAGTACGGGTGAGGGCGGTGTGGTCGACGTGTCACTGCTCCGCTCCGGGACGTACGCCAACGGCAACGACCTCGCCCTGCAGAACTTCTTCGGCAAGCGCGGGCGTACCCGCTACCGCACCGAGCACGAGTCCCCGCTCTACAACTCCTACCGGGCAGCCGACGACCGCTGGTTCTGGCTGGTCGGTCTGGAGGGCAACCGTCACTGGCCCGGTGTCGTCAAGGCGCTGGGTCGCGAGGACCTGGCGACGGACGAGCGGTTCGCGACCGGCAAGGCCCGGCGTGGCCACGTACGCGAACTGATCGCCGTGTTCGACGAGGAGTTCGCGCGGCTCCCGCTGGACGAGTGGGCGGAGCGGTTCGACGCCGAGGGCGTGTGGTGGGCGCCCGTGCAGACCTTGGCGGAGGTGTCGGCCGATCCGCAGGCGGAGGCGGTCGGGGCGTTCGTCGAACAGCCCGGCATGGGTGACGCCCCGATGCTTCGGACGGTGGCGACGCCCGTCGCCTTCTGGGGCGTCGACGACAAGCCACTCGGGGGCGCGCCGACGCTCGGCGAGCACACCGACGAAGTACTCCGCGAACTCAACTGACCCGACAGATCTGCTCAGGAGGTACGGCGTGGGCATCCTCGACGACAAGGTCGCCATCGTCACCGGCGGCGGGAGAGGGCTGGGCCGGGCGCACTGCCTGGCGCTCGCCGAGGCCGGCGCGACCGTGGTGGTGAACGATCTCGGCTCGGGCGTGCACGGCGAACGGACGGGCGACTCCCCCGCCGACGAGGTCGTCGCCGAGATCACCAAGCTCGGCGGCCGGGCGGTCGCCAACCACTCCTCGGTGACGGACTGGGCGGCGACCGAGGCCATGGTCGCGGACACCGTCGCGGAGTTCGGCCGCCTCGACATCGTCGTGAACAACGCGGGGATCGTGCGCGACCGCATGCTGTTCTCGATGACCGAGGCCGAGTTCGACGCGGTGATCGCCGTGCATCTCAAGGGCACCTTCGCACTGACGCGGCACGCCTGCGCGTACTGGCGAGAGGCGTCGAAGCAGGGCGAGCGTGTCGCCGGCCGCGTGATCAACACGACGTCCGGGACCGGCCTGTTCGGCAACCAGGGCCAGTCCAATTACGGCGCGGCGAAGGCCGGTATCGCCGGGCTCACCGTGCTGACCGCCCTGGAGATGCGCCGGTACGGCGTCACCGCGAACGCCGTTTCACCGATCGCGGCCACGCGGATGACGGACGGGCTGGACGTCGGCGCGTCTCTCCAGGCCGTCGACGGTTTCGATCCGCGCGATCCCGCCAACGCCTCCGGTGTCGTCGTCTACCTGGCCTCCGACAGCTCGGCCTGGTTGACCGGCCAGGTCCTGCGCATCGAGGGCAACCGGCTGAACCGACTGCAGGGCTGGACCGTCGCCGGCGTCCATCCCAGCCGGTCCGGCGAGGCCCTCACGTACGACGAACTCGTCGACGCCGTACCGCAGTTGTACGGAGTCGCCCCCGCCGGCCGCGCCACCGGAGTCGGCCAGTGAAGGCCCGGGGCATCGGGGGCGGCCACGACGTCGCGGCTCTCGTGCTGCGCGCGACGCTGGGCCCGATGCTCTTCGCGCACGGCTGGAACAAGGTCGCCGGTCCTGGCGGGCTCAAGGGCACGGCGGGCTGGTTCGAGGCACTCGGCCTGAAGCCGCCCGAGACGCACGCCCGGATGGCCGCCGGGACCGAGATGGCTGCGGGCGTGGGCATCACCCTGGGCGCGGCCAACCCCCTCCCGGCGGCGGCAGCCGTCGGCCTGATGGCCGTGGCGGCCCGGACCGACCACCGAGGCAAGGGCTTCTTCGTCTTCAAGGGCGGCTGGGAGTACGTGGGTGTCGTGGGCGGCGCCGCCGTCGCGCTGGCGGCGCTGGGCAACGGCAGGTACTCGCTCGACGGGCTGCTGCGACGCCAACGGGCGGGCGCGGGGCCCGCGTTGCTGGCCGCGGGCATCGGCACGGCGAGCGCGGCGGCGCTGCTGGCCGTGTGTTACCGGCCGGAGCGGAAGCCGGACGAGACACAAACAGATCACTGATTACAACCAGGGCCATCAGGGTTATCAGGACTATCAGGGAGTCGACATGGACGCGGCTGACTTCAGCGCGGTGCTGTCCGAGGTCCGGCGCTTCGTCCGGGAACGTGTCGTGCCGCTCGAGGCGGAGATCGACGAGAAGGACGAGATGCCCGCGGAGATCCGCGAGGCGGCCAAGAAGATGGGCCTGTTCGGCTTCGCGCTGCCCGAGGAGTACGGCGGGCTGGGGCTGTCGATGTACGAGGAGGCCCAGCTCATGTTCGAGCTCGGCTACACGACCCCGTCCCTGCGGTCGATGTTCGGGACCAACAACGGCATCGCGGGTCATGTCCTCATGGTCGGCGGCACGGAGGAACAGAAGGCCGAGTGGCTGCCGAGGATCGCCTCCGGTGACGTACTGGCGTCGTTCGCGCTCACCGAGCCCGAGGCCGGGTCCGACCCCTCGACGCTCACCACGCGCGCCCATCTGGAAGGCGACGAGTGGGTGATCAACGGCGCCAAGCGGTACATCACCAACGCCCCGCTCGCCGATGTGTTCATGGTCTTCGCCCGCACCGACCCCGACGCCCCGCGCACCCGTGGGATCTCCACGTTCCTGGTCCCGGCCGGCACGCCGGGCCTCACCGTGGCGCCGAAGGACCACAAGATGGGCCAGTTCGGCGCCTGGACGGCGGACGTGTTCTTCGACGACGTACGCGTACCGGCGTCCGCGCTCGTCGGTGGTGAGGGCGGCCTGAACCGGGGCTTCGGCACGGCGATGGGCTGCATCGCGCACGGCAGGGTGCACATCTCGGCGCTCTGCGTGGGCATGGCCGAACGGCTGGTCCACGAGTCCGTCGAGTACGCCGGCACCCGACGCCAGTCCGGCAAACTGATCGGCTCCTTCCAGCTGGTCCAGGGCCTGGTCGCCGACTCGATGACCGACTACTACGCCGGACGCGCCACGGTGTTGGAGGCCGCCCGCGCGTTCGACGCCGGTACGGACACCAAGATCGGCCCGTCCTGCACGAAGTACTTCGCCAGCGAGATGGTGTGGCGGGTCGCGGACCGCGCAGTGCAGATCCACGGCGGCGCGGGCTATATGCGCGGGGTCGCCGTCGAGCGCTTCTACCGCGACGCCCGGCTGTTCCGTATCTATGAAGGCACGAGCCAGGTCCAGCAGGTGATCATCGCGAAGGCGCTGCTGGGAAAGGCGACACAAGGTTGAATCGAACACCAACTCACCATTTTCGCAAGGATGTTGGGATAGTCTCCCGCTGACCGACGTCAGTCGCGCACGCCGCGCTCGTCGCACATGTCACGCGAGAGACCGGGATCCACCATGACTGACCCCCAGCTCAACCGGTCCGTCGCGCTCGCCTACGCGGCGGTCGGCATGGACCCGCCGGCCCCGGTCCCGCTCCGGAAGAACGACCCCTCACGGGTCGGCCCCTATGTGCTGATGTCACGGCTGGGCAGCGGCGGGATGGGCCGGGTCTATCTCGGCCGGGACACCGTCGGCGGGACGGGAATGGCCGCGGTCAAGGTGATCCGGTCCGAATACGCGGAGGACCCCCTCTTCCGCAAGCGTTTCGAGCGCGAGGTCGGTGCGCTGGACCGCGTCCAGGGGGCGCACATCGTACGACTGTTGGGCAGTGGCTTCGACGAGGACCTGGTGTGGGTCGCCACCGAGTACGTCCCAGGGCCGACGCTCGACGAGGTCGTCACCGCGCGCGGGCCGATCGACGCGACGGCGGCCTGGCGGCTGATGGCGGACATGGGGCGTGCGGTCGAAGCCATCTGGCGCGCGGGGATCGTCCACCGGGACCTCAAGCCGTCCAATGTCATCCTGGCGGCCGACGGCGCCCGCGTCATCGACTTCGGTGTCGTCCAGGCCACCGACGACGCCTCGATCACCGTCACGGGCCAGAACGTGGGTACCCCCGCCTTCATGTCCCCGGAACAGGTCAGAGGCAACGAGGTGACCGTCGCCTCGGACATCTTCGCGCTGGCCTCCGCCCTCGCCTACGCCGTCACCGGGCGCGCGCCGTTCGGCGAGGGGACGGGTGTCGACGTCCTGCACCGGGTGGCCTTCGAACCGCCGCGGGAGGAGGTCCTCGCCAAGGTGGCGGCCGTCGACGCGGACCTGGCCGAGTTCATCCGTGCATGTCTGGACAAGGATCCTCGGAGCCGACCATTACCCGAGGCGGTTTTCAGGACCGCCATCGGGCACCAGCTGCCGGCCCCGGACGGGCAGCCGCCCCGGTCCGCCCCGAAGTGGGCGCCCCTGCGCGAGGGACGCCCCGTCGCCCTCGCCGCGGCGCCGCCCATGGACCCGTCGCCCGTGAACCCGTTGCCCATGGACCCGTCCACCGGCTCCGTCGCGTCCGACGCCCCTGCCCCGCCGGCGCCCGGGAGGCGCAGAAAGCCGACGCCCGGAAGGCGCAGGAAACTGATGGCGGGCGCCACTGCCATGGCGGGCCTCCTGGTCGCCGGGGGCATCACCGTCGCCCTTCTGCGGCAGGACGACAGCACACCCACGGCCGGCCCCGGGCCGGAGGCCTCGTCGGCCGTGACGGAGAACCCGGTCTCGGTGCCCACCAGTTCACAGAAGGCGCCCAAGGCCACTCCGTCGAAGACGGGCCCCGACCGGGCGGCGGAGAAATCCCCCAGCGCCGGGGGCCCGCGGGATCCCGCGACGCTGGACATCCGCACCGCTCCCTGTCCCGCCGAGATCGTGCCGGGGTCCCAGGGAGTCTGCGTCGAGGCACTGCAGATGCGTCTCGGCGGGCACGGACTGCGCGTCACGATCGACGGGCGGTTCGGGGAGGCGACGGTCACCGCGGTCAGGGCTCTCCAGAGCGAGGCCGGGATCACCGTCGACGGGAGGGTCGGCGGGGCGACCAAGAAGCTGCTGTACGGAAAGCCGCCCGGGCCGGTCAAGGCCGGCTCGGTCACGGTGACCCAGAGCATCAACGGCGCGTCGATCGCCCGGTGCCTCGATACCCGCGAGCCGGACGCACAGGTGTGGGGATGCCAGGACACGGCCACCCAGAAGTGGGCGCTGTACCGGGTGTCCGGTCAGGACTCCCAGTACCTGGTCGTCAACCAGGGCAACCACCTCTGCCTGGACGCCGGCACGGCAGCCCAGAACGGCCAGCAGATCCGCGCCAGGAACTGCGACGGGCAGAGCGCCCAGAGATGGCGCCTCGGTGGCGGCGGAACACTGGTCAGTGTCCCGGGCGGCCTCTGCCTGGACGCGCAGGCCGAAACCTCCGGCCAGGACGGTCAAAGGGTGCAGGGATGGGGTTGCGCGGGCAACACCAACCAGGCATGGAACTGGTCCTGACGCGGCGTCGGCCTCGGCCTCGGCCTCGGCTACGGTTTGGGCTTCGACTACGGCTACGGCTACGGCTTCAGATGCCGAGCCGGTCCAGCAGTCGTTCGTGGTACACCGCCGGGCCGCCGAAGAGCAGTTGTGAGGACTTGGCCCGCCGGAAGTACAGGTGGGCAGGGTGCTCCCAGGTGAAGCCGATGCCGCCGTGGACCTGGATGTTCTCCATGGCCGCGAACACGTAGGCCCGTGAACAGCAGGCGTGGGCGACGGCGGCGGCGACCGGGAAGTCGGGGGCGCCCTCGGCAGCCAGCCGTGCCGCCTCTCGGGACGCGGCCTCGGCCAGCTCCACCTGGACGAGCATGTCCGCGCACTTGTGCTTGACGGCCTGGAAGGAACCGATCGGCCGGCCGAACTGATGCCGGGTACGGGCGTAGTCGGCGCTCGTCTCCAGACACCGGCGGGCCCCGCCCGCCTGCTCGGCGGCCAGCCCGACCGTGGCGATGTCCAGGACCTTCGCCATGACGCGGCCACCCGCCCCGTCCGCGCCGACGAGTGTGGCGGGCACGGCGTCGAACGTCAGCCGGGCCATCGCTCGGGTGGCGTCCAGGGTCTCCATCGGTTCGGCCTCCAGTCCCGTCGCCCGCCGGTCGACGGCGAACAGCGAAGGGCCGGCGACAGTGCGGGCGACGACGAGGAGCAGATCGGCCGTCGTACCGTCGATGACGAAGGCCTTGCGACCGCTCAGCCGCCAGGCGCCGTCTCCGCCCCCGTCCGGCACGGCACGTGCGGAGATCAGGGCAGGGTCCCAGGAGCCGCTGTCCTCGGCGACGGCGAGGGTGGCCGTGGTCCGACCCGAGGCGATGCCCGGGAGGTGGCGAGCGCAGGCCTCGCTGTCGCCCGAGGCCAGCAGTGCCTGGGCGGCCAGGACGACTGTTGCGAAGAAGGGCGCGCACAGCAGGGCGCGGCCCATCTCCTCCAGTACGACGCCGAGTTCGACCGGGCCGAAGCCGTCACCGCCGTACTCCTCCGGGATCACCAGCCCCGGCAGCCGCAGTTGGTCGGCGGCCTGCGCCCACACCGCCGGGTCGAAGCGCGGTTCGCTCTCCATGAGCTTGCGCACGGCTTCCTCGGGTGACTTGGCTTCGAGGAACTCCCTTACAGAGGAACGCAGTTCGAGCAGTTCGCTCTCGTCGGCGGTCACGACCGCACCTCCTTGGTCGTGGCGACGGCCGGTTCCTTCGGCAGACCGAGGACGCGTTCCGCGAGGATGTTCTTCATGATCTCCTCGGTGCCGCCGAGGATGAGCAACGCCGGGGTGGCCAGGAGGAGTTCGGACCAGGCGTACGTGCCCCACTTGCCGGTGTCGGCGATCACGCGGGGGCCGAGGACGTCGGAGACGAAGTGGGCGGCCCGGGTGAGGTTCTGACCGTACATCAGCTTCGAGACGGACATCTCGGGGCCGGGTGCGACCCCGCCGCGGAGTCTGCGCAGGGCGCGCGTGTTGAGGTGTTCGGTGGCCATGGCGTCCACGAGGAGTTCGGCGAGACGGGCGCGCAGGGCGCGGTCGTCCCAGGTCCAGGTGGCACGCATCAGTGCCGAGAGCCGGTCCGGGGACAGGGCCGCGGCCACCGGGCCCGCGCCCTCGCTGCCGACCGTCGCGCGCTCGTTCATCAGGGTGGTCAGGGCGACGGTCCAGCCGCCGTCGACCTCGCCGAGGCGGTGGTCGTCGGGGACGCGTACGTCGGTGAGGAAGACCTCGTTGAAGTCCGCGCCGCCGGTCATCTGCCTCAGCGGCCGGACCTCCACACCGGGGGCGTCCATGGGGACCAGGAAGGCCGTGATGCCGCGGTGCTTGGGCGCGTCCGGGTTCGTACGGGTCAGTGCGAGGCCGATCTGGCTGTGCTGGGCGACCGAGGTCCACACCTTCTGCCCGTTGAGCACCCAGTCCTCTCCGTCACGGACGGCCTTCGTCGCCACGCTCGCCAGGTCCGATCCCGCGCCCGGCTCGCTGAACAGCTGGCAGGCGATGGCGTCCCCGCGGTACATCGCGGGCAACCAGCGGTCCTTGATGCGGGGTTGGGCGTGGGCGAGGATCGTCGGGCCGATCATGCCCAGGCCGATGACGCTCAGCGTGCCGGTGTCGGCGACGTCGTACTCGGACTCGATGGCGTCGTAGAGCAGGTCATGGACGGGGGTGAGGCCACGGCCGCCGTACTCGGGCGGGCCGGTGATCCAGCCGAAGCCGTTCTCGTGGCGGATCCGCTGCCACTCCCGCGCCCGTTGCACGTGCTCGCGCTCCTCCTCGGGCGGGAGGCTGCTGAAGTACGCCATCGTGTCGTCGCCCTCACCCCAGGTGAAGGCGGTGTGGTCGGGGGCCTTTGTCACGTGGGCGTCGAGGAAGCGGCGCACCTCGGCGGCGAAGTCCTGCATGTCCTGTTCCATCACGGGTTCCCTGTGTTCTCGGGTCGCTCTCAGGTCGAGAGGATCGTCACCGCCGACACGCCCGGCGCGCCGTACAGGTGGGTGTAGCCGACGCGCGGAGTGCCGGGGATCTGCCGGGTGCCCGCCGTGCCGCGCAGCTGGAGCACGATCTCGTGGATCTGGCGCAGGCCGGAGGCCCCGATGGGCTCACCGTTGCCGAGCAGGCCGCCGTCGGTGTTGACCGGAAGGCGGCCACCGATCTCGGTGGCACCTTCGGCGATGAGGCGTTCCTGTTCGCCGTCCTTGCAGAGGCCGTTCTCCGCCATGTGGATGATCTCCGACCCGGCGTCGGTGTCCTGGAGCTGGGCGACGTCGACGTCCTCGGGTCCGATGCCTGCCCGTTCGTACGCCTCGCGTGAGGCGTCGACCGTCGGGCTTTCCACCGGCTCTCCGACGGGGAACGACGGGCTCTGCACCTCGAAGGCGCCGAGCCTGCGGCTGCGCAGGGAGGTGGACCGGATCCGTACGGGCGTGGAGGTGTACTTGTGGGCCTGGTCGGCGCGGCACAGCACGAGGGCCGCGGCGCCCTCGTCCGGGCCGCAGTACATGTACTGGCGGAGCGGGTAGTTGAGGACCGGGGAGGCGAGGACCTCCTCAGGTGTGAGGGGAGTTCGGCGCCAGGCCTTCTCGTTTCCGGCCGCGTTGCGGAAGTTCTTCGACGCCACGCGCGCGAGCGTCTCGTGGGAGATGCCGTGGTCGTGCATATAGCGGTTGATCTTCATGCCGAAGAAGTGGGTGGTGAGGAAGAGCCCGGTCTGTCCGTACCAGGAGGGGATGCCCGCGACGGAGGGGTCCGCGGCGAACGCGCCGCGCGGGTGTTTGTCCAGACCGATGGCGATGGTCAGGTCGTGCTCGCCGGTCTCGATGGCCCGGGCAGCCAGGGCCACCGCCGTGCCGGCCGTGGCGCAGCCGTTGAACACGCCACGCAGCGGCACGCCGGTCAGGCCCAGCTTGCCGACGATCGCGTCCGGGTTCGCGACCTCGAAGCTGCCGACGTAACCACCCTGGATCTGCGGCCAGGTGACGCCCGCGTCGGCGAGCGCCAGCCGTACGGCGTCCGCGCCCATGTCCATGGCGGGCTTGCCGGGAAACCGGCCGAAGGGGTGGAGCCCCACCCCGATGATGACGGCCTCGGTCATGACGCCTCCTCTACCGGCTCTGTCTGGGCCAACTCCTCGACCGGGATGGACTCTTCGACCGGGGCGAACGCGAACGTCATGACCTCGGTGCCGTCGTCCCGCACGGCGTAGGGCACGAGCGTCAGCCGCATGGCCTGCCCGATCCGCAGCTTCTCCGGGTCGGGTTCGGTGAGACGGGCCTCGACCAGCAGCTCGCCGGCGAGTTCGACGTAACCGACGGAGTACGGCTCGAAGGTCTCCGGGCCGTCGTAGGGCGGGGACGGCGGGCGGAAGTTCTGGGTCGTGTACGTCCACAGCGTCCCGCGGTCCGCGAGCAGCCGTATCTTCGACTCGTCGCTCGCGCACCGGACACAGTCCGAGGCGGCCGGAAAGCTCACCAGACCGCACGCCGTGCACTCGGAACCGATGAGCCGGAGGGGTTCGGATTCGGAGGGCGGCCAGGTGAACAGGCCCTCGGCGACCGGTAGTTGCCTTGTCGTCATGTCACGCCCCGTTCCGGTTGCCGAGGGCGTCGGCGTTCGGAGCCGCCTTGGCCACCAGGTTCGGTACGACGGAGGACAGCTCCTCCGGCGTCCACCGGGTCTCGGCACTCGCGCCGGGGCCGTTGACCCAGCCCTCCAGTACGGTGATCCGGTTGCCCACGACGCCGAACACCCGGCCGGTGACCTCGCGCGACGCCGCCGAGCCCAGCCACACCACGAGCGGCGAGATGGCCTCCGGGGTCAGGTCCTCGCTCTCGGCGGCCCGCTTCATCATCTCGATGTCCTCGGTCAGCCGGGTGAGCGCGGTGGGCGCGATGGCGTTCACCGTCACGCCGTAGCGGGCGAGTTCGGCCGCGGCGATGACGGTGAGGCTCGCGATACCGGCCTTTGCCGAGCCGTAGTTCGACTGGCCCGGGTTGCCGAAGATGCCGGACGGAGACGTCGTGTTGATCACCCGGGCGTCGTTGTCGTGACCGGACTTGGCCCGCACCCGCCAGTACGCGGCGGCGTGGTGCAGGGTGGCGAAGCTGCCCTTGAGATGGACGGCGAGCACGCTGTCCCAGTCCCGCTCGGTCATCGACACGATCATCCGGTCACGGAGGATGCCGGCGTTGTTGACCAGCACGTCGAGACCGCCGTAGGTGTCCACGGCCTGCTGGACGAGTCGGCCTGCGCCCTCCCAGGTGGAGATGTCGTCCGTGTTCGCCACCGCCTGACCGCCGGCCGCGGCGATCTCGTCGACCACGGTCTGGGCGGGCCCGGTCGAGGAGCCTCCTCCGTCGCGTGTACCGCCCAGGTCGTTGACCACGACCTTCGCTCCGTGCGCGGCGAACGCCAGGGCGTGTGCCCTGCCGATCCCGTTGCCGGCCCCGGTGACGACCACGACACGGCCGTCGACCACTCCTTCGGACATCCTCAACTCCTTGCTGAATACGGTGAGTCGGCATCGCCGAGCAGTACTCGCGGGTCCTCGCTGCCGCAGGCGCACCTGCCGGTGGCGACGCGGCCCGCGATGCCGAGCGGTGTCTCGGGGAGCAGCGAGGCACGCCCCTCCCCCGCCGCGACGTACAGCTGTCCGTCCTCGCGCTCGCAGACCCGCCATTCGGCGCCGTTGACGTGCGCGCCGCACCGCTCGGGGCACTCCAGCGCGAGAGCAGGTCCCACGGCGGAGATCAGGGAGGCGGACACACCCACCCCGCGGAGTATCGGCACGGCCGCGGGCCGGGCCAGTACGAGCGACGTCGAGCGGAACATGTCGCCGAGATCGGCCGCTCCGGCGAGACCTTCCAGGGTCTCCGCCGACAGGCCGATCACCGCGTGCGGGTCCAGTTCGCGGTGGAAGACCGAGGTCCGGCGGTGGTCCCAGCCCATCGCCTCGGCGATGCCGTACGTGACCTTCAGCTTGCGCAGTGCGCCGATCACCGCGTGGCCCCAGAAGCCCTCGAAGCCGGAGGTGGTAAGCAACGCCCGCTGCCCGGCGGCCAGCCCGTGCTCCCGCAGCCGTGCGGTGACCCAGTCGGTGTCGCGGGCGAGTTCCGCCCAGGTCAGCTCCATGTCCCGCATGCCGTCGGCGGTGGGGAAGCGTACGAGGTAGGCCAGTTCGGGCCGGTCGAGTGTCCTGGCGCGGGCCAGGGTGTCGGCGCGTGCCATCAACTCTTCACCACCCGGGGGAACTTGGCGACGCTGGTCATGGTCTTCAACAGGTCCTCCTCGGTGCGCATGTCGAGCACCGGCTTGACTCCGGTCCGCTCACGCACGGCCTCGCCGAGCCGCCCTGCCAGGGCGTCGACATCCGCGGTGAGCCCCGGGTCGTAACCGACGCGCAGCCGCAGTTCGTCGACCTCGCGCCGGTCCCGGACGATCTGGAAGACCCCCGACGCCGTCTCCGGCTGGTCCTCCACGGCCAGCCAGATGTCCCTCAGGACCACGGAACGCCCCTGGACCAGGGTCTCGTCGCCGCGCCGCCCGGCCACCCACATCCGGGCGTGGGTACGCCCGCAGCCACAGCGGTCGCCCGAGAGGCGGACGAGGTCCTCGCTGCGGTAGCGGATCAGTGGGGCGGCCCGGTTGTCCAGGTCGGTGGCGACCAGTTCGCCGAGGTCCGTCTCCGGGACGTCACGCCATCCGCCCTGTTCGTCGACCTCGACGCACTCCGCGAAGACGGTGTCCTCCCAGAGGTGGAAGCCGTCGTGCTCGCGGCACTCCCAGGCGGTGCCGGTGTCGGCCGCGCTGGTGTACTCGTAGACGTCGATGCCCCAGTCGTCGCGGATCCGCTCGCGCATCTTCCGGCTGAGGGGCTGTCCGGCGCACGAGGCACCCTTCAGGGAGGAGAACGCCTCCTTGAGATCGGTCTTCTCGGCGAGGTGCTCCAGCTCCACCATCTGCGGATACATCATCTGCAGGTAGGCCGGCCGGTAGGTGCGCAGTGCCTCGACGACTTCGTTCATCTTCCCGAGCCAGGTGTCCACCTCGATCACCACGGCGCCGAGCGCCTGGTAGCCGGGGTCCATGAGGTTGCGGAAGGTGCCGGGCGGGCTCAGCACCCGGTCCCCGGGCCTGAGGCCGAGCTCCCAGAGGTCACGCACCTGTGCGGTGACCAGGGGCGGTGCGTCCTCCCAGATCTCGGCGAAGAACTCCGGGTCGCCGGTGGTGCCGGAGCTGGAGGAGACGGAGGTCAGTCCTTCGACGGGCACGCAGAGCAGACCGCCGAAGGGATCGCCGGTACGGGCCCGGTGGGCACGCACCATGCCCTTGGTGATGAACGGTATGCGCGCCCGGAAGTCCTGCAGGGAGCGGATGTCACGTGGGTGCACCCCGTGCTCGTCCCAGAGCTCGCGGTAGAAGGCGGAGTTGCCGTAGGCGTACTCGACGAGTTCCACGACCCGTTCTTCCTGCCGCGCCCGCAGTTGGTCACGGGGCATGGTCTCCACCTGTGGCTCGAAGTACCTGTCCCCGGTGTCCCTGTCACCGCCCATGGCGCCTCCTCGCGGCTCGGCTGCCCAGATCTTCCAGCTATCAGCACAATCAGTCAACCAATTCGACGGATTTTCGGGAGAGTCTCGCGCTCCGGCGATCCATATAGTTAACTATTAGCACTCATTAGACCTTCGGCAGAGCACGGAGAGAGCACTGTGAAGATCGTTGTCTGCGTGAAGCACGTGCCCGACGCCACGGCGGACCGCACCTTCACCGAGGAGGGGAGCACCGACCGCGAGTCGGTCGACTCCCTGCTGTCCGAACTCGACGAGTACGCCGTCGAGCAGGCCCTGCGGATCGCCGAGTCGGGCGTCGACGCCGAGATCAGCTACCTCACCGTCGGCCCCGACGACGCGAAGGACGCCCTGCGCAAGGCACTCGCCATGGGCGGCGACTCCGCGACACATGTGAGTGACGAGGACATCGAGGGCAGCGACGCCTTCGGGACCTCACTCGTGCTGGCCAGGGCGATCGAACGGCACGGCTTCGACCTCGTCCTGTGCGGGATGGCCTCGACGGACGGCACCATGGGCGTCGTACCCGCGCTGCTGGCCGAACGACTCGGGGTCCCGGCCGTCACCCACATCGAGGAGCTGACGGTCGAGGACGGCACGGTCACCGGCCGCCGCGAGGGCGATTCCGCGACCGTCCGGGTCCAGGGCTCACTTCCCGCCGTCGTGTCGGTGACCGACCGTTCCGGCGACGCCCGCTACCCCTCCTTCAAGGGGATCATGGCCGCGAAGAAGAAGCCCATGGAGACCCTCGACCTGGCCGACCTCGGCATCGACGCCGGGCAGGTGGGCCGGGCCGGTGCGTGGTCCGCCGTGGACACCGCGACCAGGCGTCCGCCGCGCTCCAAGGGGGAGATCGTCACCGACGACGGTACGGGCGGCACGGGGTTGGCCGCGTTCCTCACCGCCAAGAAGTTCGCCTGACCACGCCCCCACACACACATCACCATGCGGCCCCGCCCCGTCCCGGAACCGTTCCAGCAAGAGGAGTACAGCACCGTGGCCGAGATCCTCGTACTCGTCGATCACACCGAAGGCGTCGTTCGCAAGCCGACCCTCGAACTACTCACCCTGGCACGCCGGTTGGGCGAACCGTCGGCCGTCTTCCTCGGCCACGACGCGGACTCCGCGACCGAGGCGCTCGGCCGGTACGGCGCGCACAAGGTGTACGTCGTGGACGCCCCCGAGGTCGACGAGCTCCTCGTCACTCCGGCCGTGGACGCGCTCACCCAGATCGCCGGGAGCACCGGCCCGGCGGCGATCCTGCTGCCCTCGAACCCGGACGGCAAGGAGACCGCCGCACGGGTCGCGCTCCGCCTGGAGTCGGGGCTGATCACGGACGCCGTCGACATCACCGCAGGCGAGGACGGCCCGGTCACCGAGCAGTCCGCGTTCGCGGCGACGTACCAGGTTACGGCCCATGTCACCCGGGGCATCCCGGTGATCACAGTCAAGCCGAACGCCGCCGCCCCCGAACCGGCCCCCGTCACACCCGAGGTCGAGAAGTGGGACGTCACCTTCGGGCCCGCCTCGGCCGCCGCCAAGGTCCTGTCCCACTCACCGAGGGAACGGGGCGACCGGCCGGAGCTGACCGAGGCCGACATCGTGGTCTCCGGAGGCCGCGGCGTGAACGGCGCCGAGAACTTCGCGGTCATCGAGCGCGTCGCCGACACCCTGGGCGCGGCCGTCGGGGCGTCCCGCGCCGCCGTGGACGCGGGCTGGTACCCGCACAGCCACCAGGTCGGCCAGACGGGCACCCAGGTCTCCCCGCAGCTCTACCTCGCCGCCGGCATCTCGGGGGCGATCCAGCACCGCGCGGGCATGCAGACCTCCAAGACCATCGTCGCGGTCAACAAGGACCAGGACGCGCCCATCTTCGAGCTGGCCGACTACGGCGTCGTGGGCGACCTCTTCCAGGTGCTCCCGCAGCTGGTGGAGGAGATCGAGCGGCGCCGAAGCTGATCTCCACCCCTCCCGGCCTTCCGCCCGGAGACCGATACGACTAAAATAGCTAACTGATTGCATCCATTGACCCGAAGGAGCGCCATGACGAAGATCTGGGTCAACTCGGGGGACTCCCACGTGATGGAACCCGACGACCTCTGGATCCGGGCGCTGCCGCCGCGCCTCGCCGACCGTGCGCCGCGCAGCGAACGCGGCGACAAGTACGAGGTGCTCTACATCGACGGCGAGCGCATCGACCGCCAGCTGAACGACTTCATGGACGCCATGCGACCGCCCGGCGCCCGCGACCTCGACGTCCGCCTCAAGGACCTGGACCAGGAGGGCGTCTGGGGCCAACTCGCCTTCCCCTCCATGGGGTTCTGGCTGTGCTCGATCACCGAGCGGGAGCTCGCGCGGGAGACCGTACGGGCCTGGAACGACTGGGCGCACTCCGAGGTCCTCGGGAAGCAGAAGCGCATCATCACCCCCGCCTGCGTCTCGACGACCAACGTCGAGGACGCGGTCGCCGAGGTCGAACGGGTCGCGGAGATGGGCTTCCAGTCGGTCTTCCTGCCGTGCTCCACCCGGCCCGGTGAGGAGTACGCCCTCGACCTCTGGGAGCCGCTGTGGACCGCGGCCGAGCGGGCCGGTGTCGTACTCGGCTTCCACATCGGCACGGGCGGCGAGAACGTCGTCTTCCGCGGCCCCGGCGGCGCCGTCGTCAACTACATGGAGACGACCTACCCGGGCATGCGCGTGGTCTCGCACATGGTCGCGGGTGGCGCCCTGGACCGTCACCCCGACCTCAAGATCCTCATCGCGGAGGGCGGCGCCGGCTGGGTGCCGGCCATCGGCGACCGGATGGACGAGGCCTACCGCCAGCACGGCATGTTCGTACGGCCGAAGTTGAGCCGGCTGCCCAGCGAGATCATCAGGCAGCAGGTGTACGCCTCCTTCCAGCACGACAAGAGCTCGGTGGAGATCGTCGAGGCGACGGGCTACCGCAATGTGATGTGGGGCGACGACTACCCCCACCTGGAAGGCACGTACGGGCACACGCAGTCCACGCTGCACGAGCTGTTCGACGGTGTGTCCGACGAGATCCGCGAGCGCGTCACGCGCGGCACCTTCAACGAACTGTTCCGGCTTCCCGAGCAGACTCCCCAGGAGGCGGCCGTCTGAGCGGCGTCGGCGACGCGAGGACCCCGGACGAAACAGTGACCACTCCCCCGTATCCCGAGGACCTGCAACAGCCCGCGTACCCCGATGACCTGGAACAGCCCGGACTCGTCAGGACCGGGCGGTCGACCTTCGTCCGGCCCATCCGGCCGGAGGACGCCGACCGTCTGGTCGCCTTCGTCGGCGGTCTGTCGCGGGCGACCCTGGCCTACCGCTCGCTCGGCCCGGTGATCCGGGCGCGCGACGACGTGATCCGGCGCGGCGCGTACGTGGACTACCTCAACGAGCTGGCACTCGTCGCGCTGGCCGGCGACGAGATCGCGGGCCTGGTGCGCTACGTCCGTGACACCGAGGACCCGGACCACGCGGAGGTCACCTTCACCATCCGGGACGACGACCAGAGCGAGGGTTTCGGCAGGCTGCTCCTGGAACACATCGCCGCTGCCGCCCGTGCCCGGGGCATCCGGGTCCTCAAGGCCGACGTCCTCGCCGACAACACCCGCATGATCAACGTGTTCCTCGGCTCCGGCTACCGGGTCGAGTCCGGGCCGCCCGGACAGATCGTCCACTTCGACATCGCCGTCGACCCACAGGCCCAGGCGGTCGCCCGGGCCGAGCGTCGCGAGCACACGGCCGTACGACGCTCGCTGCGCCCCCTGCTCGAACCCCGGTCGGTCGCGGTGATCGGCGCCAACCGGAGTCCCCTGACGATCGGCCACGAGATCGTGGCCAACCTGCTGCGAGGCGGCTTCCGCGGCAGCGTGTTCCCCGTCAATCCACGGGCCGGGCAGGTCGCGGGAGCCCGGGCGTACCCGAGCGTCCGGGAGCTGCCCGAGACACCGGACCTTGCGCTGATCGCCGTACGGGCCGAGGCGGTGCCCGATGTCGTACGGGAGTGTGCGGAGGCCGGCGTCAAGGCGGTGGTCGTCGTCTCCACCGGCTTCGGGGAGACCGGCGCGGTCGGGCGGTCGACCGAGCTGGAGCTGTCCCGCTTCGCCCGCGCCTCCGGGATGCGGCTGGTGGGCCCGAACTGCATGGGCGTGGTCAACACGACGCCCGCGGCGAGGCTGGCCGCGACCTTCTCGCCCGCCCTGCCCACGCCCGGCCGGGTGGCGATGTCCAGCCAGTCCGGGCCGCTGGGGCTCGCGGTGCTCGACTTCGCCCGGCGGCTGCGACTGGGCTTCTCCGGGTTCGTATCGGTGGGCCATGCCGTGGACGTGTCCACCAACGACCTCCTCCAGTGGTGGGAGGAGGACTCCGAGACCTCGGTGATCCTGCTGCACGTCGAGACCTTCGGCAATCCACGCCGGTTCGCGCGCATCGCCCGCCGGGTCGCACCGCGCAAGCCGATCATCGCGGTCCACCCGGGGCACGGGCACGCGACGGGTCAGGTGGATCCGGGAGGGCGAGGAGGCTCGGGGCTTCGGGGAGAGCCGGGAGGTCTCGGGGACCCGAGAGGTCGCGGGGATTGGGGAGGTCGCGGGGATTCGGCTGGGCATGCGGATCCGCCAGGTCCATCGGATTCGGCGGTGAGTTCGCTGTTCGCCCAGTCCGGCGTGATCCGTACGCGCAGCCTCCAGGAGCTGTTCGACGCGGCGCTGCTGCTCGCCCACCAGCCGCCCCCGCCCGGCAACAGGGTCGCCGTGATCACCAACGCGGGCGGCCCCGCGGCACTGACCGTCGGAGCGTGCGTGGCCAGCGGCCTGCGGGTGCCCCCGCTCGGCGAGCGCACCCGCGAGACGCTCCGCACGGCCCTCGGCCCCGGGGCGGAGGTCGCCAACCCGGTCGACCTCACCCCGATGGCTACCGCCGCGCACTACCGACAGGCACTCGACGCCGTACTTGCCGACGACGGGATCGACGCCGCCGTCGTCCTGTTCATGCCCCCGCTGGCGGACAAGCCCGACGAGGTGGCGGCGGCTATCCTCGACGCGGCCGAGGCCGCGCCCTCGAAGCCGGTGGTGGCAAGTTTCCTGGGCGGCGCGGGCGTCGCCGATCTCCTCCACCGGGGCGAACTCGTCGTCCCCACCTACACGTTCCCCGAGTCGGCGGCGGTCTCGCTCGGGCATGCGGCGGCCTATCAGGCGTGGCGGAGTACGCCCGCGGGTGTCATCCCGGATCTCCCTGGAGTCGACACCGAGCGGGCCAGGTCGCTGCTCGCCGGATGCGCCCCCGGACCCGTACCGCCGCGTATCGCCACCGAGTTGCTGGGCTCGTACGGGATCGCCGTACGGGACGCCGAACCGAGCTCCGGGCCGGGCTCTGAGCCGAGGTCTGAGCCCGGGTCCGAACTGGCGTCTGAGTCGGGGTCTCGGCTGGGTTCCGGCCCGGACGCGTTCCTCTCCGTCGGCGCCGACCCGGTGTTCGGCCCGGTGATCGCCTTCGGCCTCACCGGGGACTACGCCGACCTGATGACGGACGTCGCCCACCGGGTGACCCCGCTCAGCGACCGGGACGCCCGGGAGATGGTCCGCTCGCTGCGGGCGGCTCCGCTGCTGGACGGCAGGGTGGGCGGCCCGGGCGTGGACCTCGCGACGCTGGAGGAGACCGTGCTGCGGATCTCCGCGATGGTCGAGGACCTGCCCGAGATCGAGGCGATGGAGCTGCGTCCGATACGGCTGCTGCCGCCCGGGGACGGGGTCGCCGTCACCCGCGCGACGATCCGGCTCGCCGACGAAACAAGGAAAGGTGGCCCCTCGTGAGGGTTGGCATCTACTTCGACATGCGCAATCCCCCGCCCTGGCGGCAGAGTTGGTCCCGGGTGTACGGATTCGCCCTGGAGATGTGCGAGGAGGCGGACCGGCTCGGTATCGACTCGGTCTGGTTCTCCGAACACCACGGCTTCGAGGACGGATACCTCCCGCAGCCGCTCACGATGGCGGCAGCGGCTGCGGCCCGCACACGGCGGATCCGCCTCGGTACCGCGGTCATCCCCGCACCGCTGCACGCGGCGCCCGAGATCGCCGAGCAGGCCGCGCTCGTGGACATCATCAGCGACGGCCGCCTGGACCTCGGACTCGGCACGGGCTATCGCGTGCCCGAATACCGGCTGTACGACGCCGACCTGACCAAGCGCTACTCCACGACCGACCAACGGGTGCGGGAGATCCGCGGACTGTGGGCCGAGTCCCTGGTCACTCCCGGACCGGTCCAGGACCCGCTGCCGATCTGGCTCGGCTACCAGGGTCCGCAGGGCGCCCGCCGGGCAGGCCGACTGGGCACCGGGCTGCTGTCGCTCAACCCCGCGCTGCTGCAGCCGTACCGGGAAGGGCTCGCCGAGAGCGGCTACGACGTGTCGGCGGGCCGGATGCAGGGTTCGTTCACCACGTTCGTCACCGAGGACCCGGAGGGCGACTGGCCGGTGGTCCGCAAGCATCTCTCCTACCAATGGGACAGCTACCGCCGGTACATGGTGGAGGGGACCGAGCAGCCGGCCCCCCGCCCGATCAACCCCGAGAAGTGGCGGGAGACGGGACTGAGCGCGACCGGCGTCGGTCAGTTCCTGTACGGCACACCGCAGGAGACCGCCGATGCCATCAAGGAGTACGTGGCGGGGCTGCCGGTCGAAGGGGTGTTCCTGTGGGCCTCACTGGCCGGGATGCCCGAGGAGATGGTCGCCCGCCAGGTCCAGCTCATCGCCGGGAAGCTGCGCCCGCTGCTTGCCGATGTCTGACACGAGGAGTTCCGCCATGTCGACGACTGGAACCGGAAAGACCGACGCGTCGGCGCCGAACGGGCACTGGGCGGGGTCGGGCCTGTCGGAGCCGCCCCGTACCGCCGGGGGCGTGACCCTGTGCGGTGGGTGCCGCGCCGCCGGTTCCTGTCGACTCGGCGTCGAGCGCGAACGGCTCGACGAGGAAGGTGTGGCGAGGTTCGAGCTGAGCTGTCCGCGTTCCCACGAGGGCGGCCCCGATGTCGCGCACGGCGGCTGGACGGCTGCCGTCCTGGACGACTGCCTCGGCCATCTCCCGTTGCTGCACGGCGTGATGAGCGTGACGGCCGAGCTGACGGTGAGCTTCGTGAAGCCGGTACCGGTGGAACGGCCCCTGGAACTGCGGGTGTGGGCCGACCGGAGGGAGGGCTCCCGCTGGTACATCGCGGGCGAGTTGACGCTGCCGCCGGGCGGAGCGGTACTGGCCCGCGCCTCGGGTATCTGGGTGACACGCGACCAGAGCCACTACGCGCGGCACGCGCAGTGGCTGGCCGGACAGGGCGGGGACGCCGAGGACCGGTGAGACCGACAGGCCCTGCCGAGGACGCCGGGAGGGGGCGGTCAGTAGGAGCGCAGGCCCATGCTGCGGGCTATCCCGTTGCGCTGGATCTGGCTGGTCCCGCCGGAGATCGTGGCGACGATCGACTCGCGGTAGCGGAAGCTCATCACGCTCTCGGTCGAGAACCCGTGCCCGGCGCAGACCTGCATTCCGAGCCTGGCAGCGGCCACGTACGTCTCCGAACCCTTCAGCTTCGCCATCGAGCCCTCGCGGGTGCACGGCTTGCCCTGGGCGAGCAGCCAGGCAGCGCGGTACGCGAGCAGCCGGGCGGAGTCGATCTCGGTCTGCAGATCGGCCATCGCGTGGGCGAGCGCCTGGAAGTTGCCGATCGGACGGCCGAAGGCGTGCCGGGTGCGCGCGTACTCCAGCATCTCGTCCAGGGTGGCCTGTGCGGCGCCCAGATAGCCCCCGCTGATGATCACCTTCTCCAGTTCGATGTTGGAGAGCATGACCTTCCAGCCCTCGTCGCGCGGCCCGACGAGGTTCTCCTTCGGTACGAGGGCGTCGTTGAAGAAGACCTCGTTGGTGCCCAGGATGTGCCGGGCCAGGGTCGGGGTGCGGCGTACTTCGACACCGTCGGTCGCGGGGTCGACGAGCAGCAGGCTGATGCCGCCGTGCTTGGGTTCGCGGGGTCCCGTCCGCACATAGGTCGCGATGGTCGTGTCGGGGAGCCCGCCGCCGGTGCACCATGCCTTCTGGCCGCGGACGCGAAAGTGGGCGCCGTGGTCCTCCGCGGTGGTGCGCAGCGCGGCGGCGTCGGAGCCGCTGTCCGGCTCGCTGAGGCCGACCGCCAGCCGGTGGCGGCCGGTCATGACCTGCTCGCGGATGAAGTCGCGCTGCGCCTCGTTGCCCCACCGGAACACGGTGATCCCCGGAATGAGTACGCCGATGTAGCACATGGCGACGTCGAAACTGGCCCGCCCGAGTTCCTCGGCGATCAGGACGAGTTCCAGCGGGCCCCCGCCGTCGCCGCCCTCCTCCTCGCTGAACGGCAGCGAGAACCAACCGAGTTCGGTCATGCCCCGGAACAGCTCGGGCGGTACGACGCCCTCCTCGTCCCACTGCTTCGCCTTCTCGGCCGGGCACACATCGGCGACGAACTGCCGTGCCGTCGCGCGCAACATGTCCTGCTCGTCGGTCAGCCCGAAGTCCACGGCCACTCCTCGCCACCACTAGGCTATTCCTATAGCTAATTATTCTATGTTAGCGGATAGGTGTGGAGAGAGGTACTCACAGAGGCGGGCTGTGCCGATATGGCGGATCGGCTGCTGACAACTCCACCCTCCGCCCGGGAGGATCATGGGCATGGCCTTACCCGCGAACCAGCCCCGCGCCCTGTCCTTCGACGCCGTTGCCGCGCAGTACGCCGCCACCCGCCCCGACTATCCGCCCGCCCTCTTCGACGCCATGGAGGAGCTCACCGGCCGACCACTGGCCGACGCCGACGTGCTGGACTGCGGAGCCGGCACCGGCATCGCCACCCGGCTCCTGCGCGAGCGCGGTGCCCGTGTCGTCGCGATGGAGCCGGGCGCCGGTATGGCCGCGGAGTTGCGCCGGGCCGAACCCGAGGTCCTGTTGGTGCGGGGCGAGGGGAACCACCTTCCCTTCGCCGCCGGCAGTTTCGACGTGGTCGCCTACGCGCAGGCCTGGCACTGGACCGACCCGGTTCACTCCGTCCCCGAGGCACTGCGCGTGCTGCGCCCCGGCGGCGTACTGGCCCTGTGGTGGAACCAGGCCGACATCCGCGTCCCGTGGGTCGCGGCGGAGGAAGACCGGCTCGCGCCCTTCACTCGCGGCTTCCCGACGACGGTGGCTGAATCGTTCGCCCCGTTCCCGGTCCGGGTGGCCACCCGTGAGATCACCTGGTCGCGCCGGATCACCATCGAGGAGCACATCCGCAACCTCGCCACGCACTCTCACTTCGTGGTCATGGACCCCGCCGAGCGCACCCACCTCCTCGGCGCGAACGGCACCGCGCTGGCGCGGCTCTTCCCCGACGGCGAGCTCGACGAGCCGTACCGGTGCGGCCTGACCGTCGTGCGGCCGGCCGCCGCTCAGGGCTGATCAGAGCCGGGAACCCCGGGGGCGCGAGGACAGCCCCACGCACCCCCGCGTTCTCGTCCGCACCGCAAAGTAAGGTGATCCTAAGTTCGGGATAATGATCCATGTGCAACCACTCGCTGGACGCACGCACGTTGGGAGTCGGCCTTGCCGCACACGATCGACACCGCCGGGAACGGGACGGACGCCGCGACCGAGGAGGGCTGGGTCGAGCTGGGGTCGAGCGCCGAGTTGCGTGAGCTGCTGGGCGAGCCCTGGCCCATAGTCATCGAGAAGGTTCACGGCCAACTCACCGACAAGGACCGGGACATCGTGGCCCGCTCACCCTTCTGCCTGCTGGCCACGTCCGACGCGCGCGGCAACTGTGACGTCTCCCCGCGCGGGGACGCCCCGGGCTTCACGTACGTCATCGACTCCGGCACGCTCGCCCTGCCCGACCGGCCGGGCAACCGGCGCGGCGACAGCTTCCACAACATCCTCGACAACCCGCACGCCGGTCTGCTGTACCTGATACCCGGCAGCAAGGAGGTTCTGCGGGTCAACGGCCGGGCACGGATCCTCACCGACGCCCCGTTCTTCGACGCGATGAAGCTGGACGATCAGCGCCCCACGCTGGCCCTGGTCCTGGAGATCGACGAGATCTACCTGCACTGCCCGCAGTCGCTGCGCCGCTCGGGAGTGTGGAATCCGGCGTCCTGGCAGACCGGCCGAACCAGTTCCCGACCACCCCTGTCAAGGCGAATTTAGGTTAGGCTAACCTTCACCGCGTGAGATCTGGTGAAGAAGCAGCCGACGCCCCGCGTCTGCGCGGTCATGAACTGTCGGCCACGGGTGTGACCGTGTCGTACGACGGCGTCGACGTCGTACACGACGCCGCGGTCGCGCTCCGGCCCGGCGAGGTGACCGTTCTGGTCGGTCCCAACGGCAGCGGCAAGTCGACGCTCCTGCGGACGATCGCCCGGTTGCAGCGGGGCCGTCACGCCACGCTCAGGATCGACGGCGACACCGACGGCCTCGCCCTGAGTGCCCGTGAGTTCGCACGCCACGTCGCCCTGCTGACCCAGGGCCGCCCCACACCCAGCGGGCTGACCGTGCGCGACGTCGTCGAGTTCGGCCGCTACCCGTACCGGGGCCGCTTCGGCCGGCCCGATCCGGACGCGTCGGCCGCGGTCGACCGGGCGCTCGCCCTGACCGGTGTCACCGACCTCGCGGAGCGGGGCGCCGACCACCTGTCCGGCGGCCAGTTGCAGCGGGTGTGGCTCGCCAGCTGCCTCGCCCAGGAGACCGGCGTACTGCTGCTCGACGAGCCGACCACCTATCTCGACCTGCGCTACCAGATCGAACTCCTCGACCTCATCCGCGACCTGGCGGACGACCACGGGATCGCCGTCGGTGTCGTCCTGCACGACCTCGACCAGGCGGCGGCCATCGCCGACCGGATCACGCTGCTCGAAGCGGGCCGGATCGTCGCCGACGGCCTGCCCGAGGACGTCCTCACACCGGAACGCCTCACCGATGTCTACGGCATCCGGATCGACGTCGACACAGACCCCCTCACCGGCCGACTGCGCACCCGCCCGATCGGCCGCCACCACACACGAAACACTCGAACCGAAAGGCTCGGCACCACCTCATGAGACGCCTCCTCCTCACCGCGGCCGCCACCACCGCCGCGGCACTCGCCCTTGCCGCCTGCGGCACCACCGAGCCCGCCGCGGACAAGTCCGAGAAGAAGTCGGAGGCCATCACCCTCACCGACGGCACCGGCGCGAAGCTCAAGCTCGACGGCCCGGCCACCAAGGTCGTCGCCACCGAGTGGAACGAGGTCGAGAGCCTCATCACCCTCGGCGTCGACCCCGTGGGCGTCGCCGACGTCAAGGGCTACAAGACCTGGGACACCGCCGTCCCGCTGAAGAACGAGCCGAAGGACATCGGCACGCGCGGCGAGCCGAGCATGGACACCGTCGCCTCCCTCTCGCCCGACCTCATCGTGGCCTCCTCCGACCTGCCGCCCGCGGCCGTGAAGCAGCTGCGGAAGATCGCCCCGGTGCTGGGTATCAAGTCCGCCGACGCCTCGGACCAGGTCGGCCAGATGCTGGAGAACCTCGACCTCATCGCCAAGGCCACCGGGACCACCGACAAGGCCAAGACCGCCCGTACGAACTTCGAGGCCAAGGTCGCCGACGGCAAGAAGGCCCTGGCCGACGCCGGTCTCGACGGCACGGACTTCGCCTTCGCCGACGGCTACGTCACCTCCAACCAGGTCTCCCTGCGCCCGTACACCAGCGGCTCGCTCATCGGGGCCGTCAACGAGCAGATCGGCCTGAAGAACGCCTGGAAGATCAAGGGCGACGCGGCCTACGGCCTCGGGACCACCGACGTCGAGGGCCTGACCGCCCTGCCGAAGGACGTCCAGTTCGCCTACATAGGCAACGACGGCGACAAGGGCAGCACGCCCTTCACCGGCGCGCTGGCGAAGAACGCCGTATGGACGTCCCTGCCGTTCGTGAAGGCCGACAAGGTGCACCGACTGCCCGACGGCATCTGGATGTTCGGCGGCCCCCAGTCGATGGAGGCGTACATCGACGCCGTCGTCGACGCGCTGACGAAGTAGACGACCCAGAAGGAAGCAGAGAACCAGAAGCAGACGAAGTAGCGGAGCCATGGCCGTCACCACAACGCCCCCCGTCACCCGTCCGCCGACGGCCGCGTCCCGGACGGGCGCGGTCGCGGTGGCGGCCGGGCTCGTCCTCCTGGTCGCCGTCCTCGCCGTCGTCGACATCACCCAGGGCACCGCGGCCGTCGGACCGGCCGAGGTGTTCAAGGCCCTCACCGGGCAGGCCGATCCGTCCGACGCGTCGGTCGTGATCGCCTCCCGGCTGCCGCGGATGACCGCCGGCATCCTGGTCGGCGTCATCCTCGGCGTGGCGGGCGCCGTACTGCAGGCCGTCAGCCGCAATGTGCTCGCCGCTCCCGACACCCTCGCGGTGAACGCCGGTTCGTATCTGGCGCTCGGGCTGGTCGGCGCCACCGGCGTCTCGCTCCCGCTGCTCGCCTCCTCCGGGGTCGCCTTCACCGGCGGGCTCCTGGCCGCGGCCGTCGTACTCGCCCTGTCCGGCCTCGGCACGGGCACCGTACGACTGGTCCTCGCAGGCACCGCTCTGGCGCTGGGCCTGACCTCCATGACGGAAAGCCTGCTCCTGCTGTTCCCCGAGCAGACCGAGGGCCTCTACCAGTGGAACCAGGGCAGCATCAGCCAGAACGGCTTCGACGGCGTCCTGCAGATGCTGCCCGTCGCCCTGATCGGACTCGTCGGCCTGCTGCTGACCGCCCGTCGGGTCGACGCACTCGCCCTCGGCGACGACGCCGCGCGCGGACTGGGCGTCCCGGTCCGCGCCACGCGCGTGACCGTGGTCGTCCTGGCGACGCTGCTGTCCGCGGCTGCGGTCACGCTCGCCGGGCCCATCGGCTTCGTCGGCCTGTGCGCACCGGCCCTGGTGCGTCCGCTCGCCCGCCGGTTCCGGGGCCTCGTCCGCACCCGTACGAACTTGCCCGTGGCCGGTGTCGTCGGCGCGGGGCTCGTCCTCGGGTCGGACGTGCTGCTGCGGGCCCTGGTGCCCTCGGACACGGCGGTCGCCGTCCCCACGGGCGTCGTCACCAGCCTCATCGGCGCCGTGTTCCTGGTGGTGATGGCCCTGCGGCTGCGGGACACGTCCGGGGCCGAGGCACCGGACCGGTTGCGCATCCCCAGCCGGACGGCGTTCCTGGTCACGCTGGCCGCCCTCGTCGCCGTGGTCGTCGGCGTCACGATCGCCGGCGCGCTGCTGGGCGACAGCAAGCTC
This sequence comes from Streptomyces phaeochromogenes, assembly GCF_001418655.1. Lineage (GTDB taxonomy): Bacteria > Actinomycetota > Actinomycetes > Streptomycetales > Streptomycetaceae > Streptomyces > Streptomyces phaeochromogenes. The sequence goes on along the minus strand of NZ_LIQZ01000067.1, from coordinate 103,575 downwards.
CTGCTCGGCGATGTCGTGAACTGGGCGCAGGGGCGGGCAGGTCAGACCGTGTCCTTCGTTCTCGACACCCGGATGCCCCGGGTGCTCGCGGCCCTGTGCGCGGGCGCGGCGCTCGCTCTGGCCGGCACGCTGGTGCAGGCCGTGACCCGCAACCCGCTCGCGGAGCCGGGGGTGCTGGGCGTGTCCGGCGGAGCCGCGCTGGGCGCCGTACTCCTCGTCACCACCGTGCCCGTCGCCGGCACCTGGAGCGTGGCGGGAGCCGCGTTCGCGGGCGCCGCGATCACCTCCGTCATCGTCTTCGGGCTGGCAGCCCGGGGCGGCTACCAGCAGAACCGGCTGGTCCTCGTCGGCATCGGCATGGCCGCCGGTACGACGGCACTGGTCAGTCTGCTCATCGTGCTCACCGACCCGTTCAACGCCACCAAGGCGCTGACCTGGCTGTCCGGTTCGACGTACGGCCGGACCATGCCGGACGTCCTGCCCGTCGCGCTCGTGCTGGTGCTCGGCCTTGTCGTCGCGGTCGCCCGGCGCACCGAGCTGGACCTCATCTCGCTGGACGCGGACACCCCGCGCCTCCTCGGCCTGCGATTGTCCCCGGCCAGGCTCGGCTTCCTGGTGGTGAGCGTCCTGCTCAGCGCGACCGCCGTCGCCTCGGCCGGCACCATCGGCTTCGTGGGCCTGGTGGCCCCGCACGCGGCACGTGCCCTCGTGGGCCGGCGGCACGTACGGGTCGTGCCGGTCGCCGTCCTCCTCGGCGCAGCGCTCGTCTGCACGGCCGACCTCCTCGGCCGCACGGTCATCGCCCCCGCCCAGTTGGGCGCCGGCCTCATGACGGCGGTCATCGGCACCCCGTACTTCCTCTATCTGCTGGTACGAAGCCGGCGCTAGCCCCGCGGGACCGCGTACTCGCGGTGTCCGGTGCGGTGGGTGGGGCTGGGCAGCGTCCGGGCCTGCGTGAAAGGCTCTCCGGGTGGCGCCGGACGATCACGTTCGGCGGCCACCGTACGAGACAGGCACGACGAGAGGTGGCGGCATGCGCATCGGACTGCTCGGTACTGGGCCCTGGGCCGACATGGCACACGCTCCCGCCCTGAGCGGGCATCGCGATCTGGACTTCGTGGGGGTGTGGGGCAGGAACGCCGACGCGGCCAAGGCGCTGGCCGACCGTCACGGGACGCGCGCGTACGAGGATGTCGACGCCCTCCTCGCCGAGGTGGACGCGGTCGCCATTGCCCTGCCCCCGTCCGTGCAGGCCCCGCTCGCGGCGCGCGCCGCGCGGGCGAACTGCCATCTGCTGCTGGACAAGCCTCTCGCGGCGACCGTGGCGGAGGGGCGCACCGTCGTCGAGGCGGTCGAACAGGCCGGGGTCGCCTCGGTCGTCTTCTTCACCAGCCGCTTCCAGCCCGAGATCCAGGCCTGGATCGCCGATCAGGCCGCTACGGAGGGCTGGTTCACCGCGCGCGCCGAGTGGCTCGGCGCCGTGTTCACGAGTGACAGCCCGTTCGCCGCGTCGCCCTGGCGGCAGGAGAAGGGCGGCCTCTGGGACGTCGGCCCGCACGCCCTGTCCGTGCTGATGCCGGTGCTCGGTGACGTCGAGCGGGTGGCAGCCGCCGCGCGGGGCCCGAAGGACACCGTTCACCTGGTGCTCCACCACGTCAGCGGGGCGTCGAGCACCCTGACGCTCAGCCTGACGGCCCCGCCCGCCGCCGCCGGAGCCGCCGTCGAGCTGCGCGGCAAGGCCGGGGTCACCGTCCTGCCGGGGTCCGCCGAAGGGGCGGTCGAGGCTCTCACCCGGGCCGCCGACGCCCTCCTCGAAGCCGCCCGCACCGGTCGCCCGCATCCGTGCGACGCCGCCTTCGGCCTGCGGGTGACGGAGATCCTCACGGATGCGGAAGCACAGCTCGGGACCGCTCCCCAGGTCCCCTGAGAACACAGCGCTACGGAACGAATTCTCCGGCGTGTGCCTAACTCCCGGCACACGCCGGAGCGTCCGCGTCGAGCGACAGCGGGCTGCCCTCGGGCACGAGGTAGGTGACGTACAACTCCACCGGCTCGGTCCCGAGGTTGCGGCCGACGTGGACGTGACGGGACCCGGCCGGCTCGATGAACGATGTGCCCGCCTGGCTGACCTCCACTGAGCAGTCCTGCAACGTGCGGGTGAGCGTCCCCGACTTGACGACGGCGATGAGCTGGCCCGGGTGATAGTGCCAGCCGGTCGTGCCGCCCGGTGCGATGGTGATGGACCGCACGATGACGTCCGTACGCCCCTTGGCCTTGACCTTCAGTGTTCCGGCCGACGTGCCCTGGGCGAGGATCGTGCCGGTGACCCCGCTGCCGGGAGTGGCGAGTGCGGACGTCGACCCGAAGACCAGTGCGACCGCACAGCCGGTCATGACGAACGTTCTGCGGACCTTGCCCAGCCGAGACGTGCTGCTCACGGGGATCCTCCTCCGGATCGGCCAACTCGTCGGCCCTTCCAACGAGTTGAGCCCGACAGGCTCACTGCCCCCGCGTATCGCCGTCCACACCCGGTGGCCCGGATCGCTCCGGGCCACTCGCGTGTTCGTCGGGCCGCATGTGTGTCCCCGCCGGGACACATACGCTCGCGCCCCTCGCGTCACCCATTCGCGGTGCGCTCCCGGATCTGCTCCGGGGTCAGGTACGCGCCCGTGTGCTCGAAGTCCCGCAGCTTCGCGGACGAACGGGACAGCAGTCCGGTAGCCACGAAGTCGTGACCGGCCACCGCGTTGAGCGCCCAGTTCGTCGCCACCCGGACCTTCGCCACATTGGTGCGAAGCGCCGACCAGTGATAGCCACGGGCGACGACCTGGGCGGGCAGGCCGCGCAGCTCGAAACCGAGCGGCTTGGACACGGCGTCGAGGCCACCGAGGTCCACGACCAGTCCCAGATCATTGTGGACGTACGGGGTCATCCGCTGCCCGCGCAGCGACGCGATGACGTTGTCGGCGACGTGCTTGCCCTGGCGCATCGCGTGCTGAGCGGTCGGCGGGCAGACGGCGCCCTCCGTGTCCTTGGCCTCGTCCGGTACGGCGGCGGCGTCGCCGAGCGCGAAGACGCCGTCGTGACCGGGCAGGGACATCTCCGAGCTGACGGCCAGCCGCCCCTTGACCGTCTCGGCGCCCAGGGTGGCCATGAGCGGGCTCGCGGCGACTCCGGCGGTCCAGATCAGCGTATGGGTCGGGATCACCCGGCCGTCGGTGAAGGTCACCTCGTCCGGACCGGCCTTCGCGATGGAGACGCCCAGCGAGATGTCGATGCCCCGCTTGCGCAGGATCTCCTGGGCGCTGCGGCCGAGCTTGTCACCCAGTTCGGGCATGAGCTTCGGTGCGATGTCGATCAGGTGCCACTTGATCAGTTTCGGGTCGAGCCGCGGGTAGCGCTTGACTGCGTTCTGCGTCAGGCGCCGCAGGCACGCGGCGGTCTCCGTACCGGCGTAGCCGCCGCCGACCACCACGAACTGAAGGCGCGCCGCCCGCTCGGCCTCGTCCTGACTGGCGTCGGCGAGGTCGAGCTGCGAGATGACGTGGTCACGGAGGAACGCGGCCTCGGCGAGCGTCTTCATACCGCGGGCGTTGTCGGTGAGGCCCGGGATGTCGAAGGTGCGCGTGACGCTGCCCGGTGCCAGCACGATGTGGTCGTACCGCTCGTTCACGATCTCGCCCGTGATCTTGCGGACGACGCAGACCTTGGCCTTCGGATCCACACCGATGGCACCACCCGGGATGATGCGGGTGCGGTACTTGCGGCTGCGGCGCAGCGACACGGCGATCGACTGCGGGGTCAGCACTCCGGAGGCGACCTGTGGGAGGAGCGGTAGATAGAGCTGGTAGGAGACCGGTGTCACCAGCGCCACGTCGGCCTCGTCGGATCCGAGTTTGCGCTCCAGGCGCCGGACGCACCCGACTCCCGCGAAGCCCGCTCCCACCACCAGGATCTTCGGTCGTACCACGATGTCCATCCCTTCACCGGCCGCGCACGTTCTGTCTTCCCACGGTCCCTCTGCCCCCTGAGTCCCTCCTTCGCACGTGGTGATCCTCCGATGAGGCGAGCGGACGGGCTCCTCGTGGCAGGCCCGTCAGTGCCCGTGCCCCTTGCCCAGGCTCCGCAGCACGGCACGTGCCATGGCCGCCTCGCCCTTGGCGTTGGGGTGGGCCGGGGCCGCCGGCGAAGCCGGTCGCAGCGGTTCGACCCAGCGGATGTCCGGGGCCTTGCACATGTCGTGTCCGATCGTGGGTCCGTACGTGTCAACGTATTCGGCCCCGTTCAACCGCGCCACCACGCGCATCATCAGGTTGAGGCGTTTGCCGGTGTCGCGCAGATAGGGGAAGTCCTTCGCCGCGAACGGCACCGAGGGGTAGCAGCCGCTGCCGTCGTCCGGCAGGAGAGCGGGGTAGCCGACGACGAGCACGCGGGCGTGCGGCGCCCTGGCGTGCACGGCCCGCAGCACGCGGGTGATCTTGGGTGCCGTGTCGAGGATCCTCAGCGTCAGCTCATCGACCCCGGAGGACCTGAAGTGACGCCGGCACGGGTCCCCCGTGAGGTCCTGCGAGCTCAGCTGGGCGCAGGTGCTGATGATGGAGCTGAACCCGATGTCGTTGCCGCCGATCTGGACGGTCACCAGGTCGGTGTCCCGCTGCAGGGCGTTGAGCTGTGGAGGGTTGGTCCCCTGTGCCTTCCACATCTGCTCGGTCGTGGCGCCTCCGCAGCTCACGTCCTTGAACGTGGACGTTCTGCGCTCCGCGGCGACGAGCGAGGGGTAGTTGTGGTCGGAGCGGGCGCAGTTCGCGTCCACCTGCGTCGGGATCCCCGGTCCCGAGGTGTAGGAGTCTCCGAGCGATACGTAGTCCGTGCCCCGGCCGTGGCCGCCGCCGTGCGCCGCGACGGGTGCCGCGGACGCGACGACGAGGGCGCAGCCGCTGACCGCCGCTCCCACGGCGGTCGCCCGTCGGCGGTTCATTGCCGTGCTGCCGGACTGGGTGCGACGGTTCTTCAAGATTCCCCCCTGGGTCCAACACCGCGAGCCGGGGCGCCGACGGCGCGCCCGTGCATGGTGACTGAACTTGTATACCGGCCAGTTCGCCCTCGGGACAGAGGCGCGTAGGACGGAGGAGGAACGGGTTCGCGCCGTGGATCCCCTTCGGCGTGACCACGAGGCCGACTACTTCACCGGGCCGCCGACTCCGGGGGGTGGAGTCGGCGGCTGAGTCGTCGGCGGCAGCTGTCAGACGCCGAACTCCGTGGGGGACAGACCGACGGCGGCGCAGGCATCACGAATGGCGAACTGCTCGGACTGGTCGAAGTGCCCGTCGGCCCCCGCGACCACGATGCCCGTCTGGATGACCGCGCGGGCCTCCACCGGCTTCTTGGCGGCCTTGGCGATCTCCCGCAGCGCTTCGGCCTTGCCCACCTCGAAGTTGGCGATGAGCTGGTCCAGGTGCTTGTTGAAGCGCTGGCGAAGCTGGTCCGCCGGGAAGTTCTGCAATACCTCGTTGGAGACGATCAGCTCCTCGACACGCTGCCTCTCCGCCTGATCCACATGTCCGTCGGCCGCGGCCACGAGCGCGCACATGGCCATGCTGGCGTCCCGGTAGGCGCCGCTCTTGAGCTCGGTCTTGACCGACGCGAGCTGGGACTTGAGCAGCCCGACCAGCTTGGCCTTGGAGCCACCGGAGGACGAACCGGGCGCATGGCCACCGCTCTGACCCTGCCCGTACGGAGACTGGCCCTGCCCATAGGGGGCCTGGCCCTGGCCGTGAGGGGCCTGCCCCTGTCCCCCCGATCCCCTGCCGCTCTGGGACTGCTGGAGGTTCTTGGCCTGGTCCTTGAGCCGGTCCCACATCGCCACTACTGCCACCTCGGCTTTTGTTGTTGCCTGTCCGGTCCTGAATCATCGGTCGCGTTGGTTCACGCCCCGCGACAGATGAACGCTCCTCACCGCCACCAGGGTTCCCGAATGGCAAAGGCAACGTAAAACAATCCGGCCGCGCGGTCCCGTGATGTGATGGCGTCGTGAGTCGTGCCGCAGAAGAGAGCAACCGTCGCATGCTTCGGGCGCGGGATGCGATGGACCGCGGTTACGCGCAGCCGCTGGACGTCCCGGCCCTGGCCCGGATCGCCCATTTGTCCCAGGCGCATTTCGCACGCACCTTCCGGGCCACGTTCGGCGAGACACCGCACCGCTATCTGCAGCGCCGCCGGGTCGAGCGTGCGATGTTCCTGCTGCGGGAGACCGACCGCAGCGTGACGGACATCTGCTTCCAGGTGGGCTTCGGCAGCCCGGGAACCTTCAGCCGCACGTTCCGCGACATCGTCGGCCGGTCACCGAGGGCATACCGCCGCGAATCGGTGACCGCGGCCGTACCGACGTGTTTCGCCATGGCGTGGATGCGCCCCAGCGACTGACGGTCCGCCGACCGCCCTCACGGCCTGTACCAGCCCCTCGGCTGAGCAGTTTTGGATAAGTTTTCGCCCGGCCGGCTCGATAGCGTGATGGACATGTTCACCGCCATCACGCACTCGCAGATCTACGTCCTCGACCAGGACGAGGCCCTCGACTTCTACGTGGGGAAGCTCGAACTGGAGGTCAACACCGACGTGTCCCTGGGCTTCATGCGCTGGCTGACCGTCAACGTACCCGGTCACCCCGACCGCCAGATCCTGCTGGAGAAGCCGGGCCCTCCAGCGCTGTCCGAGGAGACGGCGCAGCAGGTACGGGAGCTGTTGACCAAGGGGGCGATGGGCGGCCACCTCATCTTCACCACCGACGACTGCCGCAAGACGTACGAGAAGCTGCTGGGCCGGGGTGTCGAGTTCACCGAGGAGCCCACCGAGCGTCCGTACGGAATCGACTGCGGCCTCCGCGACCCCTTCGGCAACAGCATCCGCTTCACCCAGCCGAAGGAGTAGGGCTCCGGACAGCGGTATCGGCGCCCGACCCGTGGCCGGACGCCGATACCCGTCAGGTCAGTGGTCAGGCCGTCGCCCGGGTCATGTTCCCGGAACCGCGCAGGACCGGATCGCCCCGCAACCGCATGAACGCCAGGCCGAGGGCGAGGGCCTGGAGTATGCCGCACACCAGGATGGCGTGCTGGAGCGCCGACAACGGTGTCAGAGCAACCACGATTCCCGCGACCGGGAAGGGCAGCAGCAGGAGCAGGATGGTCAGGGAGAGGGTGCTTCCGAAGGCGGCCGGGGGTATCAGAAGCGAGCGCAGGGTGCGCAACACGACGGTCAGGCCGCCGTCCGCGGCCATGAAGAGCGCCATGACCAGGACGTACGAGATGTAGGTGGGCGCCTGCGCCAGGGCGAGGCAGGCCGCGGACGCGACGGTGGAGCAGACCACGCCGACACCCCACAGGCCCAGCCGGTTGAGCGCGAACCGGCAGGCCGCGATGGCGAGCAGGGTGGATGCCGCCGCCGCCGACCAGAGGGTGCCCACGGCCGCCGAGGTCAGTCCGAAGCGTTCGATCACGATGATCGGGCTGGCGGCCTGCAGCAGCCCGAGCGCGAGGTTGGAGACGACCAGTCCGGCCACGAGCCAGCTCAGCACAGGCAGTGAACTCAGCGTGTTCCACCCGGTCTTGAGCCCTGCCTGCCGTCGCGCTCCGTTCTTGGCGGAGCCGCGCAGTGGCGTGGGCGGGGTCTGCAGGGCGAGACAGGCCGCGAGGACGGACAACACCCCGAGGACGGCGAGCATATGGCTCGGCCCGCCGAGCAGCAGCACACCTCCCAGCGCGGGCCCGGTGAGGGTGGCGGTCTGGTCGATCCCGATCAGTACGGCCTGCACCTTGTGCGCCTGACCCGCCGTACGCCGGCTGACGATCGCGCCCACCGCTTCGTTGGCGATGAAACTGAACTGTGTCAGGGCACCTGTTCCGGCGGCCAGCGCCATCACGGTGACTGTTTCGGCCGTCCCGCTCGGGAGCATGAACAGGGCGACGCCTCCCGCCGCCACGAGCAGCGCCCGGGCCAGGGAGGCGAGGAAGAACACGATCGCGGCTCCACGCCGGTCGACCAGGTCGCCCGCCAGGCCGAAGGCCGCCACCCGCGGAAGCCATTCCAGCGCGAAGGCCAGACCTGTCAGGGACGCGGACTTGGTCGTGGCCAGCACCAGGAGCGGCATGGCGTAGGTGCACATGGAGAAAGCGAGCGCGTCGAAGGCCCGGGGTGCGTATACCCGGCGGAGCAGGCTGCCTTGGGGAATGGCTGCGTGCCGACCGGCCGGTTGGCCCTCGTAAACGGAGATGGTCACGGAGTGGGGTGCTTTCAGTCAGCGGTGGCATGACAAAAGGGGGAGGGCCGACCTGACGGTCCTTCACCTGAAGGACCCGGTCGAGTGTTCATGGCCTGATTGCCGGAAAGTATGCGCGGGAGCCGTTCCTGCAAGGCGGCGGCCGGCACTCGGGGAGCTTCCGTCATCGGCCGCGTCGAGCGGGCGGCTCCGCATTCGATCAGCAGGGCATCAGGCGTTGTTCGTACGCGATACGCGGCCGTCGCACCGCCGTCCGCGCACTGTCCACGCCAGGGTGCGAGCTCTTGGGCACGCGGACTCCACTCGAGTGGGGGCAAGAGGGAAATCAGGCCTGCGGTATGAAACGGCACGCCCGACAGTTGTGAAAGGACCTTGCCATACGCCTTGTTGCGCAATCAACCACAGATTGCGCACGAGTTTGCCGCACCATGCCCGCACCGCTGCCCGGACGCAGGTGTCAACTCCAGCGGAGAGAGGGACAGTTCGGGTCGTCCCGGACCGACCGGCCGGGTGACGTACGAGGGCCTGGCGGCCTCTCAGGGCCGGGCAGGCCCTCGTACACGCCGGTTCTGCGCCGTTCTACGCGTAGAACGGACCCGGGTGGGCCCACGTCGTCGTACCGAAGATCTCGGGGTCGTCGATCGAGATCCGCACGTTGCTGATCTTCAGCCCGTACTGGGTCGGGGTCATGCCGGCCGGGCAGTCGACGTCCACGATCGGGGTGAAGTTGACGAACCAGTTGGGCCCGTATTCGGCGTCGGGATAGTCCCGGAGCCGCTGGACGAGGTTGGCGGCGCCACCCTCGACGTAGACCGGGGACAGGCGGCGCTGGTCCTGGTGGACGACGAAGGCGGTGGAGTGGTCGAAGCTGCCGTCAGGACGCAGGCAGCCGAAGGTGCGGTCGGTGTCGGCATACGCGTCGAAGTAGCCGGTGCCGGCCAGTCCCGCCTTGTAGCCGGGCTGCTCGCGGACGTTGTGCAGCACCGTCCCGAGCTTGAAGCCACCACAGCCGGAGGACGGGTCGAACTGCCGGAAGTACAGCTCGCAGGTGTTCGGTTCGTTGTACGCGGCGTCCGGGTCCGGGATGTAGGGCTGGGGCACGACGGCCCCGTAGAACTTCATCGTCATGGAGACGCCGCCCGGCGTGGGTGCCGGGATGTCGACGACGGTGCTGGCCTGTGCGGCGTTCGGTCCGGTCAGGACGAGTCCTGTGGCCGCCAGCAGCGCGACGCCCAGTCGCGCCAGAATCCCGCGGATTCCTGTCTTACGCATCTACTGCTCCCCCTTGAGGCACATCGGTCAAGGCACGCTAACCGCGACCCAACACCCGGACCAGACAAACGACTTGAATCCACACAAGTGGAGGAACGGTCCACCGAGGTCTGCTCCGCACGGCGTTCCGGCCGGCCCCCGGATCGACCGGGGGCTGCTCTCACCACAGAGCCGGGGGACAGCCGGAGCGAGAAACCTCGCCCACGCCTCTAACGTGCAGTGAATGGACCGGATCAACGCCCCACACCGCCGCACAGTGCTCGCGCTCGGCACCGCCGCGGCAGCCGCACCCTGGCTCGGCGCAGCCCCCGCCCGCGCCGACGCCTCGACCACGGGACGAGCCGCGGACACGGCACACACGGCGGCCACGGAACTGGACGAGCTGGGCATCGTCGAGCTTCGCCGGCGGATGGACGACGGACGGCTCACCGCCGAACAGCTCACCCGCCACTACCTGGAGCGCATCGAACGCGTCGACCCGCTCCTGCACGCCGTGATCGAGGTCAATCCCGACGCGCTGCGCGAAGCCCGGCGCCTGGACGCCGAGCGGGATCGCCGTGGACCCCTGCACGGCATGCCCATCCTGCTCAAGGACCTGGTGGAGACTGCGGACCGGATGCACACGACGGCCGGATCACTGGCCCTGCGGGGCCTGCGGCCGGCGAGGGACGCCACGGTCGCCGCCAGGCTGCGCGCGGCCGGTGCCGTCATCCTCGGCAAGACCAATCTCAGCGAGTGGGCCGGCGGGATGTCGCTCACCCACCACGCCGGCTGGAGTGCTCGCGGCGGCCAGACCAGGAACCCCTACAAACTGGACCGGTCACCGAACGAGTCCAGTTCAGGCACCGCGGTCGCCGCCGCGGCCAACCTGTGCGTCGCCGGAATCGGTACGGAGACCAACGGCTCGATCATCGACCCGGCCTCGGCCAACTGCGTCGTCGGCGTGAAACCGACCGTCGGACTGGTCGGGCGCGGCGGCGTGATTCCCGGTGTGCCGAGCCAGGACAGTGTCGGTCCGATCGCGCGCACGGTCCGCGACGCCGCGATCCTGCTCGGCACGCTCGTCGGGGTGGACGACCGCGATCCGGCGACCGGGGCGAGCCGTGGCCACTTCCATCGCGACTACACACGTTTCCTGGACGCCGACGGTCTGCGTGGCGCCCGTATCGGCGTACCGCGAGCGGTGTACTTCGGCTACAGCCACCACGCCGACGAGATCGCGGAGCGGGCGATCGCCACCCTGCGCAAGGCCGGGGCGACGGTGGTCGACCCGGCCGACATCCCGACAGCCGAGCAACTCGAGGACCTGCCCAGCTCGATGGTCGTCCAGGCGTACGAGATCAAGCGCGGACTCAACGCCTACCTGGCCGCCTCCCCCGGCGACCATCCGCGCAGCCTGGCGGAGCTGATCGCGTTCAACCGTGCGCACGCCGACCGCGAACTCCGCTATGTGCGGCAGGACGGGCTGGAGGCGGTGCACGAGCTGGACTTCTCCGAGCGCGAATACCGTGAGGCGCTGGCCACCAACCACCGGCTCTCACGCGCCGAGGGCATCGACGCGGTGCTGCGCCGCTTCGACCTGGACGCGCTCGTCATGCCGACCACCGGCCCACCGGCGAAGATCGACCTGATCCGCGGGGACAGCTACGGCGGCGGCTCGTCGACGCCCGCCGCGCTCGCCGGATATCCCGCCATCAGCGTCCCGGCCGGCTTCGCGTTCGGCCTGCCGGTCGGCCTGACCTTCATGGGTACGGCTTGGAGCGAGCCGTTGCTGCTCCGGCTCGCCTACGCCTACGAGCAGGCGTCCCGCGTGCGCCGGCCGCCGACGTACCGGGATGCCGATGTCGGTTTCTGACCCGCCGGACGAGAGCGCGCCTGGGCGGCGCAGCCGTGGTGGCCCCTGCCCAAGGGGCCACCACCGCAGTCACGGTCGCGCGGTTTCCGAGACCTTGATGGCACCGACCGGGCAGGCTCGGGCCGCCTCCCGGACCATCGGGTCGCCGCTGTCCTCCTGTCCGGGCAGGAGGGTGCTGAAGCCGTCGTCGTCCTGCGTGAAGACGGCCGGGGCGGACAGCGCGCACTGGCCGGCGCCGATGCACACGTCCGTGTCGATGTCGATGTGCATGAGTGGACCCCCTACCAGGCCACGGGCAGATCCAGCATTCCCTGGATCGTGTCGCCCGGTTTGAAGCGGACCGCGTCCGGCGCAATGTCGAGGCGCAGCCCGGGCACCCGCTCGAACAGGGAACGCAGGGCGATCTCCATCTCGGCACGGGCCAGGTTCTGGCCGAGACACTGGTGGATGCCGAAGCCGAACGCCACGTGATGGCGGGTGGGCCGGTGCCAGTCGAGGGCGTCGGGTTCGGCGTAGACCTCCCCGTCGCGGTTGATGACCGAGGTCGCGAAGACCACGCCCTCACCGGCGCGGATCGTCGTCCCGGCCACCTCGATGTCCTCCGTGGCCTGCCGCATCAGCCCGTCCGCGATGGACAGCATCCGCATCAACTCGTCGACGGCGGCGGGCCACAGCGACGGGTCGTCCCGCAACTCCGCCAGTCGCTCGGGGTGTTGGAGCAGGGTGTAAGTGCCCAGCGAGATCATGTTGGCGGTGGTCTCGTGGCCGGCGACCAGCAGGATCGTGGCCAGCGAGATGGCCTCCTGCCGGTCCACCGCGCCCTCGCGCAACTGCTCGTGGACCAGGGCGTCGAGGACACCGTCACCGACGGACGACTCGGACTTGCGGTCGATCAGCGCCCCGAGGTAGCAGTCGAGCTGGTCCCGCGCGTCCCGCACCTCGTCCACGTCCCGGCCGCGCAGCAGCCGACGGGACTGCTCCTCGAAGAACTCGTGATCGGCGTACGGGACACCGAGCAGTTCGCAGATCACCATCGAGGGAACGGGGAGCGCGAAGGCGTTCACCAACTCGGCGGGCGGGCCCTTCGCGAGCATCGCGTCGATGCATTCGTCGACGATCCGCTGGATGGCCGGCCGCAACGCGGCGGCGCGCTTGAGGGTGAAGCTCGGGACCAGCATCCGCCGCTGGGTGTGGTGCTCGGGGTCGTCGACGTTCAGCAGGGCGGCCCGGCGGTCGCGGAACGCCACGATGCGCGGCGAGGTGGCCGGGAAGCCGGGGCGCAGGCGGTCGGACGACAGGCGGGAATCGGCGAGCAGGCTGCGGGCCAGGTCACGGCCGGTGACCAGCCAGATGGCCCGGCCGTCGTAGAGGGTCACGCGGGCGAGCGGCCGGGCCTCACGCAGGGGGTCGTAGCCCGTGGGGGGCTGGAAGGGGCAGGTGCGGTCCTGGGGGAAGGCGACGGGTGCCGAGAGCGGCTTCACGTCTGCCGTATCCGTCATGTCTGTCATCGAAGACCTCGCGGACGAAGGATGCGTCGTACCGATCTTCATTAGATGCCGCGGGCACCTATCTGACGACATCGACTTCAGCCAGATTCACGAAGGGGACATTCTGGCCGGAATTACCCGCTCCGGCGTGCGAATCCGGCCGACTGGTCGAACGCGGCACCCCCTCCCCACTGGAGGCCCGCGGCCTCAGACGGCACAGATTCACCACAGCCTCGACAGAGTGATTGACGCACGCCGAACAGCGCTCTACCTTCTGATCGAATTTACGAACCTGGTTCGAAATCTCGGCCAACTCGCTTGCCTGGCTGCGTACTTCGCCGTCCCCGGTCCCCCGCGCCGCGCAGCCGCTCCCCGCTCACCCGCCCTCGTACGCCGCCTGGAGACCAAGATGAGCGCAAGACCCCAGCCGTCGCGCCGCCTGTTCCTCGGCATGGCCGCCACCACTCCCCTGGCCGTGTCCGGCGTACTGACCCTCGGCGCCGGCACCGCCCACGCGGCCGACTCGGCGTACGTGATGTGCTACTTCACCGAGTCGACCAGCCTCGGCGCCGGTACCGACTACGGCCTGCACCTCGCGGTCAGCCCCGACTCGCTCAACTGGACGCCGCTGAACCAGAACAACCCCGTGGTCACCCCCACCGCGGGCGCCCTCGGCCTGCGCGACCCGTTCCTCATGCGCAAGCAGGACGGCACCTTCGTCGTCATCGCCACCGACCTCAAGGGCACCGACTGGAGCTACAACAGCCAGTACATCCATGTCTGGGACTCCGCCGACCTGCGCACCTTCACCGGTTACCGCCGCCTCAAGCTCCACGACATGACCACCCACAGCTGGGCCCCCGAGGCGTTCTGGGACGCCGGGCGGGGCCAGTACGCGGTCATCTACTCCTCGGTCAACTCCAGCGGCCACAACGTGATCATGGTGAACTACACGAGTGACTTCGTCACCGCTTCGGCCCCGCAGGTCTTCTTCGACCCGGGCTACGACGTCATCGACGGCAACATGGCCGTCGGCGTCAACGGCGTCAACTACCTCTTCTTCAAGAAGAACCAGACACTGGTGGCGGCGAGGTCCAGCTCTCTCGACCCGGGCAGCTTCACCGAGTTCAGCGCGGGCGTCGCACACGGCGGCACCGAGGCCCCGACGGTGTTCAAGTCGCTGACGTCCAACACATGGTTCCTCTGGGGAGACACGTATACGCCGAACGGTGTCTTCTACGCCTGGCAGTCCACCAACCTGGCATCGGGCACCTGGACCGCACTGGACCAGAAGACCTACACCCAGCCGGTCAACTCCAAGCACTGCGGCATAGCGACGATCACCACGACCGAGTACAACAACCTGCTCACCAGGTGGGGAGCGCCGACCTGGAACAGGCTCAAGTCGTACAACTTCCCGGACCGTTACGTCCGCCACGCCAACTACGCGGCCCGCATCGACACGTACCCCTTCGACCTGTACACCGACTCGCAGTGGAAGCTCGTCCCGGGCCTGGCCGACAGTTCCGGGGTCTCCTTCCAGTCGGTCAACTACCCCACCCGCTATCTGCGGCACTACAACTACCAGCTCCAACTCGACGTCAACGACGGCACGTCGACGTACGCGGGCGACGCGACCTTCTACCGCACGGCGGGCCTCGCGGACGGCTCCTGGTCGTCCTTCCGCTCGTACAACAACCCGACCCGCTACATCCGCCACGCCAACTACGTGCTGCGCATCGACCCGATCTCCACGTCCACCGAACAACAGGACGCGACGTTCCGCGTCGGCTATTGATGGGCCCGGATCACCAGCCGAACGAGGACAGATGGCGGGTTCTGACCGACCCGGCCGGGCACCCCTTCTACCTGATCAGGGGCTGATCCCGCCCAGATCGATGCCTTCTTCGATGGCGCGCGTGGGCCGGCTTCGTTCATAGTCCGCCGCGGGGCGGAACCCAACAGTGAGCCGGTCCAAAACCAGTGGAACGGCGCCGCTGTTCGCCACTACCGTGCTGCCGAGCCAAGTCGTCTGGGCAAGGACGTGCCGTTGTACACCGTGTGAGACCTCCCGAGTGCTGAATCGTCGCGCGTCGCGCATGTGCGCCGCGCTCCTTTTTGCTGCGGACTTCTCACTGGAAACGGTGTTCTTCTGTGCTCGAAAACTGGGTGGTCATGCCCACCTGCCTGCCGCTCGTTCGCCGCCGTTGTCACACGTGCGCGTCCGAGCGTTTCCGGGCGAACGGCAAATTTCGCGTCAACGCCAACCACAAGGTCATCGACGCCTGGCTCCTCGCGCTCTGCACCGTCTGCGGGGACACCATCAAGCTCACGGTCCTGGAGCGGATGAACGTGCGCTCCGTACGGCCTGAGCTGCTGGACCGGCTGCATGACAACGACCCCGGCCTGGCAGCCGAGTTGCTCCAGGATCCGGTCGTGCGGCGCCGTAATCGCATCGCCCTCGACTGGGACAACGCCTGGCGACTCGACACCGGCGGATCGGATCACCTGGACCGCGATGTGATCGATGTGTCGGTCCGCTTCGCGGCGCGGATCCCTGTCCGGCCGGTGCGGCTGATCGCTGAGGGCTGCGGTCTTTCGCGGGCCGAGGTCGGGAGACTGATCACGGAGGGGAACCTCGTGTCGGCGGTCCGGCTGAGCGGCAGGCTCTCCGGCGACTTCACCTTCACGCTCAAGCGCTGAGCCCCCTCGGGACCGGGGGCCTGTCCGNNCGGACAGGCCCCCGGTCCCGAACGCGCCTCACAGCACTCAACCGCCGGGCACCCGGTCGAACGTCGAGCTCAGCCCGCCGCGCCGTCGAGCAGCCGGCTGTAGCGCAGCCGCAGCGCCCGCTCCGTGCTGGCCGCCACGGTTGCGATCCCGAGCACGGTGTTGCCCCATGCCGACAGATCAACGGGCGAGGTGAAGGTCCCGACGTACTGGGCGACGCCCTCCGGCGCCCGGGTGACCTGTTCGGCGAGCTGAAGGATCAGGAGCACCAGGCCGATGACGAGCACGATCGCCGAGAAGAGACCGATACCGCGGCTCAGCGCGGGGTGCGATCGGTCGAAGCGCGCGCGGCGCCCCTCGGCGGAAGCAGGGTCCGGGGTGAGTTGGTGCTCGGCCCCCTCGGCGGTGACGTAGTGGCAGCGCTTGAGCCCGAAACCACTCGTCCTTACTTCGACGGTGCCGCCCCGGACGGGGAAGACGGCAGGGACTTTGGACTCGGCGTGATGCCTGCCATCGAGGTACAGGTGGGCCGTGACGTAGCCCTCCGACGCATTCTGGTGCTTGACCTCGACGGCGTAGACCGTCGGACGGCCGTCGTCGTTCATCAGCCGAAGATGGAACAGTGCGCGGGTGAGCATCTGCCACCAGCGGAAACGCTTCAATGGTCGCCCGTCCCCGGGCTTGACCCGCTGCACGGCCCGATGACGCCGCCACTCCTTGAGCATGCCTCTACCCCTGTTTACTTGCTCGGCTCGGCCGCGCAGGCGAGGTCCCGCGAGGGGCGCTCACCGGCGGTCAGGAACGCCGTCACCGTGTCGTTCGCGCAGGTGTTGGCGCCGAACGGATAGACACCGTGCCCGCCCTGATCGGCCGTCACCATCGTGGCCCGCTTGCCGAACGCCCGCCGCAGCTCCTGGGCGCCGGCCAGCGGCGTTCCCGGGTCGCGCTCGTTCTGCACCATGAGCACGTTCGACGGGCCCCGGTCACCGATGCGCACCGGCGGCTCGACCCGCTTGGCCGGCCAGAACGCACACGGCCCGATGCTCGCCGTGGACCCGCCCAGCATCGGGTATGCCGGCCGGTCGACCGCGACGTTCCGCTGATACTCCCGGATCGTCCCCGGCCAGCGTGTGTCGCCGCACACCACCGAGAAACGGGCGGCCATGAAGTTGTCCATGTCTCCCGACGGCGGGTCGGCCGGCAGCGGCCGGTCCGTGTCGAGCGCCTGCCAGGTCTCGGCCAGCCGGGGCATGAGCGCATCGCTGTAGAGGCGGTCGAACGTGAGCCCGCGGAACAACGTCCCGTCGACGCCCTGGACCGGTGTCGCCTCCAGCCGCTCCGCGAGATCGAAGAACTTCGCGGTCACCTGCTCCGGTGTGGTGCCCAGACCGTACTGGGGATGCGCGGCGGCGAACACCGCGAAGTCCGGGAACCGGTCCTCCATACCGCGGGCGAACAACCGCATGGCCGTGACGTCGTACCCGCCGGGCCCGAGGTTGCTGTCGAGCACGACCCGGTCGCCGCGCTTCGGGAACATGGTCGCGTACACCGCGCCGAGGTAGCTGCCGTAGGAGGAACCGAGGTACGAGAGCTTCGGCTCGCCCAGCGCCGCCCGGATCCGGTCCATGTCGCGCGCGGTGTTCGCGGTGGTGGTGTGCGGCAGCATCCACGCCGTCCGCGAGCCGGCGCACTGGTCGGCGATGGCCCGCGCGTTCCCCGCCTCCCGCGTGACATCGGCCGCGGTGTGCGCGTACCGCGGGAAGTTGCCGCGTGCCTGCTGTTCCGGCGTCAGATCGCAGGCCACCGGGGCGCTGCGGCCGACACCGCGCGGATCGAAGCCGATCACGTCGTAGGAGTCCAGCACCTTCTGCGGCAGCCCCGAGGCGGCGAGAACGGCCGGCCAGCCGAGTGCCGTGACGCCGGGGCCGCCCGGATTGGTGACCAGCACGCCTCGGCGCTGCGACGGCTTCTCGCTCGCCAGCCGGGAGATCGCGATCTCTATCTGCCGGCCGTCCGGATCCCGGTAGTCCAGCGGGACTTCGAGCGTCGAGCATTCGAGACGGGGTGCGGCGATCTTCTCCGGGCACGGGCCCCACCGCACGGTGTCCGGCGTCGCCGCCACCGACACTCCGGGAATCGCGGTCGCCGCCCCCACCACGGTGGCGGCGAGGGCGAGGGACAAGGTTCTCTGCATCGAGGTCATGCATCCACCTCACCCGCCTTCACACTCACCTGACAGGGCGTGGTGTCATCGCTTGGCCATGACGTTCGTCAGTACGAAAGCATGATGCGGCGTCACCATCACCTCCCGGAGGGCCGGAACCTCGACGCCGACGAGCCGGCCCGCATCGACGCGGCCGTTCAGGCCGTGAGCCGTTCGCTGACCTCCCAGAGGCGGGCGGCTGCCGCCGGGTCCACGGCGCGGGGCAGCACACCCGGGCCGTCCCCGCCGGCCCAGACCGCCTCGTTCTCGGGGGTCACCAGGGGGCTGATGTCGACGTTCTCGCAGTAGACCCCGCCGAGACCGTCGAGCTGCGGGCTGGTCGCACACCAGACGCTGGTGGCCGCGCCCTGCTGCACGGTCTTCATCTGGCGCTTGAGGTCACGGACAGGCCTGCCCTCGCTGTCGAGAGCACCCGCGGCCTGGAGCGCCGCCGGGTCGAGGTGCTTGACCAGGCCGGTGTCGACGATGAGCCCCGGGTGCACGGCGAACGCCCGGATGCCCTGCGCCTGCCCGCGCCGGTCCACCTCGACGGCGAACAGGGCGTTGGCCGTCTTCGACTGGCCGTAGGCCAGGAAGGGCTCGTAGGTCCGGTGCTCGAAGTGCAGGTCGTCGAAGTCGACGCCTGAGAAGCGGATGCCGCGCGACGACAGCACCACGACCCGCGCGCCCTCGGCCGCGACCAGCGCGGGCCACAGCCTGGTGGTCAGCTGGAAGTGCCCCAGGTGGTTGGTGGCGAACTGCCCCTCGTACCCCCGCGCGTCCCGCGCCAGCGGGGTCGCCATGATCCCGGCGCTGTTGACCAGGAGGTGCAGCGGACGCCCGGAGGCCAGGAACTTCTCCGCGAAGGCGTCGATGGACGCCGGGTCCAGCAGGTCCAGGTGCTCGACCTCGGCTCCGGGCATGTCCTTGAGCGCCGTCCGGGCCCGCTCCACATCTCGTGCCGGTACGACGACCTCGGCGCCGGCGGCGCGCAGGACGCGGGCCGTCTCCAGCCCGATGCCGGAGTAGCCGCCCGTGACGATCGCGACCTTGCCGGTCAGGTCGATTCCCTTGATCACCTCCTCGGCGGTGGACGCGGCGCCGAAGCCGGAACCCAGGGGTTGCTGTGCGGTGGTCATGTCCGGTCTCTCCTCAAGCCTCAGGACGAGCTGTCCAGACCACCGTAGGTCGACTGATCCGTACGATGAATGCTTGAGAATCCGCATTACTTGCGTGATAGTTCGAGAATGACCGCAGACCCACTGTCCGACGCCCTCGCCGTCGCCGACGCCCGCAGTGTGTTCTCCGGCGGCTTCACGGCCGGCGGGGACTGGGCCATCGAGCTGCGCGGACGCCACCGCCTCAAGGTGAAGGCCATGCTGCAGGGCAGCTGCCTGCTGGTCCGCGAGGCGGGCGGTGAGCCCCTGCGGCTCACCGAGGGGGACGTGGTGGTCTCCGACGGTGACCAGCCGTACGTACTGTGCAATCGGCCAGGAGTCGAACCGGTCTCCCCCGATGACGTGGTCATGGACCCGGCGACCCGGATGGCCCGGCTCGGCCAGGGCGAGGCGGTGGACGTCTCCTGCGTGTCCGGGCACATCGACCTGAGCCGGGACCACGGCGACCTGCTGCGGCGGGCACTGCCGGAGCTGGTCCACGTACGGGCCGACTCGCCCGAGGCAGGCGTACTGCGGTGGCTCATCGGGCAGTTGGTGGCGGAGATGAGGGCCGGCCGGGCCGGCGTCGAGTTCGTCTCGGCCCAGCTCGCGCAGCTGATGTTCGTGCAGGTGCTGCGGATCTGCCTGACCGACGCGGACGGGCTGCCGCCCGGCTGGCTGCGCGCCCTCGCCGACGAACGGCTCGCCCCGGCGCTGCGCCTGATGCACGGCGACCCGGCCCACCCCTGGCAGTTGGAGGAACTCGCCCGGGCGTCGGCGATGTCCCGCACCACGTTCGCCGTACGGTTCAAGGAGGCGGCCGGGGTACCGCCGCTGACGTACCTGCTGAACTGGCGCATGAGCCTGGCCGCCCGGGCCCTGAGACAGGACACCGCCCCGGTCGCGGCACTCGCCCGCTCCGTCGGCTACACCTCGGAGAGCGCCTTCAGCAACGCCTTCAAGCGTGCGGTGGGCGTGGCGCCGCGGGTCTACCGGGTGGAGGCCACTGCCGGGATTCGCCCGAGCGACGGCTGATCCCGTACCGGCATTCCGGAGGACGGCTGATCCCGTACTGGTATCGCGCCTGCCCTGACAACCTCAGTAGGGATGCCGGTCCGGCTTGTGTGACCAGGTTTCGTAGGCCTGGGCGCCGAGTTCGGGGTGGATCTGCTCCACGTGGATGCGGCGCTGGTCGAGGGGCTTCTGGAAGTCCTCGTACTGGAAGGCGTCGTCGAAGCCGATCTCGCGTGTGGCCTTCAGATCGCAGCTGTAGTAGACGTTGTCGATCCGCGACCAGTAGATGGCACTCATGCACATCGGGCAGGGGGCGCCGCTGATGTAGATCGAGCAGCCCTTGAGCATTCGGGCCCGCTCCGGTACCGGGTCGGGAGACCCTTCGGGACGCGGCACATATTCGAGTGTGCTCTCGTTCTGGTGTTCCGGCGAGATCGAGGGAGCCTCGGGATTCAGGAGCTGCACGGCCTTGCGGATGGTCTCCACTTCGGCGTGCGCGGTGGGGTCGCCGGTGAGCAGAACGCGGTTCTGACCCCGGGCCACGATTTCGTCGTCCCGGGTGATCACGGCACCGAACGGACCGCCCCAGCCCTCATCGACGGATTCGGTCGCCAACCGTACCGCTTCGGTCAGAAACTCCTTGTGACTCATGTCGGACCTCCGCTCGGCATCACCGAGGAAAATTGCCCCGCTTGTCCGATAACTCCCCTTGGAATTAGACTACTCCGTATGGGTGTCAGTGCAATCCGTGCCCCGACCGGCGACGGTGCGACCGTTGTGACCTCCCAGAAGGTGCGGGAAGGCCGCGCCGACGACTATGAGCGATGGCAGGAGCGGACCAACCATGCCGTCCGCGCATTCGACGGATTCGAGGGGACGGAAATATATCCCCCGGGCGCCGGTGAAGAGCGGGAATGGGTGGTGGTCTTTCGCTTCTCCCGTATCGACCTGCTGACCGCCTGGCTGGAATCCGGCGAGCGCCAGGAACTGCTTGCCCAGGGACGTCCGTTGTTCGACGGGACACCGACCCAGGAGGTCCTGGTCGGCGGCACGCCACCGCCCCCGGACGAGGAAGCCGTCACGGCGGTCATCTCCCACGAGGTGCGGCCCGGCCGCGAAGAGGACTTCATGCGGTGGCAGGACAAGGCCCTCAAGGCCCAGGAGAAATACCCGGGTTTCATGGGAACCGAGTTGTTCAAGCCGGTCGAGGGGATCCAGGACAACTGGGTCGTCGTATTCAGATTCGACACCCACGAACACCTCGACGAGTGGCTCGCGTCGGGCGCCCGCGAAAAGCTCCTTGCCGAAGGCCGGGACTACTTCTACTCCTACGACGTTCGCAAGGTGGAGTCGGCGTTCAGCGGTTGGTTCCGCTTCGGGGAAGGCGCGGACGAGGCGGTCCCGCCCAGCTGGAAACAGGCCATGACCGTTGTGCTGGCGCTGTATCCCACCGTGATGGTCCTGAATCTGACGGTCGGTTTCGAACTGGACGACATCGGACTGCCCGGCTATATCGGCCTGTTCATCGGAAACATGCTGAGCGTCTCCATCCTGACCTGGCTGCTGATGCCTTTGGTGAACCGGGTTCTCGCCTTCTGGCTGGCGCCCAGCAGGGCGCGTTCCGTACGGACCCATGTGGCGGGGGCGGCCCTCGTGATGCTGTGCTGGGGGCTGTGCATCCTGATTTTCGGGCTGACCACCACCGACTGACCCCGACTCACCACCAACTGACCACGACTGAGGAGCGCGTCATGAGCGGAGCCGGCGGGGTCAGCGAAGTGATCGAAGGGGAGATCGTCCGGCGGGGCGACGCCGCCTACGACAGCACCTGGTCGGCCATGCTGTGGAACGGCCTCAAGCCGGAGCGCTTTCCCGACCTCATCGTCCGGGTCGCCTCGGACCGCGATGTCCGGGCGGCCGTCCGGCTGGCCCGCTCCGAGGGGCTCCGGATCGCCATTCGCTCCCATGGGCACAGCTGGTGCGGCTCCCCGCTGCGCGACGGCGGCATGCTCATCGACCTCTCCGCGCTCAACGCCTGCGAGATCGATCCGGCCGCGCGCACCGCGACCGTGCAACCCGCGCTCACCGGCCGCGAGTTCGTCGCCGCCCTCGCCCCGCACGGCCTCACCTTCCCGGCCGGGCACTGTGGGCCCGTCGCCCTGAGCGGCTACCTCCTCAGCGGTGGCCTCGGCTGGAACTCCGGCCTGCACGGTCCGGCTGCCGCCGGCGTGCAAGCGGTCGAGGTGGTGACGGCGGACGGCGACGCCCTCACCTGCAGCCGAAGCGAGAACCCCGACCTCTTCTGGGCCGCGCGCGGTGCGGGACCCGGCTTCTTCGGGGTCGCCACCCGCTTCCATGTGACGCTGCACGACCTTCCGGCGGCGGTCGCCCAGACCACGTACACCTTCCCTCTGACCGAGGTCGAAAGGGTCACCCGCTGGGCCGCCGAAGCAGCTCAGCGTCTCCCGGCGAATGTCGAGGCGTCCTTCATGCTCTCGACCGCCTCCCCTGACATCACGGCGGATTCGCCGAGACCCAAGGTGATCAGCTTCACCGGCGCCGCATTCGCCCGCACGCGCGACGAGGCCGTCCGCTGCCTGGACCCATTGCGTGACTGCCCGTTCGCCGAACGCGCGCTGTTCCAACAGACAGACGAGCCGAAGACGTTCGAGGACCTGTACGGCACGTCCTCCGGCTTCTGGCCCCAAGAGCACCGCAACGCGGTGGACACCCTGTGGTCGGACACCGGGTACGAGACCCTGCTGCCGATCCTCGCCGCCGCGCTCGCCCGGGCCCCCTCCGAGCAGTCGCTCATCCTCGCTCCCCTGTGGCCCGCCTCCCGGGACCGCTCCCTCTCCGAGGACATGGCCTTCTCGGTCCTGGGCGAGACCTATGTCGCCCCCTTCGCGATCTGGGACGACCCGGCGGCGGACAGCGCCAACATCAGCTGGCTCCGGGACACCATGCGTGCCGTAGAGCCGTACGGAACCGGCCACTACATCGCCGAGGCCGACCTCAGCGCCGACGCCTCCCGGGCTCGCAGGTCGTACGCCCCCAAGGACTGGGAGCGGCTACAGGCACTCAAGGACACGTACGACCCCGCGAACGTCTTCCACACCTACCTCACGCCGTAAGGGCCCGGGCTCAGGGCTGTGGACGGCCGACGGCCTGCCGGTAGCGGAACAGTGCGGCGGGGTCGTACCGGCGCTTGACGTCGACCAGGCGGTCGTAGTTGGCGCCGTAGTAGGCGCGCCGCCAGTCGCGCAGATCCGGGTCGGGGAAGTTGACGTAGGCGGCGTCGGTGTTCAGGTGACGGCGCAGCATGTGGTGGGCGGCGCGGGTCTGTTCCAGCAGGCCGCGCACCTGGGAGGGCGGGGCGGCCGGCTTCCAGTGGGTGCCGATGTCGATGACGAAGGCGGCTTCCCGGTGGGGGTAGGCCGTTTCGTCCGGTCGTCGTGTCGCGGTGTCGCCGCCCATGGCGAACAGGGTCACGTAGCCGGTGCTGCGGCCCGGTCCCGGGCGCCAGTTGCGGGTCCAGTCGGCGATGGCCGCCACGGTGTCGGGGCCGGGCCACTGGTCGGGGACGAGGGACTTGGAGGCGTAGGCCTCTTTCGGACCGGGAGTCTCCATCAGGAATTCCTGCGCGGACCAGAAGCCGCGTTCCTCGATGACCGCCTGGAACGGGCGCAGGCGCAGCAGGGGTGCGAACCGGCGGAGCAGTCCGTCCTCGTCGCCCAGCCGCTGCCCGAGCAGCGCGAGCGCGGCCGTGCCGTCGCCGGCGTGCTTGAAGCCGATGCGTACGTCGAAGTCGTTGTCCCGGTCGGTGTCGAGGATGTCCCGCAGCTCCTCCAGCACGTCGACGGCCGCGTGCAGGGGGTAGGTGAGGTGGAAGACGGTGGCGCGCAGCCTGCCCACGGGTACGGCGGCGAAGGTGAACGCGGTGTTGATGCCGAAGTTGCCGCCTGCGCCGCCGCGGCAGGCCCAGAACAGGTCCGGGTTCTCGTCCTCGGCCGCGCGGACGAGGCTGCCGTCGGCCAGTACGAGACGGGTCTCCGTGAGCCGGTCGCAAGTCAGGCCCCACTTGCGGTCGTTGAAGCCGAGGCCGCCGCCGAGAGTCAGGCCCGCCACGCCCACCTCGGGGCAACGGCCGCCGGGGAAGTACAGGTTCGCGGCGCGGGCGGCGTACACGTCGGAGTTGGTGGCGCCCCCGCCGAGCAGCAGCTCATGCCCTCGCGGCACGACCTGCTTCATCGCACGCAGGCTGATCACCAGGCCGGGGGTGGTGGAGTAGCCGGCGTAGTTGTGGCCGCCGGAGCGCGGGGCGAGCGGCACTCCGTGTTTCGCGCACCACCGCACGGCCGTCTGTACGTCGCTCTCCGTCGCGCAGACGAGGACCCCGGCCGGGCGCACGAACGCGTAACGCTGGTTGTCGGCCGTCGCACGGGCCGCGTACTCCGGCTGCCCCGGTCGGTACAGCCGGGCAGCGGGGCTCAGGCCCCTGGCCAGCTCGCGCCATGCGCCGGGCTCCGCTCCCCCGACGAGGGAGGTCCGGCGGGTGGCGGCGAAGGACGGACTGATTCCGCCGCCCAGCGCGATCGCGGCCCCGGCAGCCACGACGGCCCCTCCGGTACGCAGGACATCTCGTCGGCCGGTCTGCACAGGTACGCCCCTTCGCCACTTGGTGTCCGGATGCCAAAGGCGCGGGAGCGCACGCGCTTACGCGCAGGATCCCCGGCCCAGGCAGGGCTCACGATGGAGAAGGACGGGGTGGGGAAAGGGTTCTGACACCCCGGGACAGACAAGCTTCATGCGAACGGGCCACGCACGGTCAGAGCCCGCCCTCTCGGCGGGTCCGTACCCGGGCTGACGGTCAGGCGTCCTCCGGGCGCTCGCCCGGTTCCCACGCCGCGGGGCCCGCTCCGGCGGCTATGCGTCGGTAGGCGGCGCGGGCGTGGACGAGGCGGGCGACCGCTGTGCCGATGAGGGCGGCGGCGAGCAGACAGCTGAGCCAGAACGTGTCGCGGTGTCCGGCCCAGCTGAGGGTGCCCAGGGGCGGGATGGCGAAGGCGTTGAGGAACAGCCAGCACAGCGCGGCCGTTCCGGGGGCGGCGGTGAAGCGGGAACGTCCGCCCAGCACGGCGGCCAGCAGGGACAGCGCCGTCAGCGCAAGTGCCGGCCGGTCGGGGCCGACGAGGGTGTTGAGGGTTGCCACCAGCAACAGGGCACCGCCGAAAGCCGCGGCCCACACCAGTGGGGTGGCGACCGGTCGCGGGACGGGCCTTGCCCCGGCGCTTAGAAACACCCACTCGATCACGCTGACGGTTCCTTCCGGTCCTCCCGGGCGCCGACGGAGATATGCACCGACCGTCCCTTGGCCGTAGCGCGCGGCCCCAGGAGGGGGATTCTCCCACTCGGTCCTGGCCCGCACTCCCGTTGGCCGATTCCGGGCGCTCGCCGGGGACCGGTGTCTCCGAAACCGGTCTCAGGCAGGCAGCGGGCGGTCGTCGACCACGTGCTTCATGACGATGGTTGAGGTCAGGCGCTGGACGCCGGGCAACGTGGCCAGCCGCTGGTCGTACAGCTGCTGAAAAGCCGCCAGGTCAGCGGTGACGACGCGCAGGAGGTAGTCGGGTTCGCCGAAGAGACGCTGGGCCTGCACCACGTGCGGGACCGCGGCGACGGCCTGCTCGAAGGCGGCGACGGTGTCGCGGTCCTCCCAGCGCAGGGTGGCGAAGACCAGGGCCTCGAAGTCCAGGCCGACAGCGGCCGGATCCACGACAGCGCGGTAGCCACGGATCGCGCCGGTCCGTTCGAGGTCACGCAGGCGCCGGTGGCACGGCGAGACGCTCAGCTTCACCCGGGCGGCCAGCTCGGTCACCGTCAGACGGCCGTCCAGCTGCAGCTCGGTAAGAATCTTCCGGTCCAGGTCATCCATAGGAAGGATTGTGCCCCAGAAGCCCGAATCCGGGGAAAATACGGAAACACTTTCGCGCAGATCCCGCCTAACGTTCCCTCCCCTAGGAACGAGTGAGAGAGGGATCGGTTCAGCATGGACGCGGGCACAGTGGCGGCTTTCCTGGCAGTGGATCTTCTGCTGGTGTTCACGCCCGGCGCGGACTGGGCCTACGCGATCACGGCAGGGCTGCGGAACCGGTCGGTCGTCCCCGCGGTGGCCGGACTGGTCGCCGGATACGCCGGATACACCGTGCTCGCCGTGGCCGGCCTGGTGGTGATCGTCGCGAGCTCCGCGACCCTGCTCACGGCACTGACCGTCCTCGGGGCCGCCTATCTGATGTGGCTCGGCCGGGGCGTCCTGGCACGGCCGGCCACACCCGGCGCCTCCACTGAGGTGATGGCCGGCTCCCGTCGGCAGGTCATGCTGAAGGGCGCCGGGATCAGCGGCCTCAACCCCAAGGCACTGCTGCTGTACTTCTCGTTGTTCCCCCAGTTCATCGACCCCGCGGCGGACTGGCCCGTGGCCGCTCAGACCGCTCTGCTGGGCACGCTCCACATGGTCGGCTGCGCCGTCGTCTACCTCACCGTGGGCCTGCTGGCCCGGACCGTGCTGCAGGCCCGACCGGCAGCCGCGCGAGCCGTCACTCGTGCAAGCGGTGCCATGATGATCGCCATCGGCGGGTTCCTCCTCGTGGAACGTCTGGCCGGATGACGGCCCGCCGCCTTCGGCCCCGGGAAACACTCCCGCCTCCCTCAGCCAACCGGCCGGGACACCGACTCAAGGAGCGCAGTGGAACACCAGAGTCAGCAGGAAGAGGCAAGCCCCGAGGTACAGGAACGCATCCGGACGAGCTTCGGACTCCAGGGGCTGATGGGCCATCTCGGTGCGCACATCACGCACATCGCACCGGGCCGCGTACACATCGCTCTCCCGAATCGCCCCGAAGTGACCCAGCAGCACGGCTATTTCCATGCCGGGGCGACGAGCGCCATCGCCGACAGCGCGGGCGGCTACGCGGCGTTCACGCTGTTCCCCGAGAACACGTCGGTACTCACGGTCGAGTACAAGATCAACCTCCTAGCCCCCGCCGTGGGCGATCACATCGAGGCCGTGGGCAAGGTCCTGAAGCCCGGACGGACACTGACCGTGTGCCAGCTGGAGGTGTTCGGCGTCGAGGGTGGCAGTCGGACGCTCGTCGCGACCGGCCAGCAGACGCTGATGTGCGTGAAGAGGTCCGAAGGCTGAGGTCGACTGCACGATCGACGCCTCCCCGCCCGCCTCCTCAGAGTTCCGCGTACGCCCTCGCGCAGTACACCGGCCCACCGCCCAGCCCTGACACGTTCAGGATGGACTCCTCCGTCAGCTGGGTGTCGTCCTTGCGCGGGCAGTTGTTGTCCAGGTCCGGCTGTCCGATGACTTTGACGTCGGGCAACACCTCGCCGTCGCAGGGGACTTCCTCGTACTTGTCACCCGTGTCCGAAGCCTCCAGGCAGTCACCCACACGGATCTCCATGCCGCCCTGGCCCGGTTCGCCGGGGTGCGGGGCCTTGAGGTTGCGTACGCAGGCATAGCCCACACCGGCCACGTACTCGAGGTAGTCGCGCGAGCCCGCGACCTCCCATCCGGGATCGCCGCTGATGCCCAGCACGTCGTCCGTGGAGTCGGAACAGTCGATGTACGTATACACGGTCGTCTTCTTCTCGACGCGCTTGAGGACCTTGCCGATGGCGTCGGGATCGTCGCAGGGCATCTCCACGGCATGGCCCTGCTCGTCACCCCTCGGGGGCCCATAGCAATCGCCCTTGGCCATCAGCACGTTGTCGTCTTTGTCGTAGTACGCCGGCTTGGACGAGCTGCTCGACGGGGTCCCGGTCGTCGCCGGGGTCGACACGGTCGGTGGGGGCGACGATCCACGCGCGTCGTCGTCGCCGTCCGAGCAGCCGGCCACCCACACCAGTACACCCAGCAAGGCGGCAGCTCGTATGACACGCCCGTATCGCATCTCAAGGCCCCCCTGCCTCGGCGTTGCGGCCAGCATGGGACGTCGGCACCGGTCACGCAAGCCCCCGCACCTCACTCGGGAACCACTCAACTCCCCTTGTGCATAGGTACATTGAGACCGCTGATTCCTTGAGCGAGTGGGGGCGGGGATGCGCGACACCGTCTTGGACGGCCGGTACACGCTCACGGAGCGGATCGGTGCGGGCGGTATGGGTGTGGTGTGGCGGGCCAGGGACGCGCGGCTCGAACGCCCGGTCGCCGTCAAGCTGTTGAGCCTGCCACCCGGCACGGCCGGCGCCGAGCGGGAGCGGCTGCTCGCCATGTTCGGGCGGGAGGCGCGGGCCGCTGCCGCACTGGACAGCTCGTACATCGTGCCGGTCTTCGACCACGGGGCGGACGGTGAAGTCCCCTACCTGGTCATGCCGTTGCTCTCGGGCCGGACCGTGGGCGAGTTGCTGGCCGGGGGGCCGCTGCCGCCGGAGCGGGTCGCGGAGCTCGCGGCACAGGTCTGCCGGGCCCTGGCGACCGCGCACCGGGCCGGCATCGTGCACCGCGACATCAAACCGGCGAACGTGATGCTCACGGACGAGGGCACGGTCAAGGTGCTCGACTTCGGCATCGCCAAGTTCCTCGACGCGGCGGCCGGCAGCCGGCTCACCGCGACCACCGACTCCCCCATCGGCACTCTCCCCTACATGGCGCCCGAGCGCTTCACGCGGGGCGCGGACGACGGCCGTACGGACGTGTACGCACTGGGCTGCACGGTGTACGAGATGCTCACCGGCGCACCGCCCTTCGATTCGACGTCGGCGCCCGCGCTGATGCACAGCCATGTGTACGAGACACCGGAGAAGCCGTCGGTACGGCGTCCGGGGCTCGCCCCCGAGTGGGACGAGCTGGTGGGTCGGATGCTGGCGAAGCCGGTCGAGGAGAGGCCGACGGCGGAGGAAGCGCGGGCGGCATTCGAGAGACTGGTCCTGCCCGCGCCGCAAGTCCCTGGCCCAGCCCAACTGGCGGACCACACCCCTCCTTTGGGGCAGGACTCCGCCTCCACCGCACCGGGGAGCCCGGCCCACGTCTCGTCCGAGCCGCAGCACTCCGCATCTGACTCAGCCCCGCAGCAACTCGCCGCGGGCGCCACAACCATCAGCCCCGACCCCACTTCGTACCTGCTCGCGCCGCCGCTCCCGAAGCAGCCGCCCGCTCCCCCGGCCGCTCGTCCGCACGGGCGGCGCGTCATGTGGATCGCGGCCTCCGCGGCGGTCACCGCGCTCGTGGTCGTGTTCTCGGTCGTCCAGCCGTTCGGCGGCGACGACGGCGACGAGGGAAGCGGGAAGAGCGGCCCCGGCGGGCCGAAGGCCGGCACCGGCACGGTGGCCCCGGTGGCGAAGACCCAGACGCTCACGCTCGGCTCCGACGCCGATGCCAAGGGGCCCGCCCCGGCGGTACGGGGCGCCGCCAAGGGCGGCAAGGTCACGGTCCTCGAACCGGGCGGTATCACCACCCTCGACCCGGGCAACATGTGGTCCGGGGCCGACCGGTTGATCTCCCGCCTCGTCTACCGCAGCCTGACCACCCTGGAAACGCTGCCCAACGGCTCCGTCCGCCTCGTCGGGGACCTCGCCGAGGACACCGGCCGGCCATCGCTGGGGGGCCGCGACTGGACGTTCACCCTCAAGCCCGGCCTCACCTACAACGACGGATCGCCCGTACGCGCCCAGGACTTCGCGTTCGCGGTCAAGCGCGCCCTCGACCCCGACAAGTTCCCGATGGGCGACCGCACACTGCGCAGCTTCCTGCTCGGTCCCGAGGACGCGGACGGCATCGGCGGCGAGCACGAGCTGCCGCCGGGCGTCATCGAGACCCCGGACGACCGCACGATCGTCTTCCATCTCGACGGCGCCCACCCCGACTTCAACGTCGTCCTGGCCGGCCCGAACGGCGCACCCGTGCCGGAGCGGGTCGCCGACATCTCCGGCACCTCCACGCTCCTGCCGTCGACGGGTCCGTACCAGGTCGACTCGTTCACCGGCGCCAAGAACCTCACGCTCACCCGCAACCCGAAGTGGCGCGCGGACACGGACCCGGTCCGCACCGCGTACCCCGACCGCTACGAGATCACCGGCTCGCTCACCCTCGACGAGATCAAGTCCCGCATCCGCACGGCCGGTTCGAAGTCGGCGGTGATGACGTTCTCCGGCTCGCTGGACAAGGACGGACTGGGCGCGACGGACGGCGCCAACGGCAGCGGCACGGTCCGGGTGACGTCACCGGCGCCCTACGTCCACGCGTACTCCATCGACACCAAACGCGTACCGAAGCTGAAGGTCCGTCAGGCCATCGCCACCGCGTATCCGGCAGCGGACGTCCTGGCCGCGAGCGGCGAGGACGGCGTCGCCACGCACCACCTCATGCCGCCTGGCATCCCCGGTTCGCGCGACTTCGACCTGTACGGGGCCGGGGCACACGGTGACCCCGCCGCCGCCCGCGCGCTACTCACCGAGGCAGGCGAGACTGACTTCCCCCTCGCCCTCGCCTATGCGACGACAGCCGACGAAGCACGGGCCAAAGCGGTGAAGAAGGCCCTGGACAAGGCCGGTTTCCGGGTGACTCTGAAGAACGTCGACGTCTCCGACATCTACGAGAACGTGGGCGACGGCGCCTACGACCTGGCCCGCCTGCCGATGAACATCAGCGGCCTCCCGCTGGCGTCAGCGTTCCTGCCTGACTCCTTCGACGGCCGCTACACCTACCCGACCACCTCCAACTTCTCCCGGCTCAACAGCACGGCGGTCAACGACGCGATCGACGAGGCCAACGCCACGGCCGACGTGGCGGCAGCGGGCGAGAAGTGGTCCACCGTCGACCGCCGGGTGATGGAGCAGGCGGCGGCCATTCCGGTGTACGTGCCTGTGCGCACGTTCCTGTACAGCTCCAGGTTGAAGGGGGTCCAGGTGGACCTGGACGGGCTGTCGCCGCTCAACGCGTATGTGACCAAGTGACAGTCACGTAGGTGGTGGCCCAGCGCGGCCGTCGGCTCCTACGGCACCACGAGTTCAGCCTCAGTAGCCGTTGCGCGGGGCTTGTAAATAATGACTCGCGCCCCGTTGATTCGTATGGTGCGGCCCTTGGTGAAATATTCTGCCAGAACCCTCTTCTTCATCATCTCCGTCCCGCTACTTTCGACCCGATGACCTACGGGTTCCGTCACTACGAGAATCCGTGGGCTGCTGCGCATGCGTGCGCGAATCTGAGGGGATGGCAATTCGGTGCCGTAAAGGTCGTGCGAGGCTGCCGGGGTGAGCTCCTGGGCAATGTCGAACATGCCTCTGCTTACCGAAGGGTAGGCCAGCGACCATGCGCGCCTCTTCACGGACAGGTAGAGGATTCCATCGCCAGGAGCGTATTCCCTGGACAGGGTTATCGCCAGATCGGTGACATTGTCCGAGCGGCTTTCCGGTGCCCGCAGCCTGAGGGACTCCGGTACGAGCAGCGCGATTGCCAACGCGACAACAATCAGTGTCGCCACTCGCAGGTTGCGCCCTAGTTCAGGCACGCGATCCAGCACCGCCCCCAGAAGGAGCGCCAGGCCGACGAGACCGTAGAGCACGTACCTCTCCACATACAGAGGCTTGTAAAGAGAAATCAGCATGAGAAGCGCAGTGGGCAATATGAACAGAGGCAGGGCGATCACCCGTAGGCTGACAGGCACTTCAGGGGAAACTTTGCCGGCGTTCCCTGACGAAGCGAGGCAGGACAGCAGTATCGCGAATGAAACCAGTACCGCGAAGCGCTGGTACTCGCTACCGGTGACACCGTCGATCCATGCGACTTGCCCGGATTGCGCCATTCCAAGAGCCGCTAGGGGCGCGACTCCTGCCGCAACCAGCAGTGCGGTGCACACCCAAGGGCGCCGTGCACAAGCCGGCAGGGCGAAGGCATGTGCTATCAGGGCAAAGGCAGCGAACTGATGCAGAATGCACGCTGCCAGCATGAGGGCACCATAGGCGATCCACGGCACCATCGAGCTCCTACGCCCAGTAATTTCCGGGGCTCGACAGCCAAGTACCGCCCTCACAAGAAGATATGTGGCCCAGACCACAAGTGCGCAGACCAGCGAGTACGAGCGCCCCTCCTGCGAATATCTTTGAACATCTGGGAGTACGGCGAAGGAAAGGCCTGCCAGTATTCCAGCACGCGTCCCTGACAATCGAACCCCGAGCGCCGTTACTCCTGCCGTGGCCAGCGCACCGGCGAGAACAGAGGGAAGGCGCAGCACCAGGAGGTCGGTCCCGAACAGGCCAAACAGCCCATGCATGAGAAAGTAATAGGCTCCATGCACGGCGTCTATGTTTCCCAACGTCTGCCACAGGTCCGGCAGGCTACGGGATGCCAATTCGAGAGTCACAGCCTCGTCATGCCACAGGGTCTCATCTCTGCGAATTCCCCATACACCGAGAAGGGCGGACAGGGAAACAGGCAAGAGTAAAGGAGTAAGGAATCTTCGGCGTGAGAGTGAGGGAACTGTCCGAGAGTGCTCCTGAGGAGCGATTTCTGTATCGTCAATAATGTCGAAATCGGCAATGGACATCGGCGGCAGGGCCTTTCAGCAGTGGCGAAAAGACTCCGCCAGCGTGCCCGGACCTCGTTGACCGGAGGCTGACCCAACCTGACCGGCCGATCAGGAAGGCGGGCCGGCGCTGTGCGAGGCTGCACCGCATGCGCATCCTGGTGGTCGAAGACGAGGTGGACCTTGCCCACACCCTGCACACCGGTCTGACCGCCGAGGGCTACAGCGTCGACCTCGCCCGTGACGGCCGGCAGGGACTGTGGATGGCCCGGACCGGCGAATACGCCCTTGTCGTACTGGACTTGATGCTGCCCGGACTCAACGGCTACAAGGTCTGCGCCCAGTTGCGCCGGGAGGGCAACGCGACGCCCATCCTGGTACTCACCGCCAAGGACGGGGAATGGGACCAGGCGGAGGCCCTGGACACAGGGGCCGATGACTACCTGGCCAAACCCTTCTCCTACGTGGTGCTCGTCGCACGGCTGCGGGCCCTGGTCAGACGCGCCGCCACGGTCGCCCCGCCCGTCCTTGCCGTGGGCGACCTCTCGTTGGATGTCGCCGGCCGGGTCTGCCGCCGGGCAGGAGCCCGAGTGGAACTCACACCCCGGGAGTTCGCCGTGCTGGAACTGCTGGCCCGCCGGGCGGGCCAGGCGGTCTCCAAAGCGGATCTCCTCTATCACGCGTGGCCCGACGAAGCCCTGGATCCCAACCTGGTCGAGGCGCGCGTCAGCGCACTGCGCAAGAAGGTGGACGCCGCGTTCCAACGGCAGTCACTGCAGACCGTGCGGGGTACCGGCTACCGACTGGTGGACGACCGTGAACGCGACTGAGCCGCACCGCCGTTGGTGGCCACGTTCGGTACGGGCCCGCACGGCCCTGGCCGCCGCATCAGCCGCCGCCGTCATCCTGGTGAGCATCGGCTGGTGGGTACACCGCGACGTCTACCGCGAGAGCACGCAGATCGCCGAAGGGCAGGCGCAGGCACAGCTCTTGGCTCTCGTCGATCAACTGGAGGAGGGTGTGGTTCCCGTTCGCCGGAGCACTGTGCCGTACGAGGTCGTCGCGACCGACCGCCGCGCCGCTGTCGCCTACGGCGGGGGCATGGAGGAGTTCGATCCCGGCACCCGCCATGTGCTGCCCGCCCCGCCGAAGGCCGAGTTGCCCGCCCCACCGGATGACGGGGCGGCCTGGGGCTATACGACCCGTCCCATGCGCATACCGGCGCGCCACGACTCCGAGCCCGGGGACCGGTTCGGCAAGGACGGCGGGACCTACCTGGTCATGTACGACGATGTCAGGGCCGATGAACTGAGCAGCGACAGAGTCGCCGCTCTGGGTGTCGCCGCCGACGCCCAACTGCGGGTCTATGTGGTGGTGCTCCCGCACGCGGCCGAGGACATCGCCGGGGCAATCACCGAGGCCACCGACCGCCGACTGCTGCGGGCCGGGCTCGTCAGCCTCGTACTGATCGCCGCCGTCGCCTACTTCGCCGTCCGCATCGCGCTGCGGCCGGTCGAAGCCATTCGCGTCCTCACCGCCTCGGTCACCGCGAACGACCCCCGCGAACGCGTCACCGTCCCCGCCGCGGGACACGAGATCTCCGCCCTGGCCACCACCATCAACACCACCCTCCAACGCCTCGACAACGCCGCCGCCCAGCAACGCCGCTTCGTCGCGGACGCAGCCCACGAACTGCGCAGCCCCCTCACCACACTGCTGGCCAGCCTGGAAGTCGCGCTCGCCTACCCGGAACGAACCGACTGGCCCGCCGCGGCCACCACCGCCGCACGACAGACCCGCCGCCTCCAGGCCCTCACCGAAGACCTGCTGCTCCTCGCCCGCCTCGACACCCGCAGCCCCATGGCCGGCCCCGAAACCGTCGACATGACAGCCCTCGCCTGCCGGCTGACCGAGCAATACCCCCTCAACGAACGCCCGTTGACCCTCACCTGCGACAGCACCGCCCCGGCCCCCGCACACGGGAACCCCGACGAGTGCGAACGGCTCCTGCGCAACCTCATCGACAACGCCGCCCGCCATGCCGCACACCGCATCCAGATCACCGTCCGGAACCAGGACGCCTGGGTCGTCCTCACGGTGCACGACGACGGACCGGGGGTGCCCGCCGAGGACGCCGAGCGCATCTTCGAACGCTTCGTCCGGCTCGACGACGCCCGCTCCCGCGACCAAGGCGGCACCGGCCTGGGCCTCGCCATCGCCCGCGACCTGGCCCACCGTCACCGAGGCACCCTCACCCTCACTCCCCAGACCCTCGGAGCCTGCTTCGAGCTACGCCTCCCCCAAGCCCCCACCCCGGCCGAGAAATGACGCACCTCTCCACGGGAGACGCGTGGCACGGCGCGCGCCGAATTTCGGGTGGGTCCTCACGAAGGATCGAGGCTAGAGACGTACCGTCGGCGGCGACACCGAGTCGTTGTCCGAACTGCTCGGGCCGTGCGACTTCCGGTAGGCGGTCGGGGTCAATCCCACCTCTCGTCGGAAGATGTTCCGGAAGTTCGCGGCCGTGCCGAACCCCGTCGCTCCGGCGATCCTCTCCACGGACCAGTCGGAGGATTCGAGGAGTCGGCGCGCGCCGAGGATCCTCTGCCTGGCGACCCAGTGCATGGGTGGGATACCTGTCTCGCGCACGAAGTGCCGGATGAAGGTCCTCCGCGAGAGCCGGCTGTGGTCCGCCATCCGTTGCACGGTGATCGAAGATCCAATGTTTTCGATCACCCATTCCCGGGTCGCCTGAAGTCCGGCGCGAGGAGGGGACGGAACGTCCATGTACTGCGGCTCGTTCGCACTGCGGGCGGCGGAGGAGACGACCTCCTTCGTCACATCGTCGGCGACTGTTGTTCCGAACTCGCTTTGGATGACATGGAGACATGCGTCGATTCCCGAGCCCGCACCCGCGGACGTGAGAATCGCCCCGTCCTCGACGAACAATCGGTTCTCGGCGACGTCGACTTCGGGATAGGTCGTCCGGAGTTGGTCGGTGTACTGCCAGTGCGTCGTGGCCGTCTTCCCATCGAGCATCCCGCTGGCCGCGAGCGCAAAAACGCCCGTGCAGACGGCGACCATTCGGGCGCCCCGCTCGCCTGCGAGCTGCACCGCCTTCAAATAGCCCTCCGGGATGGGGCGACTCGGGTTCTCATAACCCGGAACCACGACGATATCGGCGTACTCCACATCTGAGAGCGAGTGGGTCGGCCTGATGTCCGCCGCCACATCGACGCCCGATGGCCGGTCGCTCGCATCGTCCACCGCGTCGAGATTCTGGTCGCCGCACACGAGGACTCGATAGCCCGGGTGCCTGCCAAACACATGCGCCGGGATGCTGACATCCAGTGAATACGCTCGCGGCATCGCAAGGATCGCGACAATGGTCCGGTCGTCTCTGGATCGCAATTGCGCCCCCTGGTCTCTGTCGCCCCCTACCGCCCACGCGCCCTTCTCCAGGCTAACTCACGGGCGCTGTATCGGACCTGACCTGCGGTTTCGGCACGATCCTTGCTGAAAGTGGCACGGCTGCATCTGTTCCACGCCAATCCGGCCTCATACCGTTGCTGGGGAACTCACGCTTGACGATCGGAGCGATATGAGCAGGGCAGATGCAGATCAGGTAGAGAGCTTCGGAGTCCCTTGGGAAGAAAGCTATGGGTACGTTCAAGCGGTCAGGCGCGGCGATACCATTTACCTCTCCGGCCAGGTGGCACACGACGGGACGGAACTCGTCGCCCCCGCTCCGGTGAACGAGGACGGACTCGTCACTGATTTCGCCAACATGGGCGATCAGTTGCGCCAGTGCTATGCCAACGCGGCAGAATTGCTGAAGCGCTTCGACGCATCGCTGGACGACGTCGTCGACGAAGTCATCTACGTGGTCGATGCCGACGCGGGTGACGCTGCGGCGGGACCGGTGCGCAAGGAAGCCTACGGACGGCCGGACCCCCAGGTGGCAAGCACCATGATCGGCACCCCTCGACTGGCGTTCCCCGAGCTACTGGTCGAGGTCAAACTCGTCGCCCGAGTCTGACAGGCCGGTCGGGTCGTGAGGCGTGCGTGCCAGTGGGCAGTCACAGGTGGGCGCCCGGCGGGTTAGGGCGGGCGAGGCCGAGGTCGTACGCGAGGATCGTGACCTGTACGCGGTCACGCAGCCCGAGTTTGCGCAGCAGCGCGTTCACGTGGGACTTCACGGTGCCGACGGTGATGCCCAACTCCCCGGCGATCTCAGAGTTGTTGAGCCCGGACGCGACCAGGGTGAGGACGTTGCGTTGGCTGCCGGTGAGGCTGTCCAGCTCGCGGGGGCCGGTGTCGGCCCGGATCCCGGCGCCCGCTCCGGACGAGTAGTGGCCGATGAGCCGCCGGGTCGCGGACGGGGCGAGCACGCTCTCGCCCGCGGCCACCACCCGTATGCCCTGCAGCAGTTCGGCGGGGTGCACGTCCTTGAGGAGGAAACCGGAGGCACCCGCGCGCAGCGCGTCGAAGACGTACGAGTCGAGGTCGAAGGTGGTCAACACCAGGACGCGGGGCGCGTCCTGGCGGCCGGTGATGATCCGGGTGGCGGCGATGCCGTCCAGTACGGGCATCCGGACGTCCATGACGACCACGTCGGGCGCCAGTTCTTCGGCGAGGCGTACCGCGGCGGCGCCGTCGGCGGCCTCACCCACGACCGTCATGTCCTCCTCGGCGTCGATCATGGCGGCGAACCCCGCCCGTACGACGCCCTGGTCGTCGACGACCAGCACCCTGAGACTCATCGCTCCCCCTCTTCGTGGCCTTGTTCATCGTGGCATTGTTCTTCGTGGCCTTGTTCTTCGTGCTTCTGTTCTTCGGGGTTCTGCTCTTCGCGGCCCCGCTCTTCGTCTCCCTGATCCGGAACGAGTGGCAGCCGGAGTCGGACCGTGTCCGGCGCATCGGTGGTCAGGGTGCCGCCCAGCGCCGCGACCCGCGCCAACAGCCGCTCCCGTACCGCGGGGCGGGCGGCACGGGGCACTCCGGTGGCCGTGAGCGTCAACGTACCTTCGTCCGCGTCGAGTTCGAGCATCGCGGGCTCGTCCCCGCCGGCCGCCAGCACCATCTCGGCGGCATGGTAGGCGGCCAGGTCCACGGCGGTGGGCAGTCGCTCGGGTACGCGGTCGGTCAGCCGTATCTCGACGTCGCGGCCGGTGGCCCGGCTCTGGTGGGCGAGCAGGTCGAGGGCTTGGAGGGTGGGCTGCGGCCGTAGATCGGGCTCCGTCTCACCTTCCCGGACCGTGTCGAGGAGGGCGCGCATCGCGGCCAGGGCCTCGCGGGCGCGTTCGGCGGTCGTGTCGAGGCGGCCCGCCTCCGCCTCCGCGACCATCCCGGCGGTGCGCGCCAGCACGGTGGTCTCCAGCCCGGCGGCGATCCGGCGACGCTCGGCCCACGCGTCCCGGACGGCCTCCTCGGTCCAGGTGGCCAGGCGTTCGTCCTGTGTGCCACGGGCGGTCCGGTCGCGCCGACCACGCAGGGTTCCGGCCAGGCGGGCGGCGCCGACCGCCAGGGACGCCCCGGCCGTCGCCGACGCGGCGACCACCCAGGCGGGGATCGTCGTGCCCCGGTCCAGGACGGCGGCCGTCGCCGCCACCGCGTGCACCGCCACGGCCGCGACCGGGAGAACCGGCAGGGCGTGGAGACGTGCGCGCCGGCGGTTTTCGGCAGGGGACGGACCTGCGGCGGGGCGTGTCTCGTCCGAGGCAGCGGCAGCCGTACGGGTCGCGTCCGCGGCCAGCGCCGCGCAGGTGGCGAGCATGCTCAGCACCGGCGGCAGGAGGACCGGGCCGGTGTACTCGCCCGTGGCCATCGCGAGCGGCCAGAGCAGGGCCAGACCGAACAGCACGCCCTGGGCGGCGCGGGGCGCCCGGCGCAGCCACAGCAGCGCGACCGCCTGTGCCGCGGCCAGCAACGCGAAGAGGACCCCCGCGGACACGTGCGAACTGCTCGACGTGGTCGACGTACGGATGACCAGCACCGGGAGCAGCGGCTGTACGCACAGGCCGACGGCGGCGGTCACCTGCGCCAGGCGGTAGCTCCACCCGGCGGACCGCTCCACCGGGGCGGCGGTCCGGCCGGGCAGAACCGCGCGCACCTCCCAACCGCCGTCCGCCGTCGGGCCGCTGGTCAGTGTGCCGCCCGCCTCCCGTGCCCGGGACCGCAGGAAGCCCTGGCCGCGCCCGCCGCCGAGGCCCGCGCCGTGTGCCGCCGAACCGGCCGGCGGTGCCGCACTCGTGACCACGACGTCCGTGCGCGTGTCGCCGTACCGGCACAGCACCCTCGTCTGCGCACCGGGGGCGTGCCGGGCCACGTTGGTCAGCGCCTCGCGCACGATTCCGTACGCCGCGTCCGCCACGGCGCCGTCCGGCAGGGGGTCGATCTCGCAGTCGACCTCCTGGTCCAGCCGACGGAAGCCCGCGGCCAGAGCCCGCAGCCGTTCCTCCGGCGACGGGAGGTCCTCCCGCGTGGGCGCCGGTGCCCGCACCGCGCCGAGCGCCCGGGTGACCTCGCGGCCGGTCTCGGCCGCGAACTCCAGTGCCTCGTCGGCCATTTCGGGGCGCCGGTCGCGCAGCCCGAGCGCCGCCCCGGCCGTGACCACCACGGCCGTCAGATGGTGGGCGCTGACGTCGTGCAACTCCCTTTCCATACGGCGCCGTTCGACTGCCGGAAGGCGGTGCCGCTCGGTCTCGGCCCGCTTCAGCAGTTGTTCGGCCGTTCGCCGGGCGCGACGGGCCCTGCGTACGAGGAGACCGGCGCCGCACGCGACCACGTACAGCAGAGCCGTCAGGACGAGGTCGAGTCCGTTCCGGTCGCTGAGGCCGTGCAGGGTGAGGCCGTACAGCAACTGCCAGACGGCGAGCGTCACCAGGCACAACACGGCGGTGAAGGTGTCGCGTTCGGTCGCCACGGTGAACAGGGCCAGCGCGACACCCGCGGTTCCGAGCACCGCCATCGCTCCGGTGGGCAGCGGACCGGCACCCGCCGCACAAACGGCGGCGACCACGACGAGGGCGACGACCGGGCGGGTACGGCGGAGCGCGAGGGCGGCGGTCACCAGTCCGGCGACCAGGGCCGCCACGAGTAGGGCGGACGAGGGCGGGACGGAGCCGCGCATCAGGTCCGCGCCCGGCCACACCGCGGCCTGGGCGCAGATCAGCAGGACCGGGAGCAGCCGGTCGTCGGTGCCGATGCCGGTGCCGTCGGTGCCGGTACCGCCGCGGTTGGTGTCGGAGTCGGTGTCGGTGTCAGTTCGATTCATGGCGGATCAAGGCTATGGCCGCAGGTGAGCGGCCCGGCTCCGGCTGGAGGCGGATTTCGTTCTCTTACCTGGGTTACAGAGGCGGCGGCGCCGGGATGACGGACGGCCGGTGGACTGCCCGGAGGCTTTTCTCTATCTCCGGTTCGAGACGGCAATCATCCCGCAGCGCGAGGACCGCGCACTGCCTCGCGCCATAGGCTCGATCCCATCGAGAAGGCGATCGACCAGCGGTTCACTTCCTTTCCTCGAACCGCCATTACGTGCATCGCTTTCCGTGCCTTTCCGCAGGTGAATAACATCTGCTCCGAAACGAATTCAGGGGGATCTTCCATGTCCAAGCGCATTCTCGTGTCGTCGCTCATCGGTGTTTTCGTCGTAGGCGGAATTACCGCCGGTGGCTTCGCCGTTGCCTCGGCCTCCGCCGCCACCGAGCCGACCGTGGAGAACGGCTCGGCACGCTACGTGGCTCCGTCCGACAGCGGCGCCGGCGAGCTCACCTTCACCGCGGACGTGAGTGACGACTCGGGCATCTCAAGCCTCAAGGTCCTTGCGTGGCCCGCGAGTTCGAAGCTCGACCCGACCGAGGCGGACCTGCGGTCCGTGGACAGCGCCACGTGCACGAGCACCACGGACGAGACGTCCCGCTGCACCTACACACTGCGGGTCACGAAGGAGGAGGCGGCCGAACTGGACCGGGGCACCTGGTACGTCTCGGCGCTCGCGGCGGCCAAGGACGGGGACACGACGTTCGTGTCCAACGCCGCGTCCTTCGACGTCACCCGCTGACCCACCACCGGCATCACTCGCTGACCCACCACCGCGGCCGGGCGCCCCAGGAGGCGCCCGGCCGTCGGGTCGGTAGCTGAGAGCGGGGCGAGGGTGAGCCGCAGGGCCCCGCATGCGGTCATCAGGCCGTTGTCCGACCCTGGTGCTTTCATGGAAACCATGACCAGCAGAAGTGTCGTCGTCGAGCGGCGCATCGCCGCGGCCCAGGGACCGGTGTGGGAGGCCATCACCGACCTGGCCGGGATGCAGCACGTCCTCAGCAGCGTCTCGAAGGTCGAGGTCCTCACGGAGGGCGCCTTCGGCATCGGTACGCGGTGGCGGGAGACGCGGCGCATGTTCGGCAAGGACGCCACCGAGGAGATGTGGGTGACGGCCAGCGAGCCACCCGAGCGGTATGTGGTGGAGGCCGAGTCCCACGGCTCGCACTACATCTCGGAGTGGGCGCTGCGAGCCGACGGACCGGTGACGACGACGGTCCGCATGACGTTCTCGGCCGTTGCGACCGGTGGCGTCGCGGGCGTGCTGGCCAAGATCATGGGCCGCCTGGGCGCGCGGGCGGTCAGCAAAGCCATCGCCAAGGACCTCGACGACATCGCCGCGGCGCTTGAGGGCCGCAGCGGCTGAGCCGCACGCGGCCCTGTGCCCGCGCCCATTCTCCGGGACAGTCCCTCAGGCCTTCGCCTATCCCTTCACCGCTCCGGCGGTGAGCCCCTGGACGATGTGACGGCTGGCGAAGGCGAACAGCACCATCGTGGGCAGGATGGTGAGGACCGCTGCCGCGGACATGGATCCCCAGTCGATGTTGAAGCTGGAGATGAAGCCGTTCAGGGCCGTGGGGACGGTCTTGTTGCTGTCGCTGTTCATCAGCGTCACCGACAGGAACAGCTCGTTCCAGCAGTTGACGAAGTTGAAGATGAACGCGGCCACGATCCCGGGGCGCATCACCGGCAGCAGTACCCGGAACAGCGCTCCGAACCGGGACAGGCCGTCGATCATGGCGGCCTCCTCCAGCGCGTCCGGGATGTTCTCGAAGAAGCCGCGGAGCATCACCGTGCAGAAAGGGATGCACACGGCGACGTACACGAGGATGAGCCCGAGCCTGTTGTCGACCAGGTTGAGGTCGGTCATGAGCAGGTAGAGCGGCCCCAGCGCGATGAAGGTCGGGATCATCTGGGTGACCAGCGCGGCCATCAGCAGGGCGGACTTGGTGCGGAACTCGAAGCGGGCCAGCACGTAGGCCGACAGCATCGAGATCGCGGTGGCCACCGCGCCCGCCACGAACGCGACGATGAGGCTGTTGGTGAGGTAGACGCCGAAGTCGGCCTTGCCGAAGAGCCCGCTGTAGTTCTCCAGCGAGAAGTGCTCGGGCCAGTAGGCGATCGGGAAGGCGAAGATGTCGCCGGGCGCCTTCAGGGACGTGATGGTGATCCAGTACAGCGGGAAGACGGTGAAGACCAGCCACAGTCCCAGGAAGGTGAACTTGGTGGCCCGGCCCGCCGTGGACTCCTTGCCTATCACGGCTTCACCTCTCGCTTCTCGCGCGTGGCCAGGAGGAAGAAGACCGCGAACACCAGCAGCGTGGCGACGACGATGAGCCCTAGCGCGGAGGCCCTGCCGTAGTCGCCCTGCTGGGTGATCTTGATCATCCAGGTGGTCACGATGTGCGTCTCGTTGTTCGGCCCGCCGCCGGTCATCCCGAAGATCAGGTCGGGGAAGTTGAAGATCCAGATGATGCGCAGGAGCACGGTCAGCGCGAGCGTGACCCGGATGTACGGAATGGTGATCTGGAAGAGGGTGCGTACCTTGCCCGCACCGTCGAGTGCCGCCGCCTCGTACAGCTCCTCGGGGATGGACTGCAGCGCGGCCAGGATCATGATGGTGAAGAAGGTGACGCCGTACCAGATGTTGGCGACCACGACGGCGAACATCGCGGTCTGCGGGTCGGCCAGCCAGGCGACCGGCTCGTCGATCAACCCGGCTTTCTGCAGCAGGTCGTTGACGACGCCGAACTCGCTGTTGAACATCCAGCGGAACAGGATGCCGATGAGGAAGCCGGAGATCGCCCAGGGGAAGAAGATCAGCGCCTGGTAGAGGCCCCGGAAGCGGAACTTCCTGCGCAGCCACAGGGCGAGGGCGAAGCCGATCACCAGCTGGGGCACGATCGAACCGAACACCCAGATCCCGGTGTTGGAAAGCACGGTGCCCCAGGCGGGGTCGGCGAAGACGTCGCGGAAGTTCTTCAGGCCCACCCAGGAGGTGTCGGTCAGGTCCGTCAGCTTCCAGTTGCGGAAGGCCATCTGGCTGCCGGCGATCATCGGGTAGTACGTGAAGACCGCCACGAAGACCGCGGCCGGTGCCATGAAGGCGGCGATCAGGAAGCCGCGCCGGGCGGTGAACTCCGGCTTGCGGCGGCCTCGTTGCGTGCCGCGGCCGGGCGGGGTGCCCCCGGTTCCGGAGGGCCCCGCC
Source organism: Streptomyces phaeochromogenes (assembly GCF_001418655.1). Taxonomy (GTDB): domain Bacteria; phylum Actinomycetota; class Actinomycetes; order Streptomycetales; family Streptomycetaceae; genus Streptomyces; species Streptomyces phaeochromogenes. The sequence continues at coordinate 60,530 of NZ_LIQZ01000067.1, read as the reverse complement.
GACGCCGTTTTCGTCGTTTCCGTCGTGTCGGACGCGGTGGGCATGGTCAGTTCTCCTGCTGCCGCTTCTCGGTCCAGTACGCGTCCCAGCCGTCAAGCAGCTTCTCGGGAGTCGTCTTGCCCAGCACCATCTTCTGGATGTCCGCGTCGGCCTTCTGCTGCCACTCCGCCCACCAGGCGACACCGCGCGGCTGGCTGACGTTGAGGTACGTGTCCGGGTTCTCCGTCATGGTGACGTAGCTGGACCAGGGGCCGGTCTTGTAGAAGGGGTCCTCGGTCGCCGACTTGAGGATCGGCACCAGGCTGTTCTTCTTGGTGAAGGCCGTCGACGCCTTGCCCTCGGAGAGGAACTCGACCAGTTTGACGGCCTCTGCCTTGTGCTTGCTGCCGTCCGCGATCCCCCAGCCGGCGGTGGCGAGCGGCTGTACGGTCTTGCCGCTGGGCCCCGCCACCAGCGGAGCGGTGTCCCACTGGTCCTTCGCGATCGACTTGGACTCCGAGACGGTGGCGATGACTTCCGGGTCCTGCAGCAGGAAGGCCGTGGAGCCGTTGGAGAAGCCCTCGACCATCTCCGGATAGCCCCAGGAGACCGACGACTTGGGGGACGCCTCCTTGAAGAGCTTGAGGTAGGTCTTCATCGCGTCGACGGCCTCGGGCGCGGCGAAGATCGTGCTGCCGTCCTTCACCTTGAAGCCGTCGGCGGGGTCGATCTTGTCGGCGACGTACGCCTCGATGACGGCGGTGGCGTTGCCGTTGGCGTTGGCCCCGCCGCGGAACGCGTACCCGTACCGGCGCTTGGCCGGATCGTGGATGGCGGAGGCCTGTTCGAGGAGTTCGTCCCAGGTGGCCGGGGGCTTGTCGAAGCCGGCCTCCTTTATCAGGTCGGTGCGGTAGAAGACGCTCAGACCGTAGAAGCCGTACGGGACGAAGTACGTCTTGCCGTTGGCGGTCTCGGAGGCCTTGACGGCGTTCTCCGTCATCGCCTCCCAGCCCTTCCAGGGCTTGAGGTCCTTCTTCATGTCGTAGAGCCAGCCGTTGTTCGACCACGGGCCCACGGTGGTGTCCCGTACTTCGAGGGTGTCCACACCGCTGCCGGACTGGAGCATCTGCTGGATCTTCTGGTCCGCCTGCTCGGTGGGCGGCGAGATCAGATTGACCTTGATCTTGGAGTTCTGCTGCTCGAAGTCCGCTATCAGGCCCTTCAGCAGGTCCGTGCGGGCGGGGTTCGTCAGGCTCTCGACCATGTTGAGGGTGACTGTTCCGTCGGCTTCTCCGCCGCTCATGGCGGAACAGCCGGTGAGGACCATGGTGGCGGCTGTGCCGAGGGCGAGAGCTGCCGTCCTTCTACTCATCGTGCCGACCTCTTCCTTGATACGTGCGCGCTGGCTGCTGCTTCGGGGGCTGGGGGCCGTGGTGTGTGGGGGCCCTGGTGCGTGGGCCGTGGTGTCGGGGAATCGCGGTGTCGCGCCGTCGACGCGTCGGGCTGTCAGTGGGCCGCGCGGGCCCATTCGCCGATGACGGGGACGCAGTCCTCGGCGAAGTACTCGTAGTCGGCGGCGGTGTTGTAGACGTGTGCGGACAGCCGCATGTAGCCGATGCCGTCGAAGCTGGTGAAGGCCGCCTCCACGCCCAGTTCCCGGGCGGCCCGGTCACGCAGCGCGTCCGCCTCGATCCGGCTGCCGGCCAGCCCCTCGGGCAGCCGGACCAGCCGCATCCCGGGAACCGGCATGCCAACGTCGACGACGCCGGGGACGGCGCCCAGTTCGGCGAAGGCGGCTCCGACGAGGCGCTCGGCATAGCCGGCCAGGTCGTCCATGTACTGGCGTGCGGTGTCCCAGCCCCAGGTCCGGTCGACGAAGTCCAGTGCCGTCGACGCGGCGAGGTAGCCGGTAACGTCCACCGTGCCCTGCTGGTCGAAGCGATCGGGATAGGGGTCGGGGGCGCCCCACGAGTCGATCAGCGGATAGAGGTTCTCGCGCCGCTCGCCGCGGGCGACCAGTGCGGCGGTGCCGCGCGGCGCGCAGCCCCACTTGTGCAGGTTGCCGACCCAGAAGTCGCACGTCAGGCCGTCGAGCGGGGCGGCGATCAGGCCGGGGGCGTGCGCGGCGTCCACGAGCAGGGGGATCCCGAGCCGCGCGGCCTCCGCACCGATCCGCTCGACCGGCATCCGGCGGGCGGTCGCCGAGGTGATCTGGTCGACGACGATGAGATCCGTGGCGTCGTCGACCTCCGCCATCACGGCCTCGTACGCCTGCTCCTCGTCCGCATCCAGCGGCACCCGGGCGGTGCGGACCTCGCCGCCCCAGCGCCTGGCCAGCCGTTCGCCGCCCATGGTCACGGCTCCGTAGCCGTGGTCGGTGACGACGATCGCGCCGCCGCGACGGCGCGGGAGAGCGTTGAGTACGACGCTGACTCCGGCGCTCGCGTTGGGCACGAGGGCGAGGTCGTCGGGGGTGGCCCCCAGGAAGGCGGCGAGGTCGACCCGGGCGTCGGCGATCTTCTGCGGCAGCGCGGGGAACCACACCACCGGGGAGCTGTCCATCTCGGCCCTGAGTTCGTTCTGCCGCTCCTGCGCCACCAGCGGTACCGCCCCGAACGAACCGTGGTTCAGGTGCTTCATGACGGGGTCCAGCGACCACGCCCGGGCGGCGGGCCGGCCGTCCGCCAGCAGCAGGGGACGCGGGGCGGTGGTGACCTCGGTCTCGCTCACATCACTCCACATCTACCGAACCCGAGTGCCGCCAGACATCAGAGGATGACGGCGACACGTATGATGACTCGGCATCCTGGCAGTCGTTTTCCGGCCTCGCAAGGGTCGTGCAGCGAAAGTCATCAGATGACTCCCGGCCGATACATCCGAGACATCAGATGACTGACTACAGTGCCCGAGGGTCTCGGTGGTGCCGCCGGCCCGTCAGGGGAGGAATCGGATGTCCGCAGTCGACAAGGCGTTCCACGGTCTGCGTCACATGATCGCGACGGGGCGTCTGGGCCCGGGAGACCGCATCCCGCCCGAGGCCGAGCTCGGCGAGGAACTGGGCGTTTCGCGGGGTCCGCTGCGTGAGGCCGTACGGATGCTCGCGGCGCTCGGGGTGGTGGAGCCGCGGCACGGTTCGGGCACGTATGTCTCCCAGCTCCGCCCCGAGGACGTCATCGGGAGCCTCTCCCTGACCCTTGAACTCCTGCCGCTGTCGGGCCTGTTGGAGGTCTACGAGATCCGGCGGGTGCTGGAGGCACACGTCGCCGCCAAGGCCGCCGCGCGTCGGACCCCCGAGACGGTGAAGACGCTCTACTCGCTCATCGAGTCCATGGAGGCGACCGAGGACCCCACCGAGGCCTCGGAGCTCGACCACCGTTTCCACGCCGAGGTGGCGCGGGCCGCCGAGAACCCCACGCTCGCCTCCCTGCTCGCGGTCTTCCGCGCCCGCTCCCGCAAGTACCAGGTCTTCACCCTCCCCGAGGGCCCGGAGATGCGGCGCAAGAGCGACGCGGACCACCGGGTCCTCGCCACGGCGATCGCCGACCGCGACCCGGGCGCCGCCGCCGGCGCGGCCGAGGCGCACGTCGCCCAGACGGAACGGTGGCTGCGGGCCTTCATGCCACCGGTGGAGGAGACCGACGGCGGCCCGGAGGACGCCCCGAGCTGACGTCACCCGTTCTCGGAGCGCGGTCGGGCGCGGTCATTCGTAGCGGGGTCGGCCCTAGCTGAGTCATACGCAGCGGAGTCATTCGTAGCTGAGTCGTCCCTAGCTGAAGCATCAGTAGCGGAGTCATCCGTAGCGGCTGAAGAGTGCCTGGACGTAGTCCTCCAGCCGGTGGGTGAGCGTCGCGGGTGTCAGGTCATGCCTGCCCAGTTCCCGCCAGGGCCCGGCGACCTTCTCCGCGTCCGGTGCGAAGGCCAGGGCATCCAGCAGACGCCAGTACAGGTGAGCTCCGGGATCCCCGTCGAGCATGCCCCCGGCCGCCAAGTAGTCGTCGGCCAGGCGCATTCCGGCGTCGACGCCGTGCAGCAGGGCGAGCGCGGTGGAGCAGTGGGCCACGTCCAGGTCGGCCGGACCCCAGGAGGTCTCCACCCAGTCCACGACGCCGGTGACCGCCAAGTCGGCGCCGTGGCCCGTGAAGAGGACGTTGCCGGGATGGAAGTCGCGGTGCAGGAAACAAGGCCGGTAGGGCGGGGGCGGACGACGGATGACGTCCACGGCGCGTCGCCACAGCTCGGGCCGCCGCGTGCCTTCGGGCAACCGCACGCGATCGGCTGCCGTCCAGGCCTCGTACGTACGAGGTCGTGCCCCCGTCGGCACGAACAGCCCGTGGATGTCGAGGAGTTGTCGAGCCAGCAGCTCGGTCCTGCGCGGGACGTCCTCGTCGTCGTCCAGCCTGACGCGTCCGGGCAGCAAGGACATCAGGAGCGAGGGGTGGTCACAGTGCTCCGCAAGGGCATCCACACCATGGAAGTCGGCTACCGGCACATGTGTCTCCGCGAGGAACCTCAGCATGTCCGCTTCGCGCGTGAGCAGCCCCTGCGCGTGCTTGACGAAGAAGGGCTTGACGAACGACCGCAGGACGAGCGACCGGGGTTCGCCGTTCCTCCCTTCGATGTCGAGACGGCGCATCTGCGAGGTCCAGCCGCCACGCAGCGGGACGACGGCCCTGATGCGATCGCCTTCACCCAGCGTCTTCTCCACCCAGGCACGGGTGTTGGACCAGCCCTGATCGTCCACTCCGGCACCCATGACGTCCGTATGCTCGCCCGCGTCCACGGGGTCAGCCTACTGATCACCGAGGAGCCCGGAACTCAATAGAATCGCGCGATGGTGACCTTCGAGATCGACGATGTGACGCCCGCTCCAGAGCCACTGCCCACGCGGCCTCTCGGTGACCTGGTCGTGGACGCGCTCGCAGTCGGTGGTGACCCCCGTACGCCGGTCGTCGAGCCGAACGGTGTGCATCCGCTGCTCGGGGCGGTGGGGCGGGCGTTCGCCGATCATCGTCGGCTCGTGCTGACTCCGGACGCGGTGTGGCTGACGATCGCGCAGGGCCTCGCCCAGCACATCCGTCTGCACGCCGAGGAACTGCGGCCACGGCTGGTGCGTCACGCGGGCCGCAAGCGGCTCACCGTGACCGTCGACGGGCCGATGCCGCACGACCCGAACTCCTGGCAGGACGCTGTGGAGTTGTTCCACAAACTGCTCGCGGCGGAGATCGACGGCAACGGCACGACCGCCGACCTCTTCGAGTGCGACTTCTCCACCAGTACCGACGTCGAGCGGGTCGCGGGGCGCATCGTCATGCTCGACGCGTACGCGCCGTACTTCGCCTTGTGGATGACCTTCGTCTGCGGAATCCCGTCGATCACGTTGGCCGGCACGGTCGAGGACTGGCAGCGGATACGCGCTCGACTGGACGCGGTCGCCGATCTCGGCATGGAGACGTGGTGCCGGTCGCTCGTCCCGATAGCCGACCAGTTCGTCCGTGCCGCGGCGGGCGACATCGACACCGCGTTCTGGCGCCGCATCTACAGCCCGGTCGACGCCTACGGCGGCGAGGTGGTCACCGGGTGGATCGCACGGTTCTATCCGTACCTGACCCGCGACGGTGCCGTCACGAGGCCGAATCCACTGCTGGAACTCCCCCTCGACGAACCGCGCGACCTGACCCTCGACGGCATGTTCTACACGGGCCCGGGAGTGCGCAGCGACGACGTGCCGGCGACCCTGTCACGGCTGATCGTCCACATCAACGACCGGGTGGAAGGCGACAATCGAGTGGTCGCCCTGCATGCCGGGCTCGTGGGTGTCGGCCAGGACGACGACGGGTCGCTGCGGCCGGTGGCGGGCTGGCATCTCGCGTCGGCGGCGGTCGAGATGGACGACGTGATCGACCGGATCGTGCGTGACCATGCCACCACCCCCGCGCAGTCACCGGACGGGCTCTGGTTCGAGGGGTGCGCGGACGTGGTGGCCCTCTACAGTCGTGTCGGCTCGGCGACACTGTTCGACGGCGCCTGGCGGCTGCGGCCCATCGCCGACCGCCGCACGGTGTGGCGCGGCCACCGCGCGCACTCGATCGCCGTCATCATCGACCTCGCGGACGGCCGGAGTCTCGGCGCTGTCGACAACTCCCCTGCAGGGACCACTCATTGGGTCGTCTGCCGGATCGAGGAGGTGCCGTCGGACGGTGAAGACACGAACCGCCCGCGCTTCCACCTCGTCGACGAGCCGAGCGAAGTCCCGGTGTACGGCACTTCGCTCGCTTTCCTCCTCGACGCGGCCCTGGACTCGGACGGTGACATCGCACATCTGGAGACCGGCCGACTCGACGAACTGGACCGCGCCATCGTCTGACCGAGGCGACCGGATACCCGGCTCGGAAGCCGGTGAGCGGCGCGCCGTCGGGCGCGCCGCCCGGTCCCGGTCGAACCGCCGCCGTCAGGCGCTGTACTGGTGCGCCGGATACGTCAGATACCCCGCGTCGCCGCCCTGGTAGTAGGTCGCCTCGTCGACGGGCGCGACAGGCACACCCGTGCGCAGGCGTTCCACCAGGTCGGGGTTGGCGATGAAGGCGCGGCCGAAGCTGATGAGGTCCGCGCCCAGACCGAGCCAGTGGTCGGCCTCGGACCGGCCGGTCTGCTTGGGGCCCATGGGGACGACCGGGTTCATGACGAGTGTGCCCGGCCAGGCACGGCGGAGCGCCACCAGCACCTCTTCGTCCGCGGTCGCTTCGAGATGGACGTACGCCACCTCCAGTCGCGCCAACTCGCCGAGCAGGGCGGTGTAGAGCTCGGTGACCTCCGTGTCCCGCACGCCCCAGAAGGTCCCGCCCGGGGAGAGCCGGATGCCCGTGCGCGCCGCGCCGACCGCCTCGACGGTCGCGGAAGCCGCCTCGACGGCGAACCTGATCCGGTGGGCCACGGAGCCTCCGTACCCGTCCGTGCGCAGGTTGGCGTTGGACGAGAGGAACTGTGAGATCAGGTATCCGTTGGCTCCGTGCAGTTCCACTCCGTCGAATCCCGCGTCCACGGCCCGGCGTGCCGCGTCGGCGTACGAGCGGGCGTGCTCCGGGACTTCCGAGGTCTCCAGCGCGCGGGGTACGGGGGCCGGCTGGGGCCCGGTCGGCGTGAACACGTCGCCGACGGCGGGCACGGCCGACGGGCCGACGGGCCGCGTGCCCGTGGTGTCGGGATGCGAGACGCGCCCGCCGTGCATGAGCTGGGCGAAGAGCCGTCCGCCGTTGGCGTGCACGGCGTCCGTCACCTGCTGCCACGAGGCCTGCTGCTCGTCGGTGTGCAGACCGGGCGTGCCCGGGTTGGACTGCCCGATCAGACTCGGCTGGACGCCCTCGGTCACGATCAGCCCGGCGGTCGCGCGCTGGGCGTAGTAGGTCGCCATCGACGGTGTCGCCAGGCCGCCGGAAGCGGCCCTCACCCGGGTCATGGGGGCCATCACGACGCGGTTGGGCAGCGTCAGTTCGCCGAGCTGATGGCGCTGGAACAGGCTCGTCACTTCAGGACTCCTTCGCGATCCGTCGGCCCGGGTCCCGGGCACAGCGGTTACGCTAAAACCTGACATTGACGTCAGAGGCAAGGCCTGTGTCGTAGGTAACAGCACAGGCAACAGCCGGGAGCGGGGAGAACGACATGCGCATCGGAGAGCTCGCCGAACGGGCCGGGGTCAGCGTCCGGTCGCTGCGCTACTACGAGGAGCAGGGCCTGCTCACCAGCACCCGCAGCGCCAGTGGCCAGCGGCACTACACGGACTACGAGGTCGAGCGCGTCACCTTCATCCAGCGGCTGTACGCGGCAGGACTGTCCAGCCGCACCATCACCGAACTGCTCCCCTGCGTCGACTCGCCCAGCGAGGAACACTCGGACGCCGCCCTCGAACGCATGGGTCAGGAACGTGATCGGCTCACGGCTCACATCGCGGACCTCGCCCAGACCCGCGACGCCCTGGACGGTCTGATGACCTCGGCCCGCGCATACCGCGATCAGCTCCAGGCGGCCACATCCCCCTGACACCGCCGCCCTCGCGCCGCCGCACCCCACCCCACCCAGACGGTGACATGGGACAAAGCCGGGCGTCACCATGTACGTATGACGGACGCGACGATCGTGAACACCCATCAGGCCGAGGCCTGGAACGGCTATGAAGGCACCCACTGGGCCGCCCACCAGACGCGCTACGACAATCTCAACGACGCCGCCAACGAGCCTCTCCTGGCCGCCGCCCGCATCAAGGACACGGACGCGGTACTCGACATCGGCTGCGGCAACGGACGTCTCGCCCGTCTCGCGGCCGGCCGAGGAGCCCGTGCCCTCGGCGTCGATCTGTCCGTGCCGATGCTGGAGCGGGCCAGGGCGAGCGCCACCGAGGAAGGGCTCGACAACGTCTCCTTCGTACAGGGCGACGCCCAGGTGTATCCCTTTCCCGAGGGGGGATTCGACGTGGCGCTCAGCCGCTTCGGGGTGATGTTCTTCGCCGATCCGGTGGCCGCGTTCGCCAACATCGGACGGGCGCTGCGGCCGGGCGGACGCCTCGCCTTCGTCTGTCCGCAGGCCTTCAGCCGTATGGAACAGTCCGTCATCCTCGCCGCCGTCGCCGAGCATGTGCCCCTGCCCGACCTGTCCCAGGACACGAAGACCGGCCCTGCCTCCTTCGCCGACCCCGAACGCACCACGGGCGTACTGCGCGACGCCGGCTTCGAGGATGCCGACGCCGAGGCGGTCGAACGGAGTCAGTTGTGGGGCGCGGACGCGGAGGACGCCGCGACCTTCCTCTTCGGCTGGGGCCCCATGCGGCACTGGCTGCGGGACGCCGACCCCGAGGCCACGGAGCGTGCCCGGCTTGCGGCGGTCGACGCCTTCCGCGCCTACGAGTCGGACACCGGTATACGGCTGACAGCCCGACTCTGGCTGGTGACCGCCACCTGGCCGGGAGTCGCGTAGACAAGCCAACCTCGGGGGCGGGAGCAGCGATGGAAACGGGGGTACCGGCATGAACCGGCCGCTTCTCTACCTCGACGTGGACGGGCCGCTCAACCCCTACGCCGCCAAGCCGCACCGGCGGCCCGCGGGGTATGCCACGCATCGGATGAAGCCCGAGGGCTGGATCGCCCAGCACCCCCGTACGCCGCGGGCCTACGTGAAGCCGCTCCGGGTGTGGCTCAACCCTGAACATGGCTCCCGCCTAAGGGAGTTGGGCGAGCGGTACGACCTGGTGTGGGCGACCACCTGGGGCGCGGAGGCCAACACGTTCATCGGGCCCGTCATCGGCCTTCCGCAGTTGCCGGTGGTGGACTGGCCCACGACACATGACATACGCCCGGACGGCACGTTCTGGAAGACCCGCCACCTGGTCGCGCACGCCGAGGGCCGCCCGTTCGCCTGGGTCGACGACGACCTCGACGACACCGACCGCGCTTTCGTCGCCTCGCACCACGGGGGCCCGGCGCTTCTCCATCATGTCGACGCCCGGGTCGGGCTGCTCGACACCGACTTCGCCGTCCTCGACTCCTTCGCCCGCGCGCTGTGACCTTCGGCGGACCCGGTCGGGCCGTACAACCTCCGAGCGGCTCGGAGGTCTTCCTTTCCGGGGTGTGACATGGGATCGGAGCACCAGATCGCCTTCTTCCTGCGCGAGTTGGCAGTTCGGAATACGCAGCGTCGCGTGGCGGCGGCGAAGGGGCTTGGCAAGGTCGGCCGTCGCGAGCACGCCTGGGTGCTCGCCGAGCTGGCCGGTGACCCGGTGCCCCAGGTCCGCGAGGCCGCGGCCATCGGCCTCGGCCGGCTCGGAGTGCCGGAAGCGGGCGAGAAGGCGTTGCCGCTCCTGATGGGCGACATGGATCCATGGGTACGCCGCAGGGCCGCACTCGCCACGATCCACCTTGAGCTGCGCGGTGACGGGATCGTGCGTGCCTTCACGAAACTGCTCGACGACCCGGAGTATCACGTCCGCATCAACGCTCTCGTCGGCCTGACGGCATTGGGCGTGCCCGGCGATGTCGCGTCGCTGGTGAGCCTGCTCGGCGATCCGGACGGAGCCGTGTGGGGACGGGCCCGGAGTCTGATCTACGACCTGAGGGACGATCCGGCCGTGAAGGCCGAGGTGATCCGGACGGCCCGGCACGGCGACGGCGCCGCACGCGTAGAGGCACTCACGTTGCTGCCGAGCCGGTGCACCGAGAGACTCATCGACTCACTGCTCGCGGGGCTGCGCGACCCGTCACCCGATGTACGGATCGCGGTGGCGAGGCGACTGTCCGGCGTGGAGACACCGCGGATTCGTGACGCCCTCGCCGCCGCGCTCGACGCCGAGCGGAGCCCGGCCGTGGCTGAGCGCCTACTGGGCATTCTGGAACAGCCGGGCGACCAGCGGCTGATCGGCCCGGCTCGGCGATGGCTTCGCGACGCCGTGGCCGGTCCGGCTGCCGCCCGCGCGCTGGGCGAGGTGGACAACGGGGCCGCCGTGGAGCACCTGCGCGGCGTCCTCACCGACACGGCCGTACCGGCACCGACCCGTGCCGCCGCCGCGAAAGCCATCGGCGAGTGCGGGAGATGGGACGCCGTGTGGCTGCTGCTCCCCCTGCTCGACGACCCGGACACGGACGTGCAGGCAGGTGCTGTCGACGGCCTGGGCGCAGCCGTCTACAACGGACTGCGCCTGTGGGAGCGTTGGCCCGTGACCCGTGCCCTGGTCGATCGCCTCACGGCCGAGCCGAGCACCGCCTGGCGGACGGGCTATGCCCTGATCGGGCTGCCTGATGCCCTGCCGGACCTGCGCCGCCTGGCCGACGGCACCGAGGTGCACGACGAGGTCCGGGCCGCGGTGCTCCCGCTGCTCGTCCCGGAAGACCTCGATGGCCCGGGTCACAACAAATACGGCGCCGAGGAGGACGTACGCCGCTTGGTGCGGGGGCTCGACGACCCTCAGGAGCCGGTCCGGTACAGCGCCGCGCTCGCTCTGCAGCAGTGGCTCAAGGTCGGCTTCGCGCTCCCGACGGACGGCGATGGCCCGCAGGACCGCGACGCCCCGCCGGGCCGCGATGCGCTGCACGACCGGCTGGTGGCCCTCGCCTCGGACCCGTCCCCGCGGCTGAGGCAGGCCGTGGCCGCCGTGCTCCAGGCCCTTGCGGATCCAGATGGCCCGAACTGACCGCCGCGGAAAACCACCTGACAGGTCGGCGCGGGGGCGCTACTGTCGCTCGCGATGACGACTCACTCTGTTGACAGAATGGGGGTCCCGTCCGCGCAAGGTGAGTGCTGATGCTCACTGACACCGCGTACGAGGATCTCCGCCTTTCCTTCTGGCCGCGCGTGCGGGAGTTCGCCGTGCCGCCCTCCATGATCGAGACCGCGTCCGCCCGTCGCCGTGCCGGGGACTGGGCCGGGGCGTGCGCCGCCGCCGGTGTGGATGTCGATCTCGATCTCCGGTCCCTGGCCCGTACCCGAGGCCGGGACCTCGCCGCCCAAGTCCGCGCGGATCTCCGCCACTTGGCGCCCGACCTGCTGCGCTGGCACATGCCGAGGATCGCTCCCCACGGGTTGCTGCGCCCGGGTCTGACGATCGCTCTGACGCGGTACGACGCGGAGGAGCGTGACGGCCCGGGCACGCGTGACAGCCCCGGCACGGTGTGTCTGGTGGTCCGGACGGCTCCCGCCTGGGCGGATGCCGGTCAGCGCATCAGCCTCGCGCTGTGGGACGGGTCCCATGCCGACACGGGCACCCGCCGTCACCCGCATCCCCGCCCCAACCGGCGGTTCCGCCTCGATCTGCACCGTCATCTGTGGGACGCGCGCAGGAGCGATGAGCTACGGGTCCGGTCGGGAGCCGATCGGGCGGTCGGCGAGGTCCTTGCCCTGGTGAATGCCTGCGAGGCATTCCGCCTGGTGAACCCGCATGTACTGGAGCCGGTGCCGTGGGATCCGCGCTGTGCCGTCGACCGGTGGGCCGCAGAGGCCCGGATACTGCTCCGCGCCGAGGGACGGTCCACCGGTACCGTCGCCGTGCGGGTGGGATCCGGGCAGCGGCTGCTGCTGGACCTGGCCGCGGGCGGTGAGGGCGCGGGGTCGCCCGGGTTCGCCCTCGCCGTGGCGCCCACGAAAGGGGCCACCGCCGCGCTGCCGGTCCTGCCCGACGCGGCGACCTGGACGCTGCCCGACCTGGAACTGATCCGCAGTGGTTCGATCGAGATCGGTCAACTGCACCCGCTGGTCGCTTCGGCGTTGGCACCGGACCACTCCCACTCCCCGAGAGGTCCCTCCCGGACCCCCGGGCGGGCGCCCGCCCTGCCAGGGCAACCGCACCTCGTGGAGTGCCGGGGAGAACAGCACCGGATCGGCCTGGTCGACGGCGTCCTGTCCCCGCTGGACCACGACCCCGGCGAGATCCGCCGGGAGGAACTCCTGGCCGAGCTGACCGGTACACCACTCCCCTGCCTCCAGATCATCGACACGGCCCACCGTCATCCGGACTGCCTCACCGGTGTCCGGGAACGCCTCCACCACGGTGACATCGTCGGAGCGCTGGCCGTCGTCGAGGGCCTGCTGGGTCCCGACGCACTGCTGCGCGGCGGCGCGCTGCGGGACGAACTGGAGAAGGCCGCGCGGCGGCGCATCCTCTACGGGCTCTTCCGGGCGGACCTCGCCGGCCCGGGACCCGACCGCGTCCGCCCGAGCCTGCCTCGCCCTCCCGGCCACCGCTCTCATCCACGCCACACGACCGGCCGCTGATCCAGGGGCATCTCTCCCCGCTTTCTACTCACCCCTGCTTACTCAGCCCTCCCCTCTACTCACCCCTCCCTCCATTCGCCCTGCCTCACTCGCCGCTCCACGAACCCTCAGGTGATCAAACATGCCCTCATACAGCCCGTTCGCCGCGCCCAGCGCACCCTCCGACCCGACGCACATCTCCCAACTCGACATCGCGGGCGACCTGTTGGCCCGCCTGCGCGACACCACCACGGAACCGCGCCCCGACAACCAACTGGAGGCCCTCACACTGGCCGTCGCCGCGGACCTGCCCGTCCTCCTGTGGGGCGAGCCGGGTATCGGCAAGACCGCGGCGCTGACACAACTCGCCGCGTCCCTGGACCTTCCACTGACCACCGTCATCGCCAGCGTGCACGAGCCGTCGGACTTCTCCGGGCTGCCCGTCATCGGCGACGATCCCGCGGAACAGGGCGTCCCGATGGCCCCGCCGGACTGGGCGGTCCGACTGGTACGGGCAGGCCGCGGGCTGCTGTTCCTGGACGAGCTGTCCACCGCGCCCCCTGCCGTGCAGGCCGCGCTGCTTCGCCTCGTACTCGAACGGCGCATCGGCGCCCTGCAGTTGCCGCCCGGCGTACGTATCGTGGCCGCCGCCAATCCGCGGTCCTCGGCGGCCGACGGCTGGGAGCTGAGCCCGCCCCTGGCCAACCGGTTCGTCCATCTCCAGTGGACCCACGACCACGACGTGGTGGTTCGCGGCCTCGGTGGGACCTGGCCGCGGGCCACCCTGCCGCGGCTGGATCCGGAGCGGCTGCCGGAGGCCGTGAGCTTCGCCCGTCGTGCCGTGTGCGAACTCCTCTCCGCCCGCCCCGGACTCGTACACCGGCTGCCCAGCAACGAGACGCGCCGGGGCGGACCCTGGCCGTCACCCCGCAGCTGGGAGATGACCCTGTGCCTGATCGCCTTCGCGACCGCGGCCGGTTCCTCCAGGGAGGTGCTGTCCCTGCTCGTCAGGGGAACGGTGGGCGACGGCCCCGGTCTGGAACTGCTGGCCGGCCTGGACCGTATGGACCTCCCGGACCCCGAACTGCTGCTCGCCGACCCGGAGTCCGCCGCCCTGCCCGAGCGAGGGGATCTGCGCCAGGCCGTGCTCGACGGTGTCGTGGCCGCTGTTCGCAAGCGCCCGGACAAGGCGCGCTGGGACGCCGCGTGGGCGCTTCTGGTGCGGGCGCTGGACACCGGAGCCCCGGACCTGGTGGTCGTCCCGGCGACCACACTCGCCTCGCTGCGTCAGCAGGACTGGGACGTTCCGGCATCGATCGAACGACTTGCCGGAGCGGTGTCCATCTCCCGGCGGGCAGACCTGGCGGCGGCCCGGGCCGCGGTCGCCACCAGGGCGAGCCGGTGATCGCGGAGCCGCCGAGGGCGCTGGACCTCGACAAGCTCTTCGCCGCCCGGCTGCAGGCGGCGCGGGCCCGGCCCTACCTGGCGACGGCACTGTTCGCCCTGCACACCGTGGAGTCGCGTTCAGTACCGACGATGGGCGTCGACCGGCACTGGCGGTGCTACGTCTCACCGGCGTTCGTGGATCGCACGCCGGTGGAGGAACTGGCCGGTGTGTGGGTGCACGAGGTGTCGCACCTGCTGCGCGACCACCACGGGCGCAGTGACAGGGTCGCGAAGGAACGGGGACTGACCGGCCCCGGGGAACGGCTGCGGATGAACATCGCCGCGGACTGCGAGATCAACGACGACGTGTACGGCGATGGGTTGGCCTGGCCCCAGCACGTCGTCGAGCCGGGCACCCTGGGGCTGCCCGAGGGCCAGCTCATGGAGGACTACCTGCGGCAGTTCCGGCTCGGGCCGCGCACACAGGACCACGCCTGGCTGGACTGCGGCAGCGGGGCGGACGGTCTGGACAGGGAGTGGGAGCTGGGGCCGAACGGCGCGAACGGCCTCAGCGCGCAGCAACGCGACGCGGTTCGGTTCCGGGTCGCGCAGGGCATCAAGGGCCGTCCGGGGAACGCCCCCAAGGCGTGGCAGCGCTGGGCCGAGGAGGCGTTCCAACCGCCCCAGGCGTGGCGGGAGTTGCTGGGCGCGGCGATCCGTTCGGCGACCTCGGGCTCCGGCGCGGGCCAGGACTACAGCTACGGCCGTCCCTCACGCCGGTCGGCCGGGTTGCCGGGCGTGGTGCTCCCCAGTCTTCGGCGCAGGCCGCCCCGGGTCTCCGTGATCATCGACACCTCAGGCTCGGTCAGCGACGCCGAACTGGGCAGCGCTCTCAGAGAGGTTGCCGCGATCTCCCGTGCCGTGGGCGGCCGGCGGGACCTGGTCTCCGTGCTGCCGTGCGACGCGTCCGCCGAGGTCGTGCATCCGTTGTGCCGTGCCGAGGGGATTCCGCTGCTGGGCGGCGGGGGCACGGACCTGCGCACGGGCTTCGCCAAGGCGCTCCGTACCCGGCCGCGGCCCGACGTCATCGTGGTCCTGACCGACGGTCAGACACCCTGGCCGAGCGCGCAGCCGTCCTGCCGGACGGTGGTCGGTCTGTTCCCACGGTCGTACGACTCCGAGCCGTACGCCTCCGGGTCGTGGGACGAGGACGATCCCGAGTACGTCCCCGACACGCCGCCCGCGTGGGCTCGCGTGGTGGAGATCGGCTCTACTCCCGCCGGTAGGTGATCCTTTCAGGTCAACTCGCGGAGCAGGTCCTGGAGTTCATGCTTGTGGCCCGGTCGACGTGATGTCCGGCTCGGCGGCGCCGGCCGCGCATCACGCCTGTGCGTCTCGGCGGCCCCGCCGGGCATCACGCCTGTGCGAAAGGACTGCGCGCCGACGCGAAAGACGGCGTCCCACGGCCCTGCGAGAGTCGTCACCAGGCCGAACCCGGGACTGTCCTCGGAGCGACGGTTCCGCCAGCAGTCCTCTCCCACCACACCCCGGCCGCCCGCTCGACGGGCGGTCCCGGGCGAGCATCGAAGGATCCGCATGACCTCGACCCCGCAGGTACAGACTGTCCGCGGCCCCGTGGCGGCCAGTGACCTCGGCGCCGTACTGATGCACGAGCACGTCTTCGTTCTCAGCGAGGAACTCCGGCAGGCCCTTCCGGAGACCTGGGACGAGCAGGAACACATCAGCGACGCGGTGACCCGGCTCAAGGCGCTTGCCGCGACGGGCGTCACCACCATCGTCGACCCCACCGTCATCGGGCTCGGACGCGATGTCTCACGAGTCGCCCTGGTGAACGAGCAGGTCGACCTCAACATCGTGGCGGCGACCGGCCTTTACACGCTGGCCGACGTCCCCGACTTCTTCCGGTACCACGGGCCGGGCACGATGCTCGGCGGGCCCGAGCGCATGACCGACCTGTTCGTCCGTGAACTCACCACGGGCATCGCGGACACGGGCATCAGGGCCGCGTTCCTGAAGTGCGCGATCGAGGACCAACTCACCCCGGGAGTCGAGCGGGTGATGCGAGCGGTCGCGCAGGCCCATCTGCGGACCGGGGCCCCGATCACGGTGCACACCAGCGCGGGTGCTCGTACGGGCCTCGTCGCACAGGAGGTCCTGCGGAGCGAAGGCGTGGGCCTCGGGGCGGTCGTCATCGGCCACAGCGGCGACACCGCCGACCTGGACTATCTGCACCAGCTCATCGACAACGGCTCGTACGTCGGCATGGACCGCTTCGGCCTCGACATCCTGCTGCCCGGCGACCAGCGAGTGGCGACCGTCGCGACGCTCGCGCACGAAGGGTTCGCCGAGCGGATGGTCCTGTCGCACGACGCGTCGTGCCACATCGACTGGTTCCCGCCCGGCGTACGGGAGCAGATCGCGCCGAACTGGCACTACACGCACCTGCACGACGAGGTGCTTCCGGCGCTGCGTCGCGCCGGCGTCACCGAGGCGCAGCTCACCACCATGCTGGTCGACAATCCCCGCCGGTACTTCAGCCCGTCCAACGGCTAGCCGCGTCTGGCCTCGCGGGGCGTCATCCCGAACTCCGACCGGAACGCGGTGGCGAACGAGGCATGGCTGCCGAAGCCGCAGGAATGGGCGATCTCCGCGATCGAGTACGTGGCCCAACTCGCGCCGGCCAGACGGGCTCGGGCGACGTTCAGCCGTTCGCGGCGGATGAGGTCGCGCGAGGTGGTGTTGGCCGCCTGCAGCACCTGCTGGACATAGCGCGCGGACCAGCCGAGCGCCCGCGCGACGCCGACGACGTCCAGGTCCCTGTCGCAGGCATGCTCGCGGATGTAACTCCGGATCGCGGCCTCGACCGTCGCTCGCTGCCCGGTGGGCGCCGAATCGTTGCCGCCCTCCGCTGCCAGACACACCAGGTCCAGCAGCCGGTCGCACGCGATGTCGAAGGTCGACTCGGAGAGTTGCTCACGCTCCTCGTGCAGTGTGGTCGTCAACTGCCGCACGACTCGGCCCAGTCCGCCGGCGCCGCTGAGTATGTGCGGCCCCTCGGCCGCGACCGGGCTGCGTCCGACGACGTTCTGGCCGGGCATGAGGAAGGAGAGCCCCACGAGATCGTCACCGTGCGCGAACGTCAGCGGGCGGTCGATGTCGCACAGCACCATGGTGCCGGGCCCGATCTCACCGGACGACGACCCCTGTTCCACCCAGGCCGTCCCGGCGAGCGGTACGAGGAGTTCGTACGTGCCCCGGGGGTCGGACCGGATGTGCCGGGTGTCCCTGTCGATCACTTCCTCACCGCCGGCGCACAGGGCGAGGCCGTAGACCTTCGACCGCTGCCACTCCAGGCGACCGGCCCACGGAGCGCGGCGATCCGGCACCTTGATGCGGCTCGCGCCGTGGAGGCCGGTGAAGACCTCGTCCCAGGCGCTCGCCGAGGAGACCGTGAGGTCCTGGCTCCGGGAAGACACGCCTCATCGTAAGGCCGGCCGCGGACCACCCCGCAGCTGTGAGCCAGCTCACGTCGCCGGGATCGAACTCCCGGGCCGGTCCCGCGTCTTGTCTGCGCGCAGCCGAACGGCGTCGTACCGGGATCCGCCTCCGCGAGATCCCCTCGATCAAAGGATGGACATGTTTGACCGCGTTGCGGAATTGACGGTTCGGTGGCCCAGAGCTGTGCTTGTGGTGGCCTCCGTCCTCGTGGCTGCGATGAGCGTCGTGGGTGTGGGCGCCTTCGGGAAGCTCGTGGGCGGCGGCTTCGACGACCCGGACTCGCAGTCCACACAGGCCAGTCGGGTCATCGACGAGAAGTTCGGCGGGGAAGCGAACCTGGTGCTGCTGGTCAGCAGTGGCACGCAGCGCGTCACCGACCCGGCGGTGGAGCAGGACGGCCGACAACTGGTGGCCGATCTGCGCAAGGAACCCGAACTCGGCAACATCGTCTCCTACTGGGACACGCAGAGCGACTCGCTCCTTGCCCGTGACGGCCGTTCGGCCATGGTCCTCGCCCATGTGAAGGGCGACGAGTCGACGCGGGAAGAGCACGCGCACGACATCATCGACACCTACACGGGCCGGTACGAGGGACTCACCGTCAAGGCCGGCGGCGGTACGGCGGTGGGCGCCGAACTGTCGGAGCAGGTACTGAAGGACCTCCTCCTCGCGGAGATCATCGCGGTCCCCCTGACGCTGCTGCTCCTTCTCATCGTGTTCGGTGGCGTGGTCGCGGCGCTGCTGCCGCTCGCCATCGGCACGGTGGCGGTCGCCGGGACCTTCGCGGAACTCGCCCTCCTCGGCAGCGTCACCGACGTGTCGGTCTTCTCGATCAACCTGACCACCGCCCTCGGGCTCGGACTCGGCATCGACTACGCACTGTTGATGATCAGCCGCTTCCGGGAGCAGCTCGCGTTGGGGACGAGCGTTGCCGACGCGGTGCGAACGACGGTGCACACCGCGGGACGCACGGTCGTGTTCTCGGCCGGCACGGTCGCGGTGGCGCTCACCGCGCTCCTGGTCTTCCCGCAGTACTTCCTCCGCTCGTTCGCCTATGCCGGTGTGGGCGTGGTCGTCATCGCGGCCGTCGGCACCCTCTTCGTGATGCCCGCCCTGCTCATGCTGCTGGGACATCGCATCAACAGCGGCAGGCTCCCCTGGCCCAAGGCCGACCGTCATCGCCGACGCGCACCGTTCTGGGGCCGGCTGGCCGGGACCGTGATGCGCCGGCCGGTGCTGACCAGCGTGCCGGTGCTCGCGGTGCTCCTGCTCGCCGCTGCTCCACTCCTCGGCGTCACGTTCGGTACCCCCGACGAACGGGTCCTTCCCGAGGACGCCGCGAGCCGGCAGGTGTCCACGGCACTTGAGGCGGACTTCGCGGGCGATGACGAGGCGGCCATCCAAGTGGTGGCCGACGGGTCCGTGAACTACGAGGCTGTCGACGCGTACGCGGAGAAGCTGTCGCTCCTCGACGGGGTCGTTCGCGTCGAGGCGGCGACGGGCACCTACGCGCAGGGCAAGGCGCAGGCCCCCGGCCCGGCGAACGAAGCCCTGGAGCGCCCCGACGCGCAGCGGGTCACCGTCATCGGTACCCCTCCGCCCAAGTCGGACGACGCGCAGTCTCTCGTCCGGACGGTCCGGGACGTCGCGGCGCCCGCCGGCGCCAAGGAGGTCCTGGTCGGAGGCGGAGACGCTGAGCTGCTCGACACCAAGGACTCGATCGCGAGCCGGCTCCCCCTGGCCGGAGGCCTGGTCGCCGTCACCACCTTCATCCTGCTCTTCCTCTTCACCGGAAGCATCGTCCAGCCGGTCCGTGCGCTGGCCCTGAACATCATCAGCCTGGCCGCGGCGATCGGCGCGATGACCTGGATCTTCCAGGACGGCCATCTCAGCTCCGTGCTGGGATTCACTGCCCAGCCGATGGACACGTCCATGACGGTGCTGCTCTTCTGCATCGCCTTCGGTCTGTCCATGGACTACGAGGTGTTCGTCACCAGCAGGATCAAGGAGCTCCACGACGAGGGCGAGAGCACCAAGGACGCCGTCGTCCACGGCCTCGGCCACACCGGGAAGATCGTCAGCGCCGCGGCCTGTCTCCTCGCGGTCGGCTTCTTCGCTTTCGCCACGGCGAAGGTCAGCTTCATGCAGATGTTCGGCCTCGGCAGCGGTCTGGCCATCCTCATCGACGCCATCGCCGTACGCGGAGTGCTGCTGCCTGCCGCCATGCGACTGCTCGGCCGCTCGGCCTGGTATGCGCCGGGGCCGCTTCGTAGGTTCCACCAACGTTTCGGAATCAGTGAGAACGGCCCCGCAAGCAGCCACGCCACCGCGGGAGTCGAATCAATTCCAATGAAGGAGTCCGCACGGAATGCGTAACCTCATGAAGATCGGCGTTGCCGCCGGAGTCGGTGTCGTCCTGCTGACCGGCTGCCAGAGCGACGATTCCACCGACGACGCGTCGAACGAAAAGCCGTCGACGCCGGAGACGAGCGCGGTCCAGGAAGTCCCGAGCACCCCCGCAACTCCGAGCAAGGCCGGCGCAAGCGGCCAGACGGACAGCCTTGAGGGCGGATGGCTCGGAGAATCCGACGTCGACAAGGTCGCGATGATCGTCCAGAAGAAAAAGGTCATGCTCGCCTTTCAGTCCGCGGACGGTCAGAAGCGGCAGGCGTGCGAGGGCCTTCTTCAGCAGAAGTCGATCCTCCTCAAATGCGTCGAGGACAACAAGGACCGCGTGAAGGGCACCGTCGAAATTTCGAGTGGCGAGAAGATCGCGATTGCCTGGACGTCCGGCAAGAAGGACCTCCTGACGAAGAGCGGTAACGGCCAGACGGACTTCTCGCAGTGGGGCCTTCCGTCGCCTCCGGCGGCCGGCTGAGAACTCACTTCCCTCCCGCTTCGGCGGCAACGCCTCCCGAACGGAGACGAATGCCGCCGAAGCGGGAGACCGTGCCCGACCATCACGGGAGGCTTCATGGCACCCCCTTCACCGCCTGTCCCGGAAGGCGACAGGAATCGCACTGGCAATTCCTGTGTGAACTCGGTCGGTCGCCTCATCGGACGGTCAGCGGAAATGGCGATCATCGACGGGCTCTTCGGCACCGCGATCGCGAGGGGTACCGCGCTGTTGCTGACCGGAGAGGCCGGAGTAGGCAAAAGCGCGCTGCTGGAAGCCGCGGCACTGCGCGCTTCCGAATCCGGCTTCCGCGTACTGCGTGTCGTCGGCTCCCAGTTCGAGGAGGGTGTCAGTTTCTCGGCACTGAACCAGATATTGCAGCCATTGGCCGGAGAGATCGCCGCCCTGCCCGCGCGGCAGGCGGAAACGCTGCAAGTGGTCCTGGGGCTGTCCGAGGGGCGGCCGACCGAACTGCCGGCCGTCACCAACGCCGTGCACATCCTCCTGTCCCGGGCCGCCTCCGAGAGCAGTCCTCTTGCTCTCGTCATCGATGACGTGGCCTGGGTGGACCGCCCGAGCGCCGCGATTCTGAGTGCGGTCGCCCGCTACATTCCCACCGGCTCCATCGCTCTGCTGGCCGCGTCCCGGACCGGCGACGAGTCGTTCCTGAGCAGCACGGGGATACCTGCGTACGAGGTTCAGCCCCTGGACGACGTATCGGCGAACGAGTTGGTGACCGAGCGGTTTCCGGCCATGGCGGCCAGGGTCCGCCGGCGTCTTGTCGCGGAAGCCCGGGGAAATCCGCTGGCGCTGCTGGAGTTGCCCGTCTCGCTCAACGACGCACAGCAGTCGGAGCGAGGAACGCTGCCGACGGTGCTGCCGTTGACCGAGCGTCTCAAGAGGATCTTCTCCACGCGGGTCGGTGCGCTCCCGGACGCCACCCGGAAACTGCTTCTGCTCGCCGTGCTGGACGGCTCGGGCGAGCTGCACATCCTCCGGCAGGCCATGGGCGACCCGGACGGTCTGACGGAACTGTGTCCTGCCGAGAGGAACGGGCTCGTGCAGGTCGACACCCTGACGGGCCGGCTGGTCTTCCGGCATCCGCTCACCCGGTCCGCGGTCATGGATCTGTCGACCAGCGCGGAACGCCGGTGGGGACATCTGGCGCTGGCCGCGGAACTCCCGGAAGGATCCGAACGCCGGGCCCGGCATCTCGCCGAAGCGGCCGTGGGCCCCGACGACCAGGTGGCCGCCCTCCTGCACCAGGTGGCCTACAGCACCCTGCACCGCGGTGACGCCGTCGGTGCCGTCACCACCCTGCTGCGCGCCTCGGAGCTGAGCAGCACGGGGACGGCCAAGGGTCGAAGGCTGGCCGAGGCGGCCTACCTGGGCGCCAACATCACCGGCGACCTCCGCAACGTACGCGCGCTGCTGGACCGGGCCGGCCGCGCCGATCCGGTCGGCGCCGACTCCCTGGCCGCCGCCGTCGCCGCGGCCAGCCAACTCCTCAACGGCGAGGGCGACGTGGACACCGCCCACCGGCTTCTCGTCGGCGCCGTCGACCACCGCGACCTGCCCGACGGGGCGGACGACACCGTCCTCCGCGAGGCGCTGCACGCCCTGCTGGGGGTGTGCTTCTTCGGCGGACGGCCCGATCTGTGGCGCGCCTTCGACCGTGCCGTCGCGCGATGCCGGCCGTGCTCCTCGGATCCCCTGCTGACGGTGATGCGGGGCGCCTTCGGCGATCCGGCCCACGCGGCACTGTCCGTACTGGACGGTCTCGACGGGCTCATCTCCGGCCTGCACCAGGAGACCGACCCCACGCGCATCGTCCGGGCCGCCGTCTCCGCCACGTATGTCGACCGACTGCCGGGCTGCCGCAGCGCGTTGCGGCGCGTCATCGACGACGGCCGGAACGGCGGCGCCATCACCTCGGCGATCGAGGCGCTCTTCCTCCTGGCGAACGACGCGTACACCAGCGGACAGTGGGACGAACTCCGCAGGACCACGGACGAAGGTCTCGGGTGGTGCGCGACCTACAACTACCGTGTGCTGGGATGCACTGCCCGGTTCCTGCAAGGGCTGGTGGCCGCCGCACAAGGAGACAGCACCACCGCACGACAGGTCGCGGACCGCCTCATCTCCTGGGGGAACCCGCGGGGCCTGGGCATGCTCCGCGTCTACGCCTCCCACATCCGGGCGCTGTCGGCGCTCGGCAGCGCGGACTTCGATGCCGCCTACCGCTTCCTGGGCGAAGTGGGCACCCCCGGGCAACTGCCGCCGCACATGCCGCATGCCCTGTGGCTCCTGCTGGACTTCACCGAGGCCGCCGCCCACTCCGGCCGCCACTCCGAAGCGGCCTCGCACGTCGCGGCGGTCAGAAAGACCGACATCCCGTCGATCTCGCCGCGCCTGGCCATGCTGACGGATGCCGCCGAGGCGATCGCCACCCCGGACTTCGTGGACCATGAACTGTTCGAGGCCGCCATCGCCACGCCCGGCGCCGAGCGATGGCCGTTCGACTGGGCCCGGATCTGTCTGGCGTACGGGGAAAGGCTGCGCCGGGCCAAGGCGGGCGTCGAGGCCCGCGTGCACCTCGAAGCCGCTCTTCGCACGTTCGAACGCCTGGGAGCCGCTCCCTGGAGCGCGCGAGCGGGCAACGAGCTGCGGGCGAGCGGCATCCCCATCAGGACGGTCATACCCGGCACGGCCCCGCCCTCCCAACTGACCCCGCAGGAACGGCAGGTGGCGCAACTGGCCGCCACCGGGCTGACCAACAAGCAGATAGCCGCGCGGCTTTTCCTGTCTCCCCGAACCGTGGCCGCCCATCTGCGCAGTGTCTTCCGCAAGTTGAACGTCACCTCGCGCGCCGGACTGCGCGACGCTCTGACGGGCCTGACCCGGTCGACTTCGCCGCCTGCGCTTGAAGACAGCACGCCTTCGACTCCGTGACTGCTCGTCGCCGGACGGCCCGCCTGCGGAGGGGAACAGGCGGGCCGCCACTCGGTGGTGACTGTCTATCGGCGCGTGCCGCGGTCGGCCCGCTCGATGAGCTTGGTGACGGCTTCCGGGTGGCTGATCATGACGGAGTGGGAGGCGCCCCGGACCTCGACCGTGCCACGGGCGTGGGCGCGCTGGTACTCGAAGCGCTGCAGTGCCGGCGGAATGGCCTTGTCGGAGGTCGCGACCAGACCCCAGGAGGGAATGGTGTGCCAGGCGGCATCCTGGGTGACATCGGTCAGGGACGACGCGCTGAACGGCCTCTGGGCGGCGTGCATGACGTTGGTGACCGACACCGGAAGGTCTCCGGCGAAGGCGCTGCGGAACTTGTCGGCCTTGAGGTAGAGGTCCGACCCGGTGCTGCCGTCCTGGTTCGGGAAGGGCACGGGGTCGACCGCGTCGGGGATCTCGCTGCCCGGGTACTTGCCGAGGAGTTCGCCGACCTGCTCGCCCTTGTCGGGCACGAACGCGGCGACGAAGACGAGCGCCTTGACGTTGGGGTTGCCGGCCGCGGCGTTGGTGATCACCGCGCCGCCGTAGGAGTGGCCGGCCAGGATGACCGGCCCCTTGACGGACTTGAGGACGCTCGCCAGGTAGGGCGCGTCGGTCGGCAGTCCACGCAGCGGGTTGGCGGGGGCGACGACCGGATAGCCCTCCTTCTGGAGCTGCTTGATCACGTCGTTCCAGCTCGCGGACGCGTCGGCGAAGCCGCCGTGCACGAGCACCACCGTCGGCTTGGCAGGGTCCTTCGGGGTGGCCGTCGGCGCCGCTGACGCCGACGTTGTCAGGAGGACAGCCGCCGCGGCACCCGCGGTGCCCGCGGCGACTATTCCTCGACGTACGACCTTCTTGCGCATGTTCTCGGTTCTCTGCTTTCTGCCGGCATCTCTGGTGGCACGAAATCCCGTCGGGATTCGTGAGAGCTCTCGCTCGTTGCGGCGGGCCGTCCCGTGCGGGGGTTACGCCTGGTGGGCGGCGGCCTGCTTGATCAGCTCCGCCACGGCTTCCGGCTGGGAGACGTAGATGGCGTGGCTGCCGGCGACCTCGCCGACGGTGGCTCCGGTTCGCTCGGCCATCGCACGCTGCGCCGGCGGCGGGATCATGCGGTCGTCGGTCGCGACGAGATACCAGCTCGGCTTGGCACGCCAGGCGGCTTCCGTGACCGTTCCGTTGAGGGCTCCCAGGCCCCAGGGAACCTGCGAGTCGGCCATGAACTGCGCGTCCTCGGGCGGCACGTCGCCCGCGAACGACGCGGCGAACTTCTCGCGGTCCAGGAAGAGGAAGCCGTCCTGGGGCGGCAGGATCGGCGGAACGGGCGCGCCGGGAGCCGGGTCCGCGATCAGGGTGCCGACCGACTCGTCCTTGTCCGGTGCGAAGGCCGCGATGTAGACGAGCGCGGCCACACCGTCGTGCCGGCCGGCCTCGGTGATCACAGCCCCTCCGTAGGAGTGGCCGACGAGCACGGACGGCCCGTCCTGCGAGTCGAGGACCTGGTGGGTGACCGCCACGTCGCCTTCGAGGGAGTGGGTCGGGTTCTGCACGACGCTGACGTTGAAGCCGTCGCGGGTGAGAAGGCGGTACACCGCCTGCCAGCCCGAGCCGTCGACGAATCCTCCATGTACGAGAACGATGTTCTTCACGGTGCTCATGCGATTGCTCCTTGTTCGTCGGAAGCTTCCGGGCAGGTACAAACTAGGTCGGACCGTCCGCACGGGCTTCTGCCAAATGGCCTAGTTCACGAAGCGTGTGACTGCCCGTGAGAAGGCCTCCGGTTCCTCGATGTGACCGAAGTGCCCGCTGTTCTCCAGGATCAGCAGTTCCGATCGAGGGATCAGGGCGTGCAGTTCCTCGGCCCACCGCACCCCGCAGATGACGTCGTGGCGGCCGACGACGACGAGGGCGGGCACGGTGAGCGAGCCGAGGTCCGCACGGTCGTCGATGACGTGCGGGGCGAGGTTCTCGTCCAGCCCGGAGATGTGCGTGGCCCGCACGGAGGCACGCAGGGGGGCGAACTCCTCCTCCCTGCCCCAGTAGTCGGCGAAGTACGAGGGGAGCAGTCCCCTGGCGACGGCTGTCATCTGTGCGTCGTCGGAGATCGTGGGGATGGACTGGAAGGCCGCGAGGACCTCGGGGAGTCCGGGGTGGTCCGCATGCCGCTCGGCGAACAGCTGGACCAGGCGCATGGCCTCGGCCCCATGTTCGGGACCGGTCAGCGGGGCGCTGTCGTAGAGGATCACCCCGGCGATGCGTTCCGGGTGGTTCAGGGCGTGGTACTGGACGACGAAGCCGCCGTGCGAGTGCCCCAGGAGGTGCACCTCGGGCACGCCGAGGTGGTCGATCAGCGCCCCGAGGAACCGGCTGTAGCGGGGCCGGGTGTAGCCGTGCGGGTGGGAAGGCAGTGTGCCGGAGGCGCCGGTGCCGACCGGCTCCGGGTAGACCATCGTCAGGTGCCGCTCCAGCGCGGGCATGCGCAGGTACTCCCAGAAGATGCCCGGTCCGCCGGGGTGCGCGACGCACACCGGTCCGGTGCCGTGGACGTGATAGCGCTGCACGACTCCGTCGATCTCGACGGTGTGCGTTCCGGCGTCCAGGGGGTTGGTCAGTGAGGAGGTGGTCATGGGGTCTCCGTTTCCGGCAGGTGTCGATGACACCGGCAGGACGCCGGAGGGAGGACGAAGTTCGACCCGGCCTACGTGACGCCCGTCACATCGGAGCGAGCGCCTGGAGGGCCTGGACCGGCCTGGGGTGCACGAGGCGCAGCCGGTGCGGACGGCCGGCGTCGTCCAGGGTCATCAGCCAGGCCACCGAGGGCGGGCAGTGATCGGGATCGTCGGCGGGGGCGAGGAGGTCCATCTCCCACACGACGAGGGACCGGCCGGCCACGGCATGGGCCAGGCGCTGCCGTACGCCGGCATCGAGGTCGCCGTCCATGCCGCGCACGAGGAGGCTCCGGTCACCCACCGGTTCGTTCCCCCTGAGCAGGGCGATCTCGGGCGACCAGCGCTCTGTCAGGAGCGCACCGAACCGTCCGCTCTCGGCTGCGGCCAGGGTCTCGCGCGCCTCGACCCGGCTCGCGCGGGTGCGTCGCGCGGTGTCGCCGTGCGGGGCGTCGGCGGTGGCGGCGAGGGCGGTCGCGAGCTTGGCCCGTCCCTGGTTCAGCCGGCTGCGGACCGTGCCCACCGGGACTCCGCACGCGTCGGCTATCCGCTCGTAGGACGTGACCCCTGTGCTGAAGTGACGCAGCACCAGGGGCAGTCGCAGTGCGGGGGAAAGCTCTTCGACGGCCTCCCAGATCCAGTCCCGCATCGCATGGTGCTCCAGCAGGCGCTCCGGTCCGGCGTCCGTGGAGGGCAGGTGCAGATCGTCGATCGGCCGGAAGGCCACGGAGCCCCGCAACAGGGAACGGGCCCCGTTGCGCACGATCATCCGCAGCCATGCGCCGATGGCCGCCGGATCGCGGACGTCGCCCACCCGCCGGAGCGCGGTCACGGCCGCGTCCTGGAGTACGTCGTCGACATCGGGCCCCGGTCCCAGGATGCTCAGTGCCACCGCGCGCATGCCTGCCCGGTGCCGTTCGAGCAGCTGCCCCAGGGCAGTGACGTCACCCGCCTGCGCGGCACGCGTGAGCACCGCGTCCTCCAGGCGTGCGGTGTCAGCTGCGTTCGGGCTCATGGGGTGTTCCTCTTCCGGCGTCTCCCGTCCTGCGTGCGACCGTACTGTGGACGGCCCGGTGGCGTCACGGCCGCCCCGGGAGAACCGAACTCCGGGATTCAGCCGTCCTGCGCCGTGATCTGGCGGTCCTGGTCGGGAAGGCGGAGGAGTGCCGCTCCCAGCGGGGTGAGGGTGTGCAGGACGGTGTTCGCGTGGCGGTGACTGGCGATGAGTCCCGAGTCGCGCAGCACCGTGGTGTGGTGGCTGGCGTTGGCGGGGGACACCGAGACCGCGCGAGCGATCTCCGAGTTGGTGGCGCCGTACGTCACCGCGAGCAGAACCGCGGCGCGGGTGCGTCCGAGCAACGCCGACAACGGCGCCTCGGCCGGGCTTTGTTGGGGAATGGGACCGCCTGATGCCAGCGGGTACAGCAGGACGGGCGGCAGATCGGGGTCGGCGAAGGAGACCGGCTTCTGCCAGCAGAAGTACGAGGGGATCAGGACCAGGCCGCGGCCACCCAGGTGCAGATCGCGATCGACACCGCCCACGTACTCCACTTCGAGGACGGGGGCTCTCCAGCGCATGGCGGGACCCAGTCCCCCGAGCAGCCCTTCCGGTCCGCCGAGCAGCAGATCGCGGCCCCGGCGGGCGCACTCGGCGTCGACGCGGGCCTGCATACGGTCGCTGTAGGGGGCGATGGCCGCGTTGTGGTACTTGCGCAGCGCCGCGACCAGGTCCCCGCGCATGTCCTTGTCGGCCAGGCGGTACATGTCCGTCGGCACTTTCCTCACCTGTGCCAGCAGACCGATCTCGTGCCGGACCCGGCCGGGCGGTGTATCGAGGATCGCGTCCAGCCCGCTCTTCAGGCCATGGCCCGCCTCGGCCGGGGTGAGGAAGTCGGGGAAGTACGTCGCTCGGGGGAACAGCGGAAACAGCAACGTCCGTACGACGGAGCCCAGTTGCTGTGCGGAGATGGCGGCGCGGGCGTCGCGGTACCAGGCGGCATGGGCCCAGCGCCCGAGCTGGGACTGCAACCGGTGCAGACTGGCGGCGATCTCCCATAAGGGGTCGGGGCGGCAGGCGAGCCGCGTTCGGACGAGATCCTCCGACGTGAAGTGGATACGCAGCACGGTCCCCCCATGCGTGATTCCTGCCCGGTGCCGCAGACGATGCCGCGCCGGCCCTCGTGAAGACAATGACTGGAACGGATCATCCTTCGGGCGCACACAGCGGGGTCAGTGCCGTGTACGCCCGAACTGTCAGCCCTGGATCAGGGCGGCCACCTCTGCGCGTATGGCGGGCATGTCTGCGAAGACCGTACCCGGGCAGTCTGTGGCAGCCCAGTGGAGGTGACCGCCGATGGCAGGCGCGACGCGGGCGGCTCCGCTCACCGGATTGACGTAGGACACCTTCCCCAAGGGGGCGATCGCGTGACGCTCGGCCAGTTCGGCCAGGAGCTGGATGAGCGCGGTGCGTGCGGCGGTCGTCGGGGGCGTGGTCGTCAGCGTCCCCAGAAGGGCGATTCCGAGGTTTCCGCTGTTGTATCCCTGGACGTGCGCTCCGGTGACCATCCGCCCCGACGCGTCGTGCGCGGGCACGCCGTCGGTACCGGACCAACGCCCTTCGTACACAAGGCCGTTCCTGTCGATCAGGAAGTTGTAGCCGATGTCCCCATAGCCCTTGCCGACGGTGTCGTTGCGGTAGATCGCGCGCACCACGGCGGCCGGGTCCGGGTCGGTGCTCCCGTCGTCGGTGTGGTGCACGGTGAGGGTCTGGACCGGGTAGTACTCCGGCGGCCAGATCTCCGTACCGTCGGCGGCGTACCGCAGCGTCTCGTTCGCGCCCCAGGCCGCGCGCGTGCGTAAGGTGTACGCGGCGGAGGCGGCAGCGGCCTCGGATGGGCGGGGCACGACGCTCAACGCGGCGGCGGTTCCGAGCGCACCCAGGAACACGCGTCGCGACACCGGGGACGCCGTGCCGGCTGTGCTCCGGGAGCCTTCGGGGTTCGAGTCCGGGACCGTCATCGCGTGATTCCTCCTGTGGGGGGGGGCCGGGCCGGTCGAAGCTGCCCGCTCCTTCGGTCGGGAAGCGGGCAGCCGGTGGAACGGAGGAGTGCCCTACAGCGCGCAAGCGGGCTTCGGGTTGTAGAGGCGGTTCCACGTGCTGGGACCCACGATGCCGTCGGCACCGCCGTCGGTGGCGTTACAGGTCTGCACGTAGTACACGCCCCGCGCGGTGGCCTGGCCGTAGTCCCCGTCCACGTCGAGCCAGTCGGAGTACTTGCTGTAGTAGTTGATGAGGCACTGCACCTGGCGAACCGCGTTGCCCTCGTCGTTGGGACGGACCGTGGGCCGGGCGGTGTCGGAGATGTAGTTGCAGTTCGTCTCGGCGACCGCGGCGCTCGCGGAGGGCGCGACCGCGAGGCTTCCTCCGAGGGCCAGTACGGCGGTGCTGCACAGGAGGGCTAGGCGGCGGGTACGCATGGTGTCTCTCCCGAGGTGTGTGGTTGTTGTGACGAATGAAGAGTGCGTGTGAACACGACCGCCGGTCCACGAGATTCGAACAGGGCGAAAGAAGGCAGGTCAGGCACTCCTCCGCGCCAGATGTGCCAGATGTCAGGACGCGGGAATCCAGACACCGTCGAACAACGCCAGTTCCAGCACGTCCGGGCGTGACCCGGGCCATCCGATCCCCGCGGCGGCGAGTTGCCCGGTCGCGGAGTGGATCCACCCCAGGTACACCCCGTACCGATGGGAGGTCCAGCCGCTGTCCGACCAGATCCAGGCGGCCACGTCCGACGCGGTGGCCAGTCCCATGTCCGCGCCCACCCACGCGGCATGAGCCCTCATCACCCGCGCGACCCGCTGATCCAGGATCAGCGCGCGGGGAGCGGCCGGAGCATCCGCCGTCAGGTTGAGGGAGCAGCCATGGTCGAGGACGCGGCGCTGGTCGAGGAAGTAGAGGAACTTGGTGAAGAACGCCGGTCCCAGTCCTTTCACCGCCCCGCGGAGGCCGTGGTACGCCGCGACGGCTCCCTCCGCGCGAAGGGTGGCACCGGCCGCGGCCAACGCGTCGTCGACAGTGGGCTCCGCCAGGATCTCCTTGAGACGGTGCGGACCGTAGCCGGTCCGGCCCTGCCCCCATACGTACGACGCGACCAGGGCCTCGGACCATTGCGAGCGCTCTGCCGCCCCGCGGGTCGAGGCGGCCACCTGGTCGCGGCTGATTCTCGCTGTTCCTGTCCGCGACCGCTCGGGTAGTTCAACGGGCCATGGCTCGATGCCTGACCACTGCGCGGGCACGTACTCCACGGCGTGGCCGCCGGCACCTGTCACGTACTGAGCGCCGGATCCGGCCAGCCAACGTCCCAGCGCCCGCACCGCGGTTGGGGGCAGCAGCCGCTTCCCCAGCTCGTCGTCCAGCGCGTCCGCGAGATCCTGACGTCCCATCCCGCGCCCCCCGTTTCCCCTGACACCTCGAAAGTCCGCAGGGTACTGGGGACTTACCGACTTCGGACTCGAAGTCGGCCCGGAGACAGGTCCCAGGGGGCTCGGAGCAGGCGTTGTCAGTGGTCTCACCTAGAGTTCCGGTC
The DNA here is from genome assembly GCF_001418655.1 of Streptomyces phaeochromogenes. Taxonomy (GTDB): domain Bacteria; phylum Actinomycetota; class Actinomycetes; order Streptomycetales; family Streptomycetaceae; genus Streptomyces; species Streptomyces phaeochromogenes. Next base: position 29,781 of record NZ_LIQZ01000067.1, on the reverse strand, counting down.
ACTTGATCAGTGAAATGCGGGTCAGTGAAGTGCGGGGAGGCACATATGGGGTGGGTCATGGCCGGCGACTACGAGGTCGGCCTCGACGGCGGAAAGGTGGTGTGCCGCAACGCCGCGGGGCGGCAGCTGAAGTCGGTACCGGCCAAACTCGCGGACGATCCCGCGGTCATGGGACTGCGGCAGCTCGCCGAGTGGCTGGAACGGCACGAACGCCAGTGCCTCGCCGACGTCGAGAAGTGGATGGTGCGCTCGCTTCCCGTGCCCCTCGCCGTCATCGCCCGGGTGTGGCCGGATCCCGCCTGGCAGAGCGCGCTGCGCGATCTCGTCGTCACCGGTCCGGACGGCGAAGTGGCCGGATTCCTCCGGGACGCCGACCTGGAGCGCGGGCTCGGTCTTGTCGACCTCGACGGAGACAGCGTCCGCATCGCCCCCGAGCTCGTCCACCTCCCCCACCCCGTCCTTCTCGACGACCTTGAGGATCTGCGGGAGTTCGCCGTCGAACTCGGCGTCGAGCAGCGGGCCCAGCAGCTCTTCCGCGAGGTGTGGCGGCGCCCCGCGGGCCTCGACGCCGAGGCCACCACCGTCGAGGACTACGCGGGCGGCGCGTTCAAGCAACTGCGCTTCCTGCACGGCAGGACCACCCAGCTCGGCTACCGCGTGCGCGGCGGCAACGCCGTCTGCTCCGTGCGGGAGGACGCGCGCGGCGTGGAGGCCCGCGTCTGGATCGGCGACTACGACGGTTACGAGGAGACCGAGACCGGCCCCCTCATGTGGACCGACGGCTCCGGAAAGGTGCTGAAGCTCGGTCAGGTGGGGCCCGTCGCCTGGTCGGAGGGCATGCGCATGGCTGCCGCACTGTTCGCCGGGCGTGACATCGAGGACGAGGAGCAGGCGGCATGACCACCTACGCACACACCACCGCGACCGCGCTGCTGGAAGCCGGCGCAGTCCTGCCCGTGGGCACGACCACCGGCGAGGACGCCGACTCCCTCACCGTACGGACGTACACCCACCCCGCGCTGGACGGCCGGCTCGCCGTCCGTCTCGTGCCGGGCACCCTCGGCGAGGCAGAAGACCTGGCCCTGGAGTTCCTCGGTCTGGCCCGCGAACCGGAGACCCCCGAGGTCGGCCAGGTGCGCCGGGAGACCCTCGGCTTCCCCGCCTGGGCACTGGTCAACGACCCGGCCAACGGCCACCACGCACTGGCCCTGGTCAAGGACGTCGAGCGGCTCGCACGCCAGGCCAAGTCCCGCCCCGGCACCGCCAAAGAGGGCTTCGAGGAGCTCGGCGAGCGGCTCGGCCGGGCAGTGCCGCACTTCCTGCCCACCTTCTACGAGCAGGCCGCCCGGATCTTCCTCCAGCACGAGAACACGACGTACGCCGCCGCCTTCTTCGGCAAGGCCCGCGAGGCCGAGCGGGTGCACGCACTCGCCGTCGACGAGGATCGGCAGCGCGCCGTGTTCCTGGAGTTCGCCTTCGCCGGAGCGCTGACGGTCAAGGCGCTCAAGGAGTATGTGAAGGATCTGGCCCACAGGCTCGACGCCGCCACGGCGTGGTCGCAGTTCCGGCAGCTGTGTGTGGAGCGCTGCGCGGCGGGCATGCCTCCGTACGCGTCGCTGCCGCAGGACGCCCGCGGTCTGATCAAGGCCGCCGGGCTGTCCCGGGTCACCGAGGAATGTGCCCTGGTGGCCGACCTGGTCGCCTCGCCCGCCGCTGTGCGCGCGCCCGTCTCCTTCTGGACCGCCTACCGAGCCACCCTCGCGGTCCTCGCCGAGCGGCAACCGGCCGTACGGGCCCGGCTGCTGGAGATCATGCCGACCACCTTGGGACGCGAGGTCAAGGACGACGAGTTCTGGTTGACGCTGCTCGCGGAGAGCGGCGCCGATCGCCTCCTCACCGGCGAGGACGGCGAGGAAGGCGACGGCAGTCAGGACAGTGGGGCCAGTCAGGACGGCGAGCAGACGGGAGCCGTCGACGCGGCGGAGTGGCTCAGCCGCTGGGCCGCCCACCGCAAGCACGGCGGCACGGTCAGCAGCCGCTCCCCGCTCACTCTCCAGCTCGTCGAACGGATGGCGCCGCGGCTGCGTGCCGACGGCCGGGCCGTGGACCTGTTCACGGGCCGCTGGCACGCCGGTGCCGACCTCGACCTCCTGGACCTGTGCGTGGCACAGGGCGTTCCCCTCGCCATGCCCGACGCTGACAAGGACGTGTATCTGTCCCTCGACCGCTGGCTTCGCGATCGTGAGTCCGGTGGGCGCGACCTGACCGCCACGGCCGCGGATCCGCGTTTCCGGCCCCTGCTGCACCGGGCCATCGATGCGCTGAGCGACGACCGGACACTCGCCGGAGTGCTGGAGGCCCTCGCCTCCCATCCCGTACTGGGCGAGGTGCTGCGCGAGTGGCTGGACGACGCGGCCGAGACGTTCCGCGCCTCGACGGGTCTGCCCGGCGCCCGCACGGCACTCAACCGCCTGCGCCCCTTCCGTCCGGTCGCCGCCCGGGTCAGCCCCCAAGCGGTCGCGCGTATCGCGGAGCACGAGATCGCGCCGCTGCTCGGCCGCACCCTGCGGTCCGGCATCCCCGACGAACTGGGCTGGCCCGCCCTGGACGAGGCGCTGCACCTCCTCGACACCGATACCGACACGGACTCCAACACCAAGACCAGGAGCGGGCGCAGGCGCAGCCGCGACGACGACCCACTGCGCCTGACCGAGGCCTGGCCCGCGCTGATCCTCTCCCGCAGGCACAAGGCCGTCGTCGTCGGACCGGACAAGGTGCTGCTCGACCACGACCTGCGCCTGCCCGTCGAGCTGGACCGCTGGCAGCAACCGCAGTTCCGCTACACCGACGGCGAACTGCTGGTGATGTGGCGGCAGGACAGCAAGCAGTTCGGCTACTGGTCGGCCCGGCCGTCCGAGGTGTTCACCCTCGGCGGCGAGCAACTGCCCCACTGGTACGGCAACGATGCCGGTGCCCCCTCCATCCCCCTGACCGGCGGCGGCCGTGCCACCGGCGGACGCACCCTGCACGCCGGCGACACCGTCCTGCCGCCGAGCCGGTCCGTCATAGGTGACGGCACGACCTGCTGGCGCCAGGGCAGGCAGGGCCGACAGCAGGTCTGGCTGGAGTACGACCCGGTCACCGGTACGCACGGACGGGCGTCCCTGCCCGCGTTCCTGCGGTCCGGCATCCGCGAGGACGCCGCGCTCCTTCAGCACCACTGCGAGGTCCTGCCGCTGCAACCCGGCCTCGAACACAGCCCCTTCGGCACCGACGGCTCGGTGCTCGGCCGCTGGGTGCGCTCGGAGGGCGAAGGCGCCGAAGCTCGGACGACCGCCGGTACGCCGGACGGCCGGACCGTCACCCTGCGGGCGGCCGGCTTCCCTCTCGGGGCGCTCCGACTGCCCGGAGGTGCCGAGCCCGTCGCCGCGTACCTCCACCAGCATGTTGTGCTGTTCGCCTCCGAGGACACCTCCGCCACCGGCGAACTCGGCCGGGTGACACCCGGTCAGCGGGGCGGGGAGTACGCCGCCGGCACACGGCTCGTACCGCCCTTGGCCTTCTGGCACTCGCTGCGCCCCCGTGACGAACGGGCGTCCGCCGTGCTGCGCGCGCTCACCGACGAGGCAGCGGCCGACGTGCTGCGTGCCGCGGCCCAGGCCCTGACCGAGCGTGAGGCACAGATCGTCAAGGCCGGCGACGCCGCCAACACCACCGTCGACGGCAAGCCCGTCGTCCCGTCGGTGGACGACTTCATTCGGCCTGCCGTGTCGCGGGCCCTGTCCGGCCTCACCGACGAGCGGCTGCTCATCGGCGTGTCCGCCCTGGTCCGTGCGGCGCTCCACCTCGCCGGGACGGCTGCCGCGTTCGTGGCACCGCCGGTCGAGAAGAAGCGGCCCGAACAGCGCCAGAACGAGGGGATGTTCGCGGACTACCGCCCCAAGCACGGCGAGGACCGCACCCTGCGCGCGGTCACCGCCGGCATCGCCGATCTGGGGGGATGGTGGGGAGGCAACCACGCGTGGACCGCCCTGCGCCAGATCCGGTCCGTGAACCACGTGCTGTCCGGACGGCCCGCCGAGGGCAAGCCGCTGCCCGACCTGGCACAGACGGGCGCCCTCGGTGACGGCTGGCGGAGCGAGGAGCGCACGATCCCCGACATCGGCATCGTGTGGCCGTCGATCCTGGCCGTGCTGCGACCGCTGGCCTTCCGGACCGCCACACCCACCCTGACCGACGCCGAACGGGAATCCCTGCTCCTGCTGCTGGAGGCGGTCGCCGAAGGACCGCTGGCCGCACCCGGAAACGGGCTGCGCGAGATCCTGCTGAGCGAGCCGCACACCAAGCAGCAACGTGCCGGTCAGGTACTCCGCCGGGACGGACGCACCGTGGTCCTCCTCGGCTGCCAGAACGTCGACTCCGAGCGCAACCGGGTCAGTTGGCTCGCCCTCGACCACGACCCCTCGGGTGCGTTCGGCGCCGTCGCCCACTTCACCCTGGACAAGGAGACCGCAGTGCCGTCGGCGTTCCCGGCCGACGGGCTGGCCGCCCTCACCCGGATGATCCGGGACAAGGGCGCCGCCCCCTGGCACTCCGATGCACCCGCCGCGTTCGCCGCCGCGACCCACGGCGGTCTGGGCCCCGTCCAGGCCACCGTGCTCCTCGCCGCGCGTCCGCAGAACCCCAGCGCCGACGTACTCGCCACGATCGGTCTGAAGCCCCGGCAGATGGACCTGGGCAACGGCCGCCTGTCGTCGCTCGGCCGGGAGGACCGGTTCGCCCTCCTGAGCGCCCTGCTGCCCGAGGACCCTGCCGATCTGTGGACGACCGGACCGGACATCGCGGCAGCGGGCCGGGTGTGGGCCGAGCGCCTCGGTTCCGTCGTCCGCCTGCCCGAGGACCTCGCGGCCGATCTCGCCGGTCTGCCCGCCGGCTCCGCCGAGGCCGTGCTCAATCCGGGGCTCACCCCCTGGCTCAGCCGCACGACGGTGCAACGGCCGGACAAGGACGGCAATCTCGTCGCCGCGGACCCCGCGGCGCTGCCCGGACGGTACGACCTGACCCGTGCCGTCGCCTCGCTGACCGCACTCGCCTACGGCCTGCCGTACGGGGACCCGCTGCGCGCCCTCCTGCCCGAGGGCCTGGCCGCACTGCGCCGCCGTCTCACCGACCCCGGGCTGCTGCTCGACCTCGACGTCGAGTGGACGGACAAGGGCGGCTCGACGGCGGTCGAACTGCGCAAGGCGTACGGGCTTCCCCCCACCGGAGGCGCCGACGCACACGGTCTGACGCCTGTCGGGGAGGCTCTCGTGCTGCGCCCCTGGTACGGCGATCAGGAGACGGTCCTGCTCCGCCCTGCCGCGATCACCGGTCCGGACGACGCGGTTCTCGGGCTCCTGGAGGGCCTGGTGGGTCCGGACCGCGACGGTGGCCTCCAGGCCCTGCGCACGATCCTCGACGACGGACTCGACCGCGTCCTGGCGGCCGGTCTCGCCCCGGAGGGACCCGTCGGTCACGCACAGGACCCCACCGTCGTCGCTCCCGCGCTGGTCGCCGAAGTGGCCTCGGCACACGGTCTGGGTGAGGACGCGGCCGCGCTCTACCTCCAGTTGCTGGCCCTGCCCGATCCGACGGACCGCAACTGCGCCCGCTGGACCGGCTGGAAGCCCGCAAGGCTGAAGAAGGCCCGCACCGAACTGGCGGCCACCGACCTGGTCGTCGAGGCGAAGCGACCGCGCGCCGGGCGCACCCTCTTCCTGCCCTGCGGCTGGCGCGACCTCAAGTCCCCCGCCCTGCCGGTGGAGACCTGGAAGGAGGGCCTCTACCCGGTGCCCGACCGCTCGCGTGCCGTGCCCCGCCTCCCGGTGCCCGACCTGTTCGCCCGCGCCTGGCAGCGCGTCCAGGACGGCGACGCGCCCGCCTACGAGAAGCTCACCACCCGCGCCACCCGGAAGGGCAGCCGCCGATGACCGCCGCCGACGGCCGTCGCCCGAGCCGACCGGACGAACCCTTGCCGGCGGCTCCCCGGATGACGGCTCCCCGTACAACGACCCCCCTGCTGACGACCTCCCGACCCGACCGGACGGACCACCGATGACCACCACCCTGGCCGCCGACACGGCCCGCCAGATCACCCCGCCCGAGGACCGGCACGCCACCGAGCTGGCCTTCCTCGCCGCCTACGACGACGGGCCGCGCCCACCGGCGTGGCGGCTCACGCCCCGTGCCGTCGTCACGTTCGTCATGGGCAGCGACGGCCGGGCCCTGCGGCTGCCCGACGACGCCCCGACGCCCGAGGGTGTGCCGCGGCGCCTCGTCGTGGAAGGCAAGTTCGTCGGCGACCGGGCCCTGGTCGAGCGGTGCGTCGTCACCCTCGCCGGCGAGCGCGGACTGCTGCTCGTCGGCGAGCCCGGCACCGCCAAGTCCATGCTGTCCGAGCTGCTGTCCGCCGCCGTCTGCGGCACCAGCGGCCTGGTCGTCCAGGGCACCGCGGGCACGACGGAGGACCAGCTCAAGTACGGCTGGAACTACGCCCTGTTGCTGGCCCAGGGGCCCAGCCGGCAGGCCCTCGTGCCCTCGCCCGTCCTGACCGCCATGACCCGGGGAGCGGTCGCCCGGGTGGAGGAGGTCACCCGCTGTCTGCCCGAAGTGCAGGACGCGCTGGTGTCGTTGCTCTCCGAGCGGCGCATCGCCGTACCCGAACTGGCGGGCACCGAGGACTCCCTGGCCCACGCGGCCCCCGGCTTCAGCCTCATCGCGACGGCCAACCTGCGCGACAAGGGGGTATCCGAGATGTCGGCCGCGCTCAAGCGGCGTTTCAACTTCGAGACCGTCGGTCCCATCGCGGACCTCGACGCCGAGACCGCGCTCGTACGCAGTCAGGCACGTGCCTCGGTCGAGCGGGCCGGAGCACCCTTCCGGGTCGACGACGCCGTACTGGAAGCGCTCATCACGGCCTTCCGGGACCTGCGGGAGGGCCGGTCCGATGAAGGGTGGGAGGTCGAGCGGCCCTCCACGGTGATGAGCACCGCGGAAGCCGTGTCCGTGGCGGGCGCGCTGGGGCTCGCCGCCGCCTACTTCCCGGGCGACCGTGACGTCCTCGGACTCTTGCCGGGTCACCTCCTCGGCGTGGTCCGCAAGGACGACCCCGCCGACGCGGCCCGGCTGCGCGGCTACTGGGACGGCCCCGTCAGGCGCCGCGCCGAGCAGGGCTCCGCCACCTGGCGCACCCTGTGGGACCTGCGCACCGTCCTGGAGGACTGACCACCGTGCCCCTCTCCCCCGACGAAGCCGTCGCGGCCCTCACCGACCCGGCGGCGCCCTACCTCATCGGCGTACGGCACCACGCGCCGTCCCTGGCCGCGGCCGTGCCCGCGCTGCTGGACGCGGCCAAGCCGGACGTGCTGCTCGTCGAACTCCCCGACGAGATGCAGGAATGGCTGCCCTGGCTCGGTCACGAGGAGACGCGGGCCCCGGTCGCCCTCGCCGCCGCTCCCCGCGACGGGGGCGGCGGCCGGGGCCCGGCCTTCTATCCGTTCGCCGACTTCTCGCCCGAACTCGCCGCCGTGCGCTGGGCCGCGCGGCACGACGTGCCGGTCGTCGCGTGCGACCTGCCGCTCGCCGACCGGGCGTGGAGTACCGAACGGCATGCCTCCGCAGGCCCGGACGACGGTACGGACCAGGGCTCGGCTCCGGAGCAGCCCGGCCCGACCACCGATCCGACGTCCGCACAGCCGCCCGGCGGCCCCGGCAGCCCATCAACGCAGACACCCGCCTCCGACCGAGGCACCACCGGCGAGACACCCACCGCTCCCGATCCCGTCGACGTCCACGAGACGTCCCACCGAACCGGCCTCGCCACCGCGCTACGAGCCCGGCTCACGGGCCGTACCGGTGACGACCTGTGGGACCGCCTTGTCGAGGCCACCGCCCCTGGCTCGCCGCCCGAAGCGCTGCGGCGGGCCGCCCTCCTGACGGGCTGGGCGCTGCGTGAGGACGCCGCCGCATCCGGAGGCGTGCCCGAGCTGGACCTGCGGCGCGAGGAGTGGATGCGCGCCCGGCTGGCCGCAGCCACCGCGAACGGCGAACGCGCCGCCGTGCTCGTCGGCGCCTTCCACGCCCCGGCGTTGACGTCACCGGGCACACCGGCGAAACCCCGATCGCCCGTCCCCGTCGGCCCGGACGCCGAGGCCCCGGCATGGACGACGTCGCTCATCCCCTACACATACGCGCTTCTCGACGAGCGGTCCGGCTACCCGGCGGGCATCCGGGACCCGGAATGGCAGCACCTGGTCCTGGGCGCGGCGGGCGACCCTGCCGCGTTGGAGGACGCCCTGACCCGTGCCGCCGTACAGATCTGTGCCCAACTGCGCGCCCTCGGCCACCCGTCGGGCCCCGCCGACGCCCGGGAGATCTGCCGTCTCGCGGGGGACCTCGCCCGGCTGCGTGGACTTCCCGCGGCCGGCCGGGGCGAGCTGGTCGAAGCGGTGCAGACCGTACTCACACAGGGTGAGCCGTACGGGCGCGGCCGAGCCGTCGCACAGGCGATGGAGCGGGTGCTCGTGGGAACACGCGGGGGCCGCCCGGCGCCCGGAGCTCCCCGCAGCGGACTCGCTCCGGCGGTGGAGGCGGAGTTGACGGCGTTGGGACTGCCCGGACCCGACAGCCGTGGCGCCGACACCACGCGGGATCTGCGTCTGGATCCGCTGCGTTCCGACCTGGACAGCCGCCGTGAGCTCCTGCTGCAGCGCCTGACCGTGTGCGGTGTGCCGTACGGAGATCAAAAGGAGGTCGTCGGGGCAGGCGGGTCCGAGGCGCTGACCTCTCGCTGGGAGGTGCGCTGGACGCCCGCCACGGCGGCCATGCTGACCGCGGCCGGTGTCCGAGGAGTCACCCCCGCGCAGGCTGCCGAGGGGATGCTGCGCGAACGCCGGCGCGCGGAGCGGGACGAGGGCGGGCCCACGGCCGCGCAGACCCTGCACGGCCTTCGGCAGGCGGCGGAGTGCGGCCTGCCCACGCTCACGGACGAACGCCTCGCCGACGTCCGCGACGTGCTCCCGCAGTCCGCCACACTGCCGGAACTCCTCGCCGGCCTGGCCCTGTTGGACCGACTGCGGGCAGGTCACGTCGCAGGCCTCGGTGCCGACGAGGAACGTACCGACACGGTGACCACCGTGGCCGAGTTGCTGACCGCCGCGGCGGTGCGGCAGGTGGACGGTCTCACGGGTTCCGAGGACCGGGCCGACGCGCACGCGCTGCTCGAACTCGCCCATCGCGCGGACCTCTTGGGCGGCATACGGCTCGCCGACGCGCTCGCCCGGCTGGCCGCCGACGGCTCCCCGCTGATGCGCGGCGCCGCCGGAGCCGTACGCGTACTCCTCGGTCACGAGGACCCGCATGTTCTGGGCGATCGCATCGCCTCCTGGGTCGACTCGGCGAACACTCCCGAGGCCCGGACCGCCCTCACCGACCGGCTCATCGGGGTGCTGACCGCCGCGGGCCCGCTCCTGGAGGCGGCGGCTCCCGCCCTGGAACCGCTGCTCAACCGCATCGTCGGGATGCCCGACCGACAGTTCCTCGACCGGCTCCCCTCACTCCGGGGAGGCTTCGACAGCCTCAGTCCGGCGGCCCGCGACCGGCTCCTCGACACCGTCGAGGAGCGCCTCGCCACCACGCATCTGACCGACACCGGCGGCGTCGACCCCGCCGCACTCGCCACCTGGACCCGCGCGGACCTCGCGGCCCGCGCCGCCCTGCGCACGCTCGGGCTACTGCCTCAGTACAAGGGGGACGACCTCGTCCCGGCGCCCGAAAACCCCGAAGCAACCGAACCAGCCGAGGCAACCGAACCAGCCGAGGCAACCGAAGCAACCTCAGCAACCGAGCGAGGTGCTCAGCACTCCCCCGAGAATCACGTCCTCGCGTCCGCCGACCGCTGGCGGCTCGTACTCGGCCGTCGTACGGATCAACTGCCGCACTCGGCCTCGGCGTTCGCGACCGCGCTGGACGAGCTGTACGGCAGCGGACGCGGCGAGGGCAGCAGGGGCGACCTGACCGGACCTCGCCGACGCGACGGGGGTGGCCGGGAGGCTTCGTACCCGGGAGTGCGCGAGTGGTCCGAGGAACTGGCCGCCCTGTTCGGACCGGGCATCCGGGAAGAGGTGCTGGCGGCGGCAGCGGCGTCGGGCCGCAAGGACGTGATAGCCGAGCTCAACCCGGACGTCGTGCGGCCCTCCGTCGACCTGCTGCGCACCGTGCTCCAGCACGCGGGAGGACTGCCCGAGGCGCAACTGGCCGCCCTGCGCCCGCTGGTCCGCCGCCTGGTCGAGGCGCTGACGCGGGAACTGGCGACACAACTGCGTCCCGCGCTGCACGGCGCGGTCCTGCCGCGCCCCAGCCGACGGCCGGGCGGCGGCCTCGATCTGCCCCGCACACTGCGCGCCAACCTCGCGACCGCGCGCCGCGGCCCGGACGGCACCGTCCAGGTCATCCCGGAGCACCCCGTCTTCCGTTCGCGCGCCAAACGCGCCGCGGACTGGCGGCTGATCCTCGTCACCGACGTGTCGGGGTCCATGGAGGCCTCGACGGTCTGGGCGGCCCTCACGGCTTCCGTCCTGGCCGGAGTGCCAACCCTGTCCACGCATTTCCTGGCCTTCTCCACGGAGGTCATCGACCTCACCGGCCATGTCGACGACCCGTTGTCGCTGCTCCTCGAGGTCAGCGTGGGCGGCGGCACCCACATCGCCGCCGGGCTGCGCCACGCCCGCGAACTCGTCACCGTGCCGTCCCGCACCCTCGTCGTGGTCATCAGCGACTTCGAGGAGGGCTATCCCATCGGTGGTCTGCTCGCCGAAGTCCGCAGTCTCGTCGGGGCAGGCTGCCACGTACTCGGCTGCGCGAGTCTGGACGACTCCGGCCGCCCTCGGTACTCGACCGGCGTCGCGGGCCAACTCGTCGCCGCGGGCATGCCCGTCGCCGCCCTCAGCCCACTCGAACTCGCCCGCTGGGTAGGGGAGAAAGTCTCTTGAGCCTCGACCTGCCTCCGGTCGCCCCGGCCGTGACCGCCGAACTCGTCCAAGGGCTCACGCCCCGGCTCCGCAAGCGGCTGGACGCCGGCATCACCAAGCTGGCGGGAAGACCGTCCGTCCGCGACGGCGACACCGTACGCATCGCCGTCGACGACGACACTCATCTCGAACTGCACGCCCCCGGCGGCACGGTGACCAGCACGGACGCCATCCGCTGCGGCTGCCTGCTGGCACCGGACTGCCTGCACCGCGCGGCTGCGGCCTCGGCGGCACCGATCGCCGAGCCCGAGCCCGAGCCCCAGTCGCAGTCGCAGTCGCTACCGGACGCCGAGCCTGCATCGGTCGGCGAGGAGGCGCCCGGCACGCCGGACACCCGGTCCGCGTCACCCACGGAGCCCGAGCTGCCCACCCCCGACCAACGCGCCGCCGCGCAAGCCATGTACGACGCCGCTGCCGCCGTACTCGAAGCCGGTACGGACGGGTCAGGCGCCGTGCTGCAGGCGGAGTTGCTGCGCGCCGCTCACTCCGCGCGGATCAGCGGTCTGCCCCGGATCGCCGCCTCGGCGGTCTCCGTGGTCACGCAACTGCGCGCCGCCCGCGGCGCCGATCCGGCGTACCGTCTCGCCGAGTTGACCGCCGCTCTCCGCGAAGTCCTCGTGACAGCCCATCGCCTTCCGGGCTCAACCGGCCCCGAACTCGCCACCCTTCGCGGCACGGCACGACAGCCGTACGCCCCGGACGGATCCCTGCGGCTGTACGGGCTGTTCTCCGAGCCCGTCCTCACGGCGACCGGATACGCGGGAGCGGTCACCTGGACCGCCGACGCCGAGGGCCGCCTCTACACGGTGTCGGATGTCGTCCCGGGAGGGCCCGGCCGGGCGGTGGGTGCGGCCGACCGGTCCGTACGCATCGGGGACACGGCTCTCACCCACCGCGAACTGTCACGGGCCGGGCTCGCCGTGTCCGGCGCGACCGTCTCCCCGACGGGCCGACTGGGTGCGGGAGCGGGCGTACGGGCGGTGCGCGCGTCCGGCGCCGCCTGGCGCGAGGACCCTCTCGCCGGCCTGTGGGAACTGCCCGTCACCGATCAGGTATCACGTGCCCTGACCGGCGGGGACGGCCTGCTGTTCCTCGACGTGACCCTCATCGGTACGGTCCGCGAGGCGGCGGGGGACTGTCTGCTCGCCGACTGCGACGGACTGACGCTCCGCCTCTCCGCCGCCCATGACCACCCCGCGCTGCCCTACCGCGACAACCTCCGTCTCCTCTCGGCCGCTCCGGGCACCCGACTGCGTGTCGTCGCCCGGCTCGACCCGTCTCCCCTGCCCCGGGCGCTGCTCCTCGCCACCGACCACCCGCGTGATCCCGGGACCCATCTCGACCTGGGTCTCGACCGCCTCCAGCACGCGGACCTGCCGGCCCCGGCGACGGCACCCGCCGGATCCTCACCCGCCCCGGACGAGGCGCCGCTGCATCTCCTGCGCCGTCGTGTCCACCAGGCGGCCTCGGCGGGCCGTCGCGTGCTCGCGTTCCCCGGAGACAGCGCAACCGACAGCCGGCGCCTGGGCCGCCACGGTCTCGCCTGCGCCGGGGACCTCCTCGACGAACTCCATTCGGCAGCGGCGGACCGGTCCCGCGACGTCTTCGGCCGTCTCGTCCCTGCCGACATCAACCGGTTCGCCCGTGCCTGGCTCGCGGCGGCCCACTACACCGAGGAGGTCGACCGGTCACTGTGCGCGGCGGCGTGGGGAGCGGATCCGGCGCTACCGCCTGCCCCGTGAACGAGGTCGAGGGCTCCCCTCAGTGCGTCAGGAACTCGGACAGGCCTTCCAGGAGCCGTTCGACGTCCTCACCGTTGTTGTAGGGGGCCAGGCCGATCCGGAGGCCACCGGTGTCGCCGAGGCCGAGTCGACGGGATGCCTCGATCGCGTAGAAGGACCCCGACGGCGCGTGGACGCCACGCTCCGCGAGGAACCGATAGGCCTCAGTCGACGAGCGGCCCTCGAACGTGAGCAACAGGGTGGGAGTGCGATGGACCGCCCTGGAGTGGACTTGAATACCCGGGAGCGAGGACAGGCCCTTGTCGAGCTGTGTGCGCAGGGCCTGTTCATGCGCCTCAAGCGCCATGAATGCCGAGGCAAGGCGCTGTCGTCGCGTTCCTGCGGTCTCCGTATCGACGCCGGCGAGGCCGGTGAGGAATTCGACCGCCGCTTCCGTGCCCGCGAGAAACTCGTAGGGCAGTGTGCCCAGTTCGAAGCGCTCCGGGACCGCGTCGGTGGAGGGCAGGAGCTTGTCCGGCTGCAACGTTTCCAGCAACTCCGGCCGGGCGGCGAGGACTCCGTGGTGGGGGCCGAGGAACTTGTACGGGGAGCAGACGAAGAAGTCCGCGCCGAGCCGCTCCAGGTCGACCAGCGTGTGGGCGGTGTAGTGGACGCCGTCGACATAGGTGAGCGCTCCGGCATCGCGCACCAGGCCGGAGATCTCGGCGATCGGGGGCCGGGTGCCGATGAGGTTCGAGGCTGCGGTCACGGCGACCAGCCGGGTGCGCGGGGACAGGACGGCACGGACGTCGGCGGCGGTCAGTTCTCCGGTGGCGGGATCGAAGTCGGCCCAGCGCACGGTGGCCCCGGCCTGGGCGGCGGCTTGGATCCATGGCCGGATGTTGGCGTCATGGTCGAGACGGGTGACGACCACCTCGTCCCCGGGAAACCACGTCTTGGCGAGGGCACGGGAGAAGTCGTAGGTGAGCTGGGTGGCACTGCGGCCGAAGACGATCCCTGTCGGCTGCGCTCCCAACAGATCGGCCATCGCCTGGCGGGCCTTGGTGACGATGCTCTCGGCGTTCCGCTCCCCCGGCGTCCCTTGCCCCCGGTTCGACAGGGGCTGCGCCAACGCGTCGGCGATGGCACGGATGACGGGCTGCGGGGTCTGCGTGCCACCCGGGCCGTCGAAGTGCGCGGTTCCGGCGCTCAGTGCCGGGAACTGGGCGCGGAGGGCGGTGATGTCATACGTCACGAGAGCTCCTGTGGGTGCCGTGCCGAGGCAGTTCCTGGACGAGGGTACGTGCCTCGTCCAGGGCTGCCCTCACGGAGATCTCGTCCAGGGCTGCCTCATGGAGATGAGGCAGCCCTGAGCTGATCAGCCGTTATTCCGAAGTCACCGCGACGGGCGGAGCATCCGCGGCGGTGTGAAGTTGGTGTACGCAGGCTCCAACGGCAGGTCCGCACCGGTGCCGAGGTCCAGCACCTTCTGGTACGCCGGGCCCATCGCGCTCACCGAGGCGTTGAGCCGTGTCGGTGTGGTGCTCGGCCACTGCCCGTCGTCGATCCGGTCGAGCAGCGTCCGCAGCATGACCAGTTCGTCGGCGGAGCTGAACGAGCAGTGCCCACCGCGGTCGACCCACAGCTGCCGCAGCGAGGCGGAGTTGCCGTGGCGGCGGATCTGGTCGGCGTACCACCGCTCCTGGTCGGTCACCGCGCCGCCGTCTCCGGTCGAATGCAGGGTGACGACAGGAGCCGGCGTCGTACCTCGGACGATGCCGTGGCGGTACTGGTAGGCCACCGCCTTCGCGTCGGGCCGGATCCGCGGCGCCTTCGCCAGGCGCTTCAGGTCGGCGCCCAGGTCGCCGCCGGGTGCGGCGGCGTACGCGTCGCGGACCAGGTCTCGCTGGCTCGACCGGGCGAGCAGCCGACCGTAGTCGATGCCGGTGTTCCAGGACGGGTTGCCGCCTGCACGGGCCTCCAACTCGGTCCGGCCGACCGGGCCGATGCCATAGCTGTACGCCCATTTCGTCCACAGAGACTGGGCGGCGACCAGTTCGTCGGTCGTCCTCGGCTTCGGCTCGTGCGCCGCGTACCACCCCGGGATGTTCGCCACGGCTCCGGCGAGGGCCAGCCGGGCCCGCCCCTGCGGCGTTTCGAGGGCACGGTCGATCGCGGCGGCCAACGCGTCCCGGCTGGCCGCGGCGTCCTCGCCGGCCCGGACCAACTCGATGTCCTCGCCGGGCGCGAGGAGGGTCTTCACCACGAACGTGATGTCGAGACCGGAGTTCCACGTCGCGTGCGTGTCGTACTCCGCGCACATCGCGGCCACCCCGTCGAAGCGCTTCGGGTTCCGCTCCGCGAGCAGCGCCGCGATCAGACCGCCCTGCGACATGCCGCTGGACACGGTCCGCCGCGGCTCGCCCACGTGCTCCTCGAACCAGTCGAGCAGCGCGACCTGGTCGGTCACTCCGTCCTGGACGCCGTAGCCGACGCCGTCGTTCTTGAACTTCGACGCCGCCACCGCGTAGCCGTGCTCGATCAGCCACTGTTCGGTCTCGACCCGGTTCGCCACCTGGACGCCCTCCGGCACCCACTCGGCCAGGAAGTACCCGTGGCTGTAGAGCACCAGCGTCCCGTTCCAGCGGGCGGGCAGCTCGACGCGGTACTCCGCCCCGTCGATCTCACCGGTGATCGTCTTCCGTCCTCCGGCAGCGGCCGACGCCTCCGCCGACGCCCCGGCGGGCGGCCCTCCGACGACCAGCCCGGCCACCAACCCCGCCAGAGCCGCACCCACCAGCCCCACCCGGGCCGTCCGTCGACGCCACCGGTCCACCCCGCTCGCACATCTGCTCACTCTCGTCTCCCGTCGTCGTCCACAGGCGTACTCAAGTGCAGACTGAGCGCCGGGCACGTTCTCATCGGTAGCGACGACATGCCTTGGACACCAGCAGCCGTACGCCCGCCCATTCGCCCGCCCCGAGACATGCCCGCCTCGGCCGAAGGTCACTGAGCGGTGGGCAGATGCCGAGCGAAGGCCTGAACGACCCGGGCGGACAGCTCCCCGCCCAACGGCAGTTGGAGATCGGCTCCGCAAACCCGGACTCGCAGGAGCGGGCCATCCGCGCGTACCTGCTCGATCCTCGCGCGGGGAATGCAGTGGGTGTCCACGCCGTGGCGGCCACCGGCCCCCTCGGCGTGTACGGGGTCCGCGAGGACGACGAGCTCGCGGGACGTGAGCACAACAGCTGCGTACGCGGCTTCGCCCCACCGAGGCACGGGCAGGGCCCCGGCGACCGCAGCGACCGTATCGTCGTCGTCCAGGCACGCCGCACCCGAGGTGAGCAGTCGGCGCCATTTGTACGGAAGCCCGGCGTTCGGCACAGGAGCGGGCAGGTCCAGCGCGGTGCCGGCGACACAGCGGCGCAAGGACAGCAGCAGAGGCCGCAGTTCGCGATCGGCGACGGCGTTGTAGTGGATGTTCAGCCGCGCGTCGGTGGCGAGGATCGTCAGGCGGGCGTACAGCAGGATGTGCTCGGTCTCGATCGCGGCCACCTGCTCCGGGCGGAGAACTACTCGCACTCCGGGGAGAGCGGGAGCACCGACCCACATCGCCACACCGCCGGATCCGAACCCGAGCACACTGGCAGGCGTCAGAATCTGCCGACGGCCGCCTCCGAGACGGCCGGGCCTGGCCTGGGCCGGAACGACGAACAGGTCCTCGACCCTCCTGGCCCCAACGGCCTGACCAAGTGCCGCGAGAGCATCGCCGGGTACGTCCTCGGCTCGGCGCGGCCGGTACGGGAACCCGCGGATCCCGGTGAGTACCTGGACGCGCGCGGCCTGCTCGTCGACCTCCTCCTCCCACGGCTCGAGCAGATCGAGCATCGGACGTGCGGCAGGACGCCGTCGCCGGAAGGAGCGCCGTGTCACGGCGAGCCCGGCCAGGCCCGACATCCGCCACCCAGGTCCCCTCAACACGGCGCACCTCCCGAGTGAGTTCCCGTCAGAATCCGACGCGCGAGATCGACTTCCACCCGCAACGCCTCCAGATCCGAACAGAATCGATTGCTTTTCGATCGATACCAATCGATAATCGATGCATGCATCGTCTCTTCATAGCCGCGCTCCGCGCCGGCATCGCCGCAGCGATCCTGTTCGGTCTCTTCGGCCAGATCGTAGTCATTCCGACGACAGCGGCGGACGAGGTCGACCGTTTCCCTCCCTACGCACCGTTCGCAACGCCGTATGTGACGGTGGCGATCGTCGGCGTCGTCTGTGTCCAGGTCGCCCTCGTCGCAGTGTGGATGCTGCTCGCCATGGTCCGACGCGGCGCGATCTTCTCGCCGTTGGCCTTCCGGTGGGTCGACATCGTCATCGGGTCCTCCGTCGTGGCGACGCTGCTGGCGATCGGGGTCGCCGGACATCTCTTCGTGGCCGACATCCCGTCTCCCGACGACGGTATGGAAGAACTCAGCGCTCTGGGCGCCGCGATCATCAGCGTCGGCGTGGGAGCGGCGTTCGCGATGCTCACCGTCATCATGCGAAGCCTCTTGCGCAAGGCGACGGATCTGCAGACCGAGATCGCCGCGGTCGTCTGATGGCGATCGTCGTCGACCTCGACGTCCAGCTCGCCAGACACAACCTGTCGGTCGGCGAGTTCGCCGCTGCCGTCGGCATCACGCCCGCCAACATCGCCGTACTGAAGAACGGCCGCGCGAAGGCCGTGCGGTTCACGACCCTCGACGCGATCTGCCGCACACTCGACTGCCAGCCCGGTGACGTACTGCGCTGGGTACCCGACGACGACACGAACGACGGCTGAGGAAGCCCCGGACCGGATTCGCCATCCGTACCGTCCCGCGCGAACCTTATGCGTTCCTCATGCGTTGTCCTCAAGGGCCGCCACCCGTGGCGGCCCTGCCCCTGACCGGGCCCGGAGGTTCCACCAGAAGCAGTGGAGGAGGAGGCATCGCATGGCACAGCAAACCCGTGCGTCCTCCGCCTCCGACAGCCGGAACCTCACCCCCATCGCCGGCGCGCTCCTGTCGGCGCTGTTCGCACTCCTCGGCGTACTCGGCCTCCAGGGCATCCCGGCTGCGGCCTCCCCTGTCACACCGGCGTCGGTCGCAGCCGCCCACCAGAGCCCGGCACCGGCCGCGGAAATCCCCCCGGCCACAAGTGTCGCCACCAAGGCCGACACCCGTAGCAACGCCGAAGACAAGTGCACCACCACCTGCGGCCAGCAGCCCCGCGTCGGCAGGACCACGCCGGGCGAATGGCACACTCTGACTCCGGGCGGGGTGTCCGTCCCGCCCAGCCTGGTGCTCCCTCTGCCGGAGTCCGGGCCACAACTGCCGCTCTCCCAGGGCACCTTCACGCCTCCACAGCACTCCGAGCGTCACAGCGGGCGGGGCCCGCCGCCCTCCAACGGCATCTGACGTCACCCAGTCGATCCCCACCGCACCCTTCTCACGGCTGCGGTATGCCTGTTGGAGGCACCCTTGACGCGCGCCATTCGCGTGCGGGCGTTCTTCGCCCTTGCCGTTCTCGCCCTGTCGCTCTACATCACCCTGTCCGTGCCGGTCCGCCTCGGACTCGATCTGCGCGGCGGCACTCAAATCGTCCTGGAAACCCGGGATTCACCCACAGCCAAGGCCGACTCGGAGGCCACTGACCGCACTTTGGAGGTACTGCGCCACCGCATCGACGCGCTCGGCGTCGCCGAACCCAGCATCGCCCGTTCCGGAGACAACCGGATCATCGTCGAGCTGCCCGGCATCCAGGACCCGCGTGAGGCCGCCGACGTCCTGGGCCGTACCGCCCAACTCGCCTTCCATCCGGTCCTCGGCACCGCGGACGCCGGCGAAGCCTCACGTCAGCCGCTGCCCAAGAAGCCAGGGGAACTCGTCCTGCCCGACGAATCCGGTCAGCCTGTGCGCCTGGGCCCGTCGGCACTCACCGGCGCGGACGTCGACAGCGCAGAGGCGCGCATCGACCAGCAGAGCGGGGTCGGCTGGTACGTCGGCGTCGACTTCAAGGGAGCGGGCGGCGACGCCTGGGCCCGCCTGACGGGCGAGGCGGCGTGTCGTCCCGCCGGCGATCCCGCCCGCCGCGTCGCCATCGTCCTGGACGACAAGGTCATCTCCTCCCCGCAGGTCAACTCCTCCGTCGCCTGCCGTACGGGCATCGACGGCGGGTCCACCCAGATCACCGGCTCCTTCAGCCGTGACGAGGCCCGCGAACTGGGCCTGCTCATCAACGGCGGAGCCCTGCCGGTACCGGTCGAGACCGTCGAACAGCGCACCGTCGGCCCGACCCTGGGCGCATCGGCCATCGAGGCCAGCGCCCGGGCCGCCGTCATCGGCACCGCGCTGACCTCCCTGTTCATCATCGCCGTCTACCGGCTCCTCGGCGCCCTGGCCGCCGTAGCCCTCGCCTGCTACGGAGTCATCTCCTACGCGGCTCTCGCCGCGCTCGGCGCCACCCTCACCCTCCCGGGGCTCGCAGGTTTCGTCCTGGCCATCGGTATGGCCGTCGACGCCAACGTGCTCGTCTTCGAACGGGCCCGCGAGGAGTACGCGGCCCGCCAGAGCAAGGGCCTGCGCGCCGCCCTCACCGCCGGATTCCGCAACGCGTTCAGCGCCATCGCCGACTCGAACATCACCACTCTCATCGCCGCGGGCCTGCTCTTCTTCCTCGCCTCCGGACCTGTCCGCGGCTTCGGCGTCACCCTGGGCATAGGCGTCCTCGCCTCCATGCTCAGCGCCCTGGTCATCACCCGCGTACTCGCCGACTACGCGGTCGCCCGTCGATCCGTACGACGCCGTCCCCGTCTGACCGGCATCGCGGACACCGGGAAGGTCCGCGACTGGCTCGTCCGCCGCAATCCCGACCTGATGCGCCGGCGCCGCACCTGGCTGGCCGCATCCGCCGCCGCCCTCGTCCTGGCCACCTCGGGCATCGCGCTCCGGGGGCTGGACTTCGGCGTCGAGTTCACCGGCGGACGGCTCATCGAGTACGCGACCTCCGCCCCGGTCGACGCCGACCGCGCCCGGGACGCACTGGCCGACGCGGGTCTGCCCCGCGCGGTCGTCCAGACCTCCGGCGACGGCGACCTCTCCGTACGGACGGACCAACTGTCCAACGCCGAGGCGGCGAAGGTGGACAAGACGATCGGCGACCTCGCGGGCGGTGCCGACAAGATCCGGGACGAGCTCATCGGCCCGAGCCTCGGGGACGAACTGCGCCGAGGGGCTCTCATCGCCCTCGCCTCGGCACTGGCCGCCCAGTTGCTGTATCTCGCGGTGCGCTTCCGCTGGACCTTCGGCACATCCGCGGTCGCGGCGATGGCACACGACGCCCTGATCCTCGTCGGTGTCTTCGCCTGGCTCGGCAAACCGATCGACGGAGTGTTCCTCGCGGCCCTGCTGACCGTCATCGGATACTCCGTCAACGACTCCGTCGTCGTCTTCGACCGGATCAGGGAACTGTCGGCAGGCGACCGTAGGACACCCTTCGCACGCCTCGCCAACACCGCGATCCTGCAGACCCTCCCCCGCACGGTGAACACGGGCATGGGAGCCGTGTTCATCCTCTCCGCCCTCACCCTGCTGGGCGGAGACTCCCTGACCGACTTCGCCCTCGCCCTGCTCATCGGCATCGTCGTGGGCACGTACTCCTCGATGTTCACCGCCGCACCCCTGGCCATCGAACTCCAGGCCCACAGCACCACACCGCCGCCCAGCACCACGCCCCGCTCAGCCACACGCGGCGCAGCGGTGATCTAGGCGACGCGGCACCGCAGAATCCGCTTCTGACCTGCCCATACGAAGTCGAACGAGCATGGCGCGACATCTCCGGATCAGTCACCTCTCACCGGGCGGTCCGGCTGATATCGTCCTGGCCCACCGAACAGGCAGGGGGCTCCCCCTGTGACGGCGGGACGAAGGGGTGCGCGCCATGCGAGTTCTCTTGGTCGGAGCGGGAGGCGTCGGGACCGCGATCACGAGGATCGCGGCCCGGCGTTCTTTCTACGAGCACATGGTGGTCGCCGACTACGACCCGGCGCGGGCGGAGTCGGCCGTCGCGGCGCTCGGGGAGGACGAACGCAGGTTCACGGCGGTGCAGCTCGACGCCTCGGACACGGCCGGTGTGCGGGCCGCTCTCGCCGAGCACCGCTGTGATGTCCTGCTCAATGCCATTGACCCCCGTTTCGTGCTGCCGCTGTTCGACGCGGCACTCACCCACGGCGCCCACTACCTGGACATGGCGATGTCCCTGTCCCGGCCGCACCCGACCCGCCCCTACCAGGAGTGCGGCGTGAAACTGGGTGACGCGCAGTTCGCGCGGTCCGCCGAGTGGGAGGCGGCGGACCGGCTCGCACTGGTCGGCATGGGTGTGGAGCCGGGCATGTCGGACGTCTTCGCCCGCTACGCCGCCGACGTCCTCTTCGACGAGATCGAGGAAATCGGCATCCGCGACGGCGCCAACCTGGTCGTGGACGGCTACGACTTCGCCCCGTCCTTCAGCATCTGGACGACCATCGAGGAATGCCTCAACCCACCGGTCGTCTACGAGGCGGAGCGGGGCTGGTTCACCACGCCGCCCTTCAGCGAGCCCGAGGTCTTCGACTTCCCGGAGGGCATCGGGCCGGTGGAGTGCGTCAACGTCGAGCACGAGGAAGTGCTGCTGGTCCCCCGGTGGTTGAAGGCCCGGCGGGTCACCTTCAAGTACGGGCTCGGCGACGAGTTCATCGGCATCCTCCAGACCCTGCACAAACTGGGCCTGGACCGCACGGACCCAGTCACCGTGAACGGCGGCACCAGCGCCGGAACGGGCAAGGTCACGGTCTCCCCGCGGGACGTGGTCGCCGCCTGCCTGCCCGACCCGGCCGGCCTCGGGGACCGTATGCACGGCAAGACGTGCGCCGGTACCTGGGTCAAGGGCACCAAGGACGGCCGGCCCCGGGAGGTGTACCTCTACCACGTGGTCGACAACCAGTGGTCGATGCGGGAGTACGGCTCCCAGGCCGTGGTCTGGCAGACCGCGATCAACCCCGTGGCCGCTCTGGAACTCATCGCGTCTGGAGCGTGGCACGGCAGCGGAGTACTCGGCCCGGAGGCACTGCCGCCCCGCCCGTTCCTCGACCTGCTGACGGAGTACGGGTCACCGTGGGGCATGCGCGAGGACACGCCCGTACCCGGGCCCGGGTCCGACGACCCCGCCGTCTGACCTCCCGCCACCGCTCACGTACCCGGAGACGTCTGCCCAGGTGACATACGTATCCAAGAGGCCCTCAATAGCGTAAAAAGTTCCACAACGCCCTGTTGTATGGATTCACGCACAACCGGAGCGAGGGAACATGGCCAACGACACTGCGGACGCACCCCCACCTGTCGGGTTGAAGGCCAACGCGATCGGCTTCGTCGACGCGCTCGTCATCGGTCTCAACTCCACCTCCCCGGCGTACTCGCTGGCGGCGGTCATCGGTCCGATCGTGGCGCTGGTGGGCATCTACGCCCCGGGCGTGATGGTCGCGTCGTTCGTGCCGATGCTGTTGATCGCGTCGGCGTTCTACTACCTCAACAAGGTCGACCAGGACTGCGGTACGACCTTCTCGTGGGTCACCCGGGCCATGGGCCCGTGGGCCGGGTGGCTCGGTGGATGGGCCATCGCGATGACCGGAGTTCTGGTCGTCGGATCGCTGGCGGACGTAGCCGTGAGCTTCGCGCTGCTGGCCTTCGGCCTCGACAGCTGGGCCGACAACGACTTCGTACGCCAGTCGCTCGCGGTGCTGCTCATCCTCGTGATGACGGCCGTGTGCGTCGTCGGCACCGAGGTGTCGGCCAAGGTGCAGAACGTCCTCATCCTGGCGCAGGTCGCCTGTCTGATCGCCTTCGTCGTGGTGGCGCTCTACCGGGTCTACGCGGGCACCAGCTCCTTCGACTCCATCGACCCCGCCTTCAAGTGGCTCAACCCCTTCGGAGCCGGCGGCGCTTCGCTGACCGGAGCCCTGCTGCTGGGGGTGTTCATCTACTGGGGCTGGGAATCGGCGGTCAATCTCACCGAGGAGGTCGAGAACTCCGCCACCGCTCCCGGCAAGGCGGGCGTCTGGTCGACGGTCGTGCTGCTGGTGACCTATCTGTCGGTCGGTTTCGCGGTCGTGGCCTACGCCGGTACGACCTTCCTCGCCGAGAACGCCGACGAGGAGGAGTTCGTCTTCGCCCTGCTCGCCACCGAGGTGATGGGCGGCTGGGACTGGGTCGTACTGCTGGCGGTGTCGACGTCCGCGCTGGCGTCGACGCAGACGACGATCATCCCGGCGTCGCGCACGGCGCTGTCCATGGCCCGCCGTCACGCGCTGCCCGAGCACTTCGCCCACATCCACCCGCGGTTCCGTACGCCCGACGTCAGCACGTGGTGGGTCGCCGGCATCGCCATCGCCTGGTACCTCGTCGTCAACCAGATCAGCACCAACGCCCTCTTCGACTCGCTCACCGCGCTGTCGTTGCTGATCGCGTTCTACTACGCGCTCACGGGTGTCGCCTGCGCGGTGTACTACCGCCGCCATCTGACCGAGAGCGTGCGCTACTTCGTCCTCATCGGCCTGGGCCCGCTGGTCGGCGCCGGGCTGCTGGCGTGGCTGCTGGTGGAATCGGTCTCCGACATGGCCGACCCCGAGAACTCCTACAGCGGTGTCTCGTGGTTCGGCCTCGGTCCCCCGCTGGTCATCGGCATCGGGATCGCTCTCATCGGTGTGGTGCTCATGGTCGTACGGCGGCTGATGTCGCCGGTCTTCTGGTCGGAACGCCCAGGTGTGGCCGACGCCGATCTCGTCCACGGCAAGGAGTCCTGAGATGTCGGTCGTCCTCGGATACGACGAGTCACCGGGCGCGGCACGCGCACTCCGTGTCGCGATCGAGGTGTCCGCCGCGTTCGACGAGCCGCTCGTGCTGGTCTACGGCGCCGCGGCTCCGGGAACCCTGGGTGAGGAGTACGGGGCTCACCACGAAGCCGTTCGCGAGGCCGGACGCGTCGCACTCGACCACGCCGTCAGGGTGGCCGACGAGGCCGACGTACGGACGACCGTCGAAATCATCGACCAGAAGCCGGCCCAGGCGCTGATCGACGCCGCGTCACGCCACGAGGCGAGGTTCATCGTGGTGGGCAGCTGGGGGGAGAGCCCGATGCGCGGAGCGCTGCTGGGCTCGACTCCCCACAAGCTGCTGCACCTGTCGAGCGTTCCGGTCCTGTGCGTGCCGACCGAAGACTGACTCGGCCCGCCATCAGGTTGCGGGTTCGGCCACCAGGGTGTCGATCTGGCCCATGGCTGCGGTCATGCCCTCGGCCATGCCCATGGACACCAGCTGTTCCATCGCCTCGGACGTGGGGAACGTGCTCTCGACCGTCATCAGGGTGGCTGCCACGCCGTCCGCCGTGAGCCGCACGCGGACGGTCATGGTCGGCATGTCCGGGTTGGGCTTGCCGGTGTCGTCGGCGAAGCCGTCCTCGAACTCCAGCCCGTGCGGGCTATCGACGGTCAGGACGCGCCACCACCCGTAGTGCTTGTCACCTTCCGGCCCGGTCATGAAGTACGTGACCGCGCCGCCGGGGC
Organism: Streptomyces phaeochromogenes; assembly: GCF_001418655.1. GTDB lineage: Bacteria > Actinomycetota > Actinomycetes > Streptomycetales > Streptomycetaceae > Streptomyces > Streptomyces phaeochromogenes. The sequence goes on along the minus strand of NZ_LIQZ01000067.1, from coordinate 5,377 downwards.
TCAGGTCATGGTCGACGACTGTCGCGGGGTAGGTCGGCGGCCCCCACCACCTCTCCAACTGACGGGGGTCCTCCCAGACCTGCCACACCCGCGCCGGCAACGCGTCGAACCGCGCGGTGATCGTCAGCGCGAGGGCTTCAGGATTCTTCTGAACGTCGATCACGGTCATGGCAATGCTCCTTGCCGTCTCGGAGGTCGAGGTGGGCACCGGCATCCGCAACGGGACGGGGATGCGGATGGGTATCGGGATCGGGATCGGGATCGGGATCGGCGAGGATCGCGCCGATCCGGTCGATGCGTCCACGCCACACATCTGCCAGCTGGTCCAGCAGCCGATGGGCCTCACGCAGGGAGTCCGCGCTGCCGCGAACTCGCTGCTCCCGGCCCTGCCGCTCCTTGGTGACCAGCCCGGCCTGTTCCAGGACCGCCACATGTTTCTGCACGGCCGCGAAACTCATCGGGAACCGCCGCGCGAGGTCCGAGACCGAGTACTCACCGGCCAGTGTGAGAGCCACGATCTCGCGCCGCGTCGCATCGGCCAAGGCATGAAAGATGCGATCGGCTCGCTCGGCAGACTCTTGATGTACAATCATTAGGTTGTACGTTAGCCGCTGCCGCCGGGGCGAGCAAGTTCGGACCGGACCGATGACCTGGCAGCCTCCGACATGACAGCGAGGACCCTTCACCGGGCCCGCCCCAGCAGCGCCTTGATGGCATCCCGGTCCGCGGGAAGGCCGACGTCCCGCAGCCACGACGCTATGAGGTGGGTGTATCGCCAGCAGACGTCTCGGGCGGCGAGCGCGCTGAGGTAGCGGTGCTGGGCCGGCGTGAGGTCGGCATGCCGGCTGTAGCCGGTCGGGAACGCCGCGGCGAGCAGCGGGCCCCAGTCGTCGGCGACAGTGAGGTTGCTGCAAAAGGGCACCGAGGCCATGGCGACCGGGAGCAGTTCCTCGAAGTGGTTGGCGCGTTCGACTGCCGCGGACAGCAAGGCGTACCGCAGGCGGCCGTCGATCTGCGGGAGTGGGTCCTCGACCCAGGGGGCGACGGTTGTGGGTTCGCGGAACCAGGCGTCGACGGCGGCGGGTTCGAGCAGGGCGTGGAAGATCACCTGTGTTGCCTGGCTGTTGCCCGTACAGCCGGGCGCTAGGGCCGCGCAAGCGCGGACGGCCGGGTCGGGGTCGGCGAGCCAGCCGGTCGTGTCCTCGCCCCAGGAGCCGATCGTCAGGACAGTGGCGGCGCGTTCACGCCGGTCGGTGCTCTCGGTCAGCAGCCGACGAAGGTGCCGGGTGGTTCCGGTGATCCGCCCGGCCAGATCGGGTGCCTGGAGAAGTGCGGAGGCGGCCGCAAGGGCGGCTTCTCGGACGGTGGAGTCCAGGGCCAACAGATGTGCGGAGACGGCAGTATGGAGCGTGCCGCGGACGACCCGGACGGCGTCGGAGACTCCCGGGGCGTTGCCGTCCGCCTCATCGGTCGTCTCGCCGTAGGCTGCCGATTCCGCGACCTGGCCCAGCCAGTCCAGCAGGGCTGCACGCAACGGCCGAGGACGGTCGTCCCAGGTTGAGTAGTTCTCGTGCTGGGCCAGGGTGCGGGGGTCGTCCAGAATCGAGGCCACGTACAGCGCGGCCGACGGCGTCGCACTGTACAAGGACTCCTGGTGCAGCACAGACATGTCCAGCATTTCCAACGCATAGGCCTGGACATCCGGATCCTCGTCCAGGAGCTGACACAGGCGAATCGGCGTGTCGTGCGCCGCCCCATAGGCATGGTCCAACGCAGCCCAGTCGGTGTCCTCGATCACGGAACGCGGATCAGGTAGGTCGCAGTTTTGGGCTGGACCGGCGATCGGGTGCTCATCATGGGTCGTCACAGGTGAAGCATCGCCCCTGCCACTGACATGCCCCGCGGTCGGAGCCGAGGAGCAGTGGTGGACGGGCAAAGACGGGGGATTTGATTGCGGCCTCCGCATCCCGACGGCGACGGGCGACACTGGAGGTGTGCTGATCATGGATGCCGTACTGGAGACCTACGTGGCCGCCGACTTCGATCTGTGGCCTGTTGCCGATTCGCCTCCGGGTCGGCTCCTGGCCCTGTCCGGCGAGCTGTCTTCGCTTGAAGTCGGCACCGCCATGGCGGTTCTGACGAGCTACAACAAGGGGCAGCGTGAACGCCGGCCACGCGCACCCGAGGACAGCCTGGAGCAGGTTGGCCGTCTGTTGGCGACCGAGTGCGTCATCGCTCCCGGTGGGCTGCGGATCCGGGACACGGCCACCGGGGTCACAGCGGTGCCCGGGTGCTGCTTCGGTCTGGAGGACTGGCGGGACTGGCTTGATCTGATGAAGGGTGCCGAGCCGTGGCTCGGCCACGATCCCGCGCCGCGCGTCGAGCATGCCGGGGCGGTTGCCCGGCTGTGGCCCGACGGGGAGCGGCCGGAGAGTCCCCCTGTCGATCTCCCTCTGGCTCAACTGCCGGGACTCCTGGGCTCGGTTCAGGATCGGCTTGTCGGTTTCCTCGGTGCGGTCGAGGCGTGGGCCATGAGTCACACGCCGTCCATCGCCGCTGCCGTGGTCGCGAAGCTCGATGAAGATCTCGCCCTCAGTGCTCCGCTCGACCTGGGTCGGAGCTGAGGGCCGATCGGTCGGGCCAGTCCGCCTCAGGCCGCCGGGGCGTCCAGCGGGCGGAGCTCGTCGGCGTACGACACGGAGATGCGGCGCATCAGGCCGTCCTCGGTGATGTCGTACTGGCCGAGGCGCCACAGCGGTGGTGAGTAGGCGTGGATCGAGACGGCGTCGTCGGTGGCGCCGGTGAGCCGGTGGATGTGCTCGGGGCCGAAGCAGAAGGACTCGCCGGTGGTGACGGTGACGGACAGGTGGCTGCCGCCGATGCGCGGGTTGGACTCGTGGAGCGCGCCCTGGACGATGCCGACGGCCCCGGAGGAGATGTCGTGGTCGTGCCAGCCGGTGTCGTTCTGCCGGGTCCAGCAGAGCAGCCAGACGTCGACGTATTCGTCGCGGTACAAGGACGCGTAGTGCCGCTGTTCGTCGGAGAAGGCGACCTGTTCGCGCCAGAGGTCGGGGCGGGTGGCGAGGTCGTCGACGAGGACTTGGAGTTCGCGCTTGTCGAGGGTGCGGTCGGGCAGGGACTCGTACGTCATGAGTGGCTCCCTTCGGGTCGGGTCCGCCATGGGGACACGGCTCAGGCGTGGCCGTACAGGAGGCGGGCGGGGTTGGTGGTGCGCAGCGCGTGGACGGCGGCAGCGGCGCCGAGGTCGGGGATGACGGGAGGTGCGTACGGGCGGTCGCTGCCGCCGACGACCACGTCGATGCCGACGGCACGAACGACCGCGTCCACGGCGCGAGTTCCGTAGGAGGAGGTCTCGTAGAACGCGTCGAAGTCGACCTGCCCCCGACCGCCGCCGCGGATCGCGAGCCGCTCGCCGTGGAGCGGGGCGAGGCCCGCGAGTGCGGCGAAGCAGACGCGCAGGCGGGGGTGGCGGGCGCGGCCGAAGGCGCGGAAGGCGAACCAGGACGTGTGCATCTGATGCACGTACGGGACCAGGGCGGGCCACCAAGGCGGGGCGTCGGCGGTGGGCCGGACCGCGCCCGGGTGGATGAAGAGGGGTTTGCCGTGGCGGGTGAGGACGTCGAGGAAGGGGGCGCAACGGGTCCAGCCGGCCGCGTCGAGGAGGGCTGTGGCGGGCAGTTGGAGGCCCGCGCAGCCGCGCCGTAGTTCGCGTTCGACGGCCTCGGGGTCCGGTGCCGACAGACAGGGAGAGGCCCAGACGCCGAAGGGGGCCGGCAGCGCGAGGGCGCCGTCGTGGAACGCCGCCAGCAACGGGGCGGCCTCGGCGGGCGGCAGGTACTCGATGCCGAGAGGGCTGGACAGGGACACCAGGGCAAGGCCGAGGCCGTCGGTGGCGGCTAGACGCGTACGGGCCGGGATGTCGTGGTCGGCCGGGTCGACCTCGTAGGGCGGTTCGCTGCCCGCGTGCAGGGTCCAGCCGTCGAGGTACGGCGGTGTCGTGCGGGAGCGCAGCAACTCGATGAAGTCGGGTGGCCAGATGTGCTGGTGGACGTCGGTGGGCACGCGGCGGTCCTCGGGCTGGCAAAGACGCTGGCAAGGGATAGGAAGGGGCGGTCAACCCAGGTTAAGCGTTTCACTTATACGGTTAACTTAAGCGATTAACAAGCGGAGCTGTCAAGCATGCGTCGGCTGCGGCGACAGGGCCCGCGCTGAGGAGCGGTGCCGAGTACGGACGGGACCACGGCGGCGTCCGGCGGGCCGTGTGCCCACAATGCGGACGCGTCCCGGTAGGCTTCCGGGCATGGCCAGGCCCAGCAAGCGCACCACCCTTCGGGAGGTGGCCGAGGCCACGGGCCTCTCCACCGCCGCCGTCTCGTACGCCCTGCGCGGCAAACACGTCTCCAAGGAGACCGAGGAACGGGTGCGCCAGGCCGCGGCCGAACTCGGCTACGAGGCCGATCCCATCGCCCGCGCACTGGTCAGCGGCCGTACCAGCATGGTCGGCGTCCTCGCGGGCGACCTCCAGGACCTGTGGCAGCAGCAGCTGATGGCGGCCATCGGCCGGGAGCTGCTGGCCGGCGACCGCTACGCGCTGATCCTCGACGCGGGTGGCGACCCCGACCGTGAACTGGCCCTCGCCAAGCAGCTGCGCGACCAGCGGGTCGACGCGTTGCTGGTGTCTCCCGTGAATCCGTCCGCGAAGGGCTGGGCCGCGATCGCCGACTCGCTGCCGGTGGTCGCCGTCGGCGACTCGCTGAGCCGGGCCCGTACGGCCGGGCAGGTCATCTTCGACAACCGGGCCGGTATCGACGCCGTGTTGGAGTACCTGCACGGCCTCGGCCACCGCCGGGTGACCGTTCTGACCCCGACCCGCCCGAGCACCCCGGACCGGCCCGCCGACGTGTATGTCCGCGAGGCGGCCGACCGCCTCGGCCTCCAGGCCGAACTGGTCCCCTGCCCGCAGGAGTTGGGCGAGGCGACGGCGGTGGCACGCGGCGTCCTGGACGGGGCCCGCCCCGCGACCGCCGTGTTCTGCTTCTCGGACTCACTGGCGTACGGGGTGTACGCCGCCGCCGCGGATGCCTCACTGGAGGTCGGCCGGGACGTCTCCGTGGTCGGCTTCGACAACCATCCGGTGTCACGGGTGCTCACTCCACCGCTGACCACCGTGGACTGGGGGCTCACCCAGATCGCGGCGGAGGCGGCACGGCTGACGGTCGCGGCGATCGAGGGCAAGCGCGTACGGAAGAAGCGGGTGCTGTGTGCGCCGCAGATGAGCGAACGCGGGTCTGCCGTGCGGGTGTGAGACCCCCGCGAGCGCCTTCGGAAGTCAACTCCCCCTGCCCCTCCCTCTCCC
>NZ_LIQZ01000669.1 GCF_001418655.1 Streptomyces phaeochromogenes | reverse complement strand
CCCTATGTCTACCAACGTCTTCTTCGACATCACCATTGACGGCAGCGCCGAAGGCCGGATCGTCTTCAACCTGTACGACGACGTCGTCCCCAAGACGGCGCAGAACTTCCGCGAGCTCACCACCGGCCAGCACGGCTTCGGATACGAGGGCTCCGGCTTCCACCGTGTCATCCCCGACTTCATGCTCCAGGGCGGCGACTTCACCCGCGGCGACGGCACCGGCGGCAAGAGCATCTACGGCCAGAAGTTCCCCGACGAGAACTTCAAGCTCAAGCACGACAAGCCGTTCCTGCTGTCCATGGCGAACTCCGGCCCCGACAGCAACGGCTCCCAGTTCTTCATCACCACAGTCCTCACACCGTGGCTGGACGGCAAGCACGTGGTCTTCGGCGAAGTCGTCGAAGGCCAGGACCTGGTAAAGAAGATCGAGTCCCTCGGCTCACGATCCGGCGCCACCCGCGCGAAGATCGAAATCGCCTCCTCGGGCATCCTGGAGAAGTAGCCCCACCGCCCCGGGCGGCGGAACCGGCTCAACGCAGGCCGTCCGGCCGCACATCCGCCCGCTCAGCCCGGGGCCGCCACGGAAGCTCCCGAGTCGGACGCATCAGCATTGTGCTCGCCGCCTGCCACCCGCGTGCCGCGGCCGAGCAGCGGGTGGCACGCCGAGAACGTCGGTCGATGCCCGAGGGCGCGGGTATCGATCACGTGAGCGTTCCCCCTCGCTGGCAACAGCCGCGGCGACGTGGACTTCCTGGAGCCCGACGGCAAGGTCCCGGGGCCAACGGACCCGCCCCGTCACCACCGACGAGGTCCAGGGCTGGCCGACGTCCAGGGCTGGTGGCCGCGGCCGTCAATGCTCTGCTCAGGCCTCCTTGCTGGTCGGCCTGGGCAGAGTGCTCCACGGAACCCTTGAGCGTCTCTCCTGACAGTGACTCCGAAATGGCGCAGCCACTGGCGACCGATGCCGCCTCAGCGGGAGACCTCACGGCGCTCGCCTGCCTCACCCGAATGTTCGAGAGTGAGGACTATCCAGAGTCCGCCGAACGGCAAGCCCCTCTCTCGCCGGGCGCCGAGTCCCGTGACCTGCCGGGCGGCACGACCGGCCTGGATCTGCGCCTCGGCGGCAGCGCCGACGGCAAGGCGGCCACCGAACTGGTCGAGCGCGTACGGGACATACGGGGCGACGAGCTCGTCGAGGTCACCGGTGTCGCGGCCCGTCTCGTCGACTTCCGCGCGATGCTCGGCGACCGGGCACCCTGGGCCGCCATATCGCTGAGTTTTGGGTTCTGGCACAGATCTTGGGGAGCGTTCCCGCGCACCGCCCGCGCATCTGCTCCCCGAGCGGACGACCGGCGTGCTGGGTGTGGTGTACCTGCTAAAGATCCTGACCGAAACCATCGCCCGCTACGGCCGAGTCGATCTTCTCTGTATTGATGAGCTCGGCTATACGGAGCTGACCGCAGGGGCGCTGAGCTGCTGTTCCAGGTTCTGACGGAGTGAACTGAATCCCACCGCCTCACTCTCACCCAGGCCCGAGCCGCAGCACAAGACGCCGCTGGCTAGCCTCAATGCGGCCGATCAACGTAACAACCTCAATCTCCTTGATGCAGTCAGCCAGCTGCGGCAACATGCTCCGATGCCAGAACCCCGGATCGAGCCGCTTGCCGTCGACGGCAACGGCA
>NZ_LIQZ01000668.1 GCF_001418655.1 Streptomyces phaeochromogenes | reverse complement strand
CCCCCTGACCAGCTCCGCACCCCTGACCGTCCCCACCGCGCACAAGCCGCCGCACACAACCAGCCACGCCCGACCAATTGACGACCCGTCAGAAACCCTCGTACGGTCCCCTCATGCCCGTCACGGCGTACGACCTCACCGGACGCACCGCATTCGTCACCGGCGCGGCAAGCGGTATCGGCCGCGCCAGCGCCGTGCTGCTCGCGGAGGCGGGTGCGACCGTCCACTGCGCCGACCGTGACACCGAGGGCCTGGACGAGACAGCGGCCCTCATCAAGGACACGGGCGGCACCGCACACTCGCACCCCCTCGACGTCACCGACCGCGCCCAGCTCAAAGAGGCGGTCGCGACCTGTGAGCGACTGGACGTCATGGCCGCGGTCGCCGGGATCATGCACAGCAGTCCGGTCCTGGAGACCCGCGACGAGGACCTCGATCGCGTACTCGGCGTCAACTTCAAGGGTGTTCTGTACGCCTGCCAGGAGGCGGCCCTCGCGATGATCGCGTCAGGCACGCGGGGCAGCATCGTCACGATGGCGTCCGGAGCCGTCGACACCGGCGGGCCGGGCCTGCTCTGCTACGGAGCGGCGAAGGCGGCCGTCGTCCAGCTGACGAAGACCCTGGCGACGGAGATGGGTCCGCACGGCATCCGTGTCAACGCGGTGGCGCCGGGCTGGATCCGTACGCCCATGACCGACCGCCACGACGGCGAGGCCCAGGCGCGAACAGAGGGGTTCATGGCCCGGATGTCACCCCTGGGACGGGTCGGCGAGCCGGAGGACATCGCCCACGCGGTCCTGCACCTCGCCTCCGACGCCTCGTCGTTCACAACGGGCCAGATCCTCCGCCCCAACGGAGGCGTGGCAATGCCCTGGTAGCGAGGCACCGACGCACGCACACCTCCCACCCACCGACGTACGCCCCCAGAACCCTTCCCGGAAGCCTCCAAGAAGCCCTACCCGAAGCAGGCGTCCGAAGCAGGTCTCCGAAGCCCTTCGGAACGCGCCTCGGCCTCAGGAAGATCCCCCACGCCCCACAAGCGGCCCCCGCCACCTGCGCCAAGCCTCCGAAACGCGCCGCGCCCACTGATCCGACCCGGCCGCACCCACGGCACGCCCCTTCGGCACACAGTGCACCGGAAGCAGGCTCAACCCCCACCCGCCGGCCGCGACCGCCCCTTCCAGCACGCCGGCGTCCGGCGCGAACGCCAGCCGCGCCACGGCCCACCACCACAGCCCGCCAACGCCGAGAGCCAGCCCCCACCTGCCTATTCGCCCCATCCGCCCCGCCATGGCACCACCTCCAGCCGGACGCCCGACGCTAGACCGCCGAGTTCACTCATCGACAGGGCGCATCGACACGAACGGGGCGCCCGGCGCACACCACCGGCGCTCGCCCCACCACCGCACACCCGAAACCGAAGCCGAGGCCAACCCCAAAACCAGAGCCACGGCCACAGCCCAGACAACCCGGCAGAGCCAACCTCACCCGTTCTCCGCCTGGAACATCCAGTGATGCTTCTCAAGGTCCGCGGTGATCCCGATGAAGATGTCCTGGCTCACCGGATCCGCCTCCCCCGTGGCCCCGACCCGCTCCCGCATCCGCTCGATGACGGCCGCGAGCGCGTCCACGAGCGCCCCCACCGCGTCGGTGTCCTTCACCCACCCGTCCGGCGTGGCCCCGATACCGCTGGTGGTCGCAACGGTCGCGGCGCGTCCGTCCGGCGAGACCCCGAGCGTGGAGGCACGCTCGGCCACGGTGTCGGAGTGCAGCCGGGCGGTGTCCACGACCTCGTCGAGCTGGAGATGGACGGACCGGAAGCGCGGTCCGACCACGTTCCAGTGAATCTGCTTCGCCACGAGCGACAGATCCACCAGATCGACCAGCGCACCCTGCAGCGCCTCGGACACGGTCTTCAGATCGGCATCGGTCAACGGGCTCTTCACGACGTACATGGACATCCTCCGGTCAGCAACGACCCCCGGCTTCCGCCCCCGCTCCTCAACCATGGCCGCCCCGACCACTACCGGCAAACGCTGACAAACTCCGCCGCATCATCGACCCGCACCCGCCCCTGACC
>NZ_LIQZ01000667.1:2200-3006 GCF_001418655.1 Streptomyces phaeochromogenes | reverse complement strand
CGGTCGACGGTCTCGCTCCGCCCTCCCAGGCGGACACCCTCTGGCAGGCAGTCGCCGAAGGCTGGGCCCCGGCCCGGCTCCGCCAGGAACTACAGGCGGGCGCCAAGCGCCGCCGGAGCTGAAGGAGAACAACGCACTCATGGGACTGCTTGAGGACAAGGTCGTCCTCGTCAACGGCGGCAGCCAGGGCGTCGGCGCGGGCATCGTCCAGGCTGCCGTACGCGAAGGCGCGACCGTCGTCTTCACCGGACGCCGGGCCGACGTCGGCGAGAAACTCGCCGCGGACACCGGCGCCCGCTTCGTACGCGCGGACCTGTCGGACGCCGCTCAGGCGCGCGACAGCGTCGTACAGACCGTGGACGCGTACGGGCGCGTCGACTGCCTGGTCAACGCGGCGGGGCTGACGTCACGCGGTTCGCTCCTGGACACCACTCCGGAGCTGTTCGACGCGCACATCGCGATCAATCTGCGGGCGCCGTTCTTCGCGATGCAGGCGGCGGTGGCGGACATGGTGGCGCGCAAGGCCCCCGGCACCGTGGTCAACGTCATCTCCAGCGCCGAGCACGGCGGACAGCCCTTCCTCGCCCCGTACGTCGCGGCGAAGGCCGGGCTCGCCGGGCTGACCCGCAACGCGGCCCACGCACACCGCTGGGACCGTATTCGTATCAACGGCCTCAACATCGGCTGGACCGACACCGAGGGCGAGGACGCCACCCAGCGCGCCTTCCACGGTGCGGGCGACGACTGGCTGGAGAAGGCCGCCGAGTCCCAGCCGATGGGCAAGATCGGGCAGGTCGACGAGATCG
>NZ_LIQZ01000667.1:0-2136 GCF_001418655.1 Streptomyces phaeochromogenes | reverse complement strand
CGATCTCGTCGTCTTCCTGCTCTCCGACCGCAGCGGTGTGGTGACCGGCTCGGTCATCGACTGGGACCAGATCGTCTTCGGCGGACTCGACTGAACCGCCCCCTGGGCTGAAGGAGCAAGATTCACATGCGTATTGGCATCATGGGGCTGGGCCGGATCGGCGCGTTCCACGCGGAAACCCTGGCAGGACTCGAAGCGGTGGACTCGCTGGTGGTCACCGATCCGGTGGCCGCTGCCGCCTCCTCCGCCGCGGAGCGGTTCGGGGCCACGGNNTCTGCGAGAAGCCCGTGGCCCGCGGCGTCGAGGAGAGCCTCGAAGTTCTGCGTGCGGTGGAGGACGGCGGGGTCGAGGTGCACATCGGCTACAACCGGCGCTTCGACGCCGGCTGTGTCGCCGCTCGCGCGGCCGTGGTGAACGGCGAACTCGGACTGCTGCACACCGTACGGTCCACCACCCTGGACCCCGCCCCGCCGCCCGCCGCGTACGTGGCCGTCTCCGGCGGCATCTTCCGCGACTGCAGCGTGCACGACTTCGACATCGTGCGCTGGGTCACCGGCCGCGAGGTCGTCGAGGTGTACGCGACCGGCGGCAACCGGGGCGCCGACTACATCGCGGCTGCCGGCGACGTCGACACCGCCTCCGCGCTGCTGACCTTCGACGACGGCACGATCGGCGTCATCTCCAACTCCCGGCACAACGCCCGCGGTTACGACGTCCGCCTGGAGGTGCACGGCATGAAGGACAGCATCGCCGTGGGCCTGGAGGACAAGCTGCCGCTGCGGTCCGTCGAACCGGGGGTCACCTTCCCCGCCGGCCCCCCGCACCACTTCTTCATGGACCGCTTCGCCGCCGCCTACCGCGCCGAACTCACCGCGTTCACCGAGGTCGTGGCGGGCTCCCGCCCGTCCCCCTGCACCGTGGCCGACGCCCTCGAAGCCAGCTGGATCGCCGAGGCGTGCACACTGTCGCTGCAGGAGCACCGGCCCGTACGACTGGAAGAGGTACGCAAGGCATGACGGACGAACCGCTACGGATCGGTGTTCTGGGCGCGGCCCGGATCGCCGAGCTCTCGATCGTCGGCCCGGCCCGTGTGACCGGCCACCGCCTCGTCGNNNGCCGACCCCGAGGTCGAGGTCGTCTACAACCCCCTCGCCAACGGCCTGCACGGGCCCTGGAACCTCGCCGCCCTCGCCGCGGACAAGCACGTGCTCACCGAGAAGCCCTCCGCGAGCAGCACGGAGGAGGCCATCGAGGTCCGGGACGCCGTCGCGAAGGCGGGCACGGCCTTCATGGAGGGCTTCCACTATCTGTTCCACCCGGTCACCCGGCGTCTGCACGAACTGCTGGACAGCGGGGAACTGGGCGAACTCCGGCATGTGGAAACGACGATGGTCATGCCGGCGCCCGAGGACACCGACGTGCGCTGGTCGCTTCCGCTGGCGGGCGGCGCGCTCATGGACCTGGGCTGCTACAGCCTGCACGCCCAGCGGGTGCTCGCTTCCTGGGCGGGCGGCGCGCGTCCGGGCGCGCCCGGAGTGGACGAGTGGCTGGACGCGGACCTGGAGTTCCCGGGTGGTGCCACCGGTACCGCCCGCTGCCACATGGCCCACCACGAGCTGCAGTTCAGCTACCGGATCGTGGGTTCACTCGGTGAGGCCACAGCGGTGAACTTCGTCCAACCGCACGTGGACGACCGGCTCCTGGTCCGCACGGCCACGGGCGAGCGCACCGAGATGCTCGGCCGCCGGTCCTCGTACACCTACCAGCTCGAATCGTTCGCGGCCCATCTGCGCCGGGGCACTCCACTCCGCCTGGACGCCGACGACGCGCTCGCCACCATGCGGCTCATCGACGACTGCTACCAGGGGGCCGGGTTCTCGCCCCGGCCACGGACGGTCCTTCCGACCTCGGCCTAAGCGGAACGAATGGGAGAGGGCGGTGCCTTCCGGCACCGCCCTCTCCCGTTGTGCACTCCGTGCCTTCGCGGTCCACCTCCCCGGTCGGCTCACTGGTAGAAGTCGGGCCGCTCGATCAGCTCGACCTCGACGCGCCGGCCCTCCCGCTGGGCCCGCACGCCCGCCTCGCAGGCCGCGGCTGCCGCGTAGCCGTCCCAGACGCTGGGCCCGGTGACCTCGC
>NZ_LIQZ01000666.1 GCF_001418655.1 Streptomyces phaeochromogenes | reverse complement strand
GGGACGGGAATGGGTAGGGGCGGCGGGGGCGAAAAACGCCTCCGGCAACCCGGCAACGTAACTCAGAACGTAAGAACAGCCCGGGCAACCCGCCCGGCCCCCGCATCGGCCGCAGCCTTCTCGAAGTCCTCCACCGGATACGTCTCGGTCACCAACTCGTCCAACAACAACCGCCCCTCCCGGTAAAGCTCCGCGTACAACGCGATATCCCGCTGAGGCCGAGAAGACCCATACCGACACCCAAGAATCGACTTGTCCAAGTACATCGACGAGACAAGAAAAGACGCCTCGGCCGTAGCCGCCGGAACCCCCAACAGCACCGCCTGCCCATGCCGATCAAGCAGATCAACGGCCTGCCGCACCAGCTCCACCCGCCCCACACACTCGAAGGCATGATCCGCCCCCGTAGGAAGAACCTCCCGCACCCCCTCCGTCGAAGACAGAAAGTGCGTGGCCCCGAACCGCCGAGCCACCCCCTCCTTCGCCGGATTCGAATCCACCGCCACCACGGTCAGCGCCCCGGCGATCCGCGCCCCCTGAATCACATTGAGCCCGATCCCCCCGGTACCGATGACGACCACACTGTCCCCGCGATCCACCCGCGCCCGGTTGAGCACGGCCCCGACCCCGGTCAGCACCCCGCACCCGATGAGCGCGGCGGAGGCCATCGGAATGTCCTCGGGAATCCGCACGGCCTGCACGGCCTTGACCAACGTCCGTTCCGCGAAGGCGGAGTTGGACGCGAACTGGTACAACGACTGCCCCGCCCGCGTGAACGGCCGCTGCGGCATCCCGATGGCCTTGCGGCACATGGTGGGCCGCCCCCGGTCGCACTCGGCGCAGGTCCCACAGTTCGCGAGGGTGGACAGGGAGACATGATCCCCGGGCCGGACATGGGTGACGCCCACACCCACCGCCTCCACGACCCCCGCACCCTCATGGCCGAGGACCACGGGTACGGGGAAAGGTATGGTCCCGTCCACCACGGAGAGATCGCTGTGGCACAGCCCCGCCGCGGAGATCGCCACGAGCACCTCGCCGGGCCCCGGATCCCGTATCTCCAGGTCGTCGACCACCTGGGTCTGCTTCCCATCGAAGATCACACCCCGCATGGCGCCCACCTCAACCCTTCGGTTCCCTGGGAAGGCCGAGCACCCGCTCGGCGATGATCGTGCGCTGAACCTCGTCCGAGCCGCCGTAGATCGTGTCGGCCCGGCTGAACAGGAACAGGTGCTGCAGCGCGTCCAGTTCGTAGGGCGCCGAGGCGGACCAGTCCGCGGGCCCCACCGCCGCCCCCGCGC
>NZ_LIQZ01000665.1 GCF_001418655.1 Streptomyces phaeochromogenes | reverse complement strand
CGCAGTCGTTCGCGGACTCGAACGGCGACGGGATCGGTGACTTCGACGGCATCGCCCAGCGTCTCGACCATCTGGAGTGGCTGGGGGTGAACACGGTCTGGCTGAACCCGTGCTTCGACTCGCCGTTCGGGGACGCCGGGTACGACGTCGCCGACTATCTGAACGTGGCTCCGCGCTACGGATCCAACGACGACCTGGCGAAGCTCGTCGACCTGGCGGGCCGCCGCGGCATCCGTGTGCTCCTCGACCTGGTCGCCGGGCACACCTCCGCCGAGCACCCGTGGTTCAGGGCCTCGGCGAACGATCCGGACGACCACCGCTACATCTGGGCACCGGAGGGTCGGTCGGGGGTCACGCCGGACGGTTTCGTGGCCTCGCCGGGGAGCCGGCACGGCGCGTATCTGCCGAATTTCTTCGACTTCCAGCCCGCTCTCAACTTCGGTTACGCACGCGAGAGTTCGGCCGAGCCATGGCGGCAGCCGGTGGACGCGGAGGGGCCGCGCGCCAACCGTGAGGCCCTGCGCACGGTCATGGACCACTGGCTGAGCCTGGGCCTCTCGGGCTTCCGAGTCGACATGGCCGCCTCGCTCGTCAAGGACGACCCGGACAAGGCGGAGACGAGCAGGATCTGGACGGAGCTGCGGCACTGGCTGGACCGTACGCACCCGGACGCGGTGCTGCTCTCCGAGTGGGGCGAGCCCGAGGTGTCGGTCCCGGCGGGCTTCCACACGGACTTCTTCCTGCACTTCGGCGGCCCCACCGACGGCCTGGCGCTGCGCTCGCTGTGGAGCAACGGCACCGGTACCGTCAATGAGACCTGGGACCCGCTCGACTGCTTCTTCGACCCGAGCGGCAAGGGCTCGCCCCGCCCGTTCGTCGAGGCCTGGCAGCGGGCTTCGTCAGCCCTGGGTGACAGCGGCTTCATCTCCCTGCCCACCGCCAACCACGACTTCTCGCGCCTCAACTGCGGCCCCCGCACGGCCGAACAGCTCCCCGCCGCCTTCGCCTTCCAGCTCACCTGGCCCACGCTCCCCGCCGTCTACTACGGCGACGAGATCG
>NZ_LIQZ01000664.1 GCF_001418655.1 Streptomyces phaeochromogenes | reverse complement strand
CGCTACGGCGGGGGTGGCTGGAGCGACACCCGGCACACCCGGCCCACCCAGGACCAGGCCGACGAGAAGCCCGACCGTGAGGGTCCTGACTCTCCGGGTCCGGTTCAATATTTTATCCATCGGCGAGATGGTGGTGGATGAATTCACCGAAGGCAAGACCGCGTGGCTGACGTGCCGAAGGGCGGCCAGGGCGGCCAGGGCGTCCGGAGCGTCCGGAGCGGCTAGGCCGGCGGGTGCAGTCGGTCGAACTCGTCGGCGAGGATGCCCAGGAGGACGAGATCGTGGTGCCGGCCCGCGAGGAACACGTGATCGCGGAGGCGCCCCTCCTCGACGAAACCGAGCCGGTGATGGAGCGCCAACGACCCCTGGTTGTAGTCGAAGACCCGCGCTTCGCACTTGTGATAGCGCCGCTCGGCGAACATGAACCGCAGCAGCATCACCACGGCTTCCACCGCGTAGCCCTTGCGCCGATGCCCCGCCCCGACCGTGACGCCGTACTCGAACCGCCCCGCCTGCGGATCGGCATGGCCGGTGGAGACGGCGCCGACGATCTCCCCGGTGTCGAGAGCCTCGATGGCCAGCCGAAAACAGTCACCATCGGTCCCGGCGGCGGCCTGCTCCTTCGCCCAGGCGCGATACCCCTCGGCGGAACGGGGCGGCTGCACCGCATCCCCCAACCGCTCCTCATCCACAGCGAACCGCATGAACCCGGTCCAGTCCTCGGGCTCGATCCCGCGCAGCCGTATCCGCGTGCCTGTCCAGAACGATGTCATCCACCATTGGATCAAGCGAGGCCACCGGGAGTCCAGGCCGAACAGTCTCGAACGGTGCTCTGCCGAGAAGGCTTCAGTGAATTGGCCGACACAGCTCGCTGCGGTGACCCGTCACAGTCGGATCACCACCAGTGCCGTGTCGTCGTCCGGGCCCCGGCGGGGGGCCGGGACCAGGTCCGTCAGGATTGCGTCTGCCAGGGGTTCGGGGGGCAGGGTGTGGTGGTGTTTGAGGCTGGCGGTGAGGCGGTGGAGGCCTTGGTCGATGTCCTCGGTGCGGCGTTCGATCAGGCCGTCGGTGTAGAGGACGAGGGTGGCGCCGGGGGTGTAGGACACCGTCGCCTGGGTGCGGGGGATGGTGTCGTCGGAGGCGGCGAGGGGCGGGTCGGTGGCCGTGTCGAGCAGTTCGACCGTTCCGTCGGGGTGGGCCAGGAGCGGCGGCGGGTGGCCGGCGCAGCTGTACGTGACCGTGTGCGCGGCCCGGTCGATCACCGCCTGCACGGCCGTCGTGGCCAGCGCGCCCTCGACGGTGTGCGCGTGTTGCGCGAGGGTCGTCAGCGCGTCCGCGGGCCGGCCGGTCGCCCGGATCGCCGCGCTCAGCGCGCTGCGCAGCTGGCCCATGACCCCGGCCGCCTCCAGCCCGTGCCCGACGACGTCACCGACCGCCGCGGCCAGCCGGTCCTCGTCGAGGTCGATCAGGTCGTACCAGTCGCCGCATACGTTGAGGAAGCTGGCCGCGGGCTGGTAGCGGACGGCGGCGAAGTCGTGCCGCGGCAGCGCGGTGCCGGGCAGCATGGCGCGCTGCAGGGTGACCGCGACCTCGTGCGTGCGGGCGTGGGCCTTGCGCAGCTCCTCGTTGAGTTCCTGCAGCTCCTGGGAGCGGGTCAGGAGGTCGGCGGTCATCGCGTCCTCGTGACTGAGCGTGGTGAGGGAGGCGTGCTGGGTGCCCGGCGTCCGGTCGGCGGCCTCGCGGGCGCGGACCAGGGCCGTGACCTCCTCGACCCGGTGGGCGATGAGCGACACCCGGCCGTCCGCGTCGAGGACCGGGATGTTGACCGTGCTCCAGTAACGCTCCTCGAACACGCCCGGCCGGTCGGGCACCTCCACGTCGTACTTCTGCAGCGCCATGGTGTCCCGCTCGCCGGTGGCCAGCAGCCGTTCGAGCGAGGTACGCAGGGTCCGGGCGCCGCTGGCCTCCTCGGTGGGGCTGTCCGGAAACACGTCGAAGATGAACCGGCCGACCAGCTCGTCCAGGCCACGGCCCGAGATCTGCACATAGGCCCGGTTCGCACCGAGGATCGTCAGGTCGGGCGCGAGCAGCATGACCGGGCTGGGCAGGGCCTGGAAGACCTTCGCGAAGTCGATGTCGATGTCGGCTTCAGCCTCGGCCTCAGCTTCGGCTGTGGAGGAGGGGGAGCGGGTGTGGGCGAGTTCCGGGTCGGGGTCCGCATCTGTTTGTACTTCGGCGTCCGCATCGGCGTCGGGGTCCGTCCTGATGCCCGGGCTCTCTCTCCAACCAGGCGCATCACTGTCGCTCATGCCACCATGTCTACTCCCTCCCCCGGCTCCGTGCGACCCGGTCCCGGAAGGGGGCCCCTGCACATTGACCTGAGGCGTGCAGGCGTGCGATTCGGCGGGCGGGTACCGCGTCGGCCCGCTGTCCGCCCGGTACCCGCATTGGCCCACCTGTCCGCCCGGCACGCCCGCCCGGTATCCCCGGTCCCCTAGTGGCGTGTGTTCCGGCGGCGGCGCGGGTGCAGGCGGGTCGCCACGACTGTCAGGATCAGCAGCACGCTGGCCGCCAGGGCGCCGGTCATGCCGGTCACCGCCCCGTGACCGGGTGGACGGGCCGGGCGAGCGCGGCCTCCTTGACCAGTGGCATCTGTGGCATCTGCGGGACCAGAGGGATCAGGGGAGGGGCGATCTCGTCGTCCTCCCAGGCTTCCGCTTCTGAGGGATCCTTTGCCCCGTCTGTCGCCGGGGCGCCGTGCAGGGCGTGTTCCGCGGCGATGAGTTCCGTGGCGGTCGCGGTCGTGGACGGGCCCGTGCTGTCGCTCGCGGCTGCCATGAGGCGGGCGGCCGTGGAGGCGTCGGCCTCCGGAGGGATCACCAGGAGGTTCCAGCGGCCGGTGGTGTGGGAGAGCAGCAGGATCTTGTGTGGGTCCAGCTCCGTGGTGAACCAACCCACCTTCACCGCATGGCCGTTCACGGGGATCCGGCGGGGGACGACCGGCCAGTAACGGGAGTTGACGGCGATCCGGGTGATCCGGCCGCCCAGAGGGTCCAGGACGTCGGCCAGGGCGGAGAGTTCGTGGGCCAGGTCGCGGGAGCGGGGCCACCAGGCGCCGTCCAGAAGGTCTGGAAGCCCAGTCAGCCCAGGCAGTCCTGTGGGGGTGTTCGCGGGTTTCAGCGCGAGGCGGGCGGTCGGGGCCCTGTAGGGGACGATCCGCAGAGGGGGACGATCGGTGGTCGCGGACATCGCGCGAACCTGTCTCCGGACCGCGGCCCGCGGGCAGCCGTCCGGTGTCGACGCTCACCGAGAACGACGTAGGCATGAAGGCCGGCGTACGAAATGCCCTCGGTGACCTCAGGCTACTCCGCACAGGTGCGTGGCGGACCAGCGCGAGCCGCCGGAAACGTGCCGGAGCCTGCGCCGGGCGTGCCCCTTGCCGGGCGCGCCCCGTTCCGAACGTGCCCCGTTCCGAACGTGCCCCGTGTCGGACGTGTTCCGTGCCGGGGACGCCTTCGCGGTCCGGCTCCCGGTCTGGTCGCACGGTCCGGCGCCCGGCCCGGTCG
>NZ_LIQZ01000663.1 GCF_001418655.1 Streptomyces phaeochromogenes | reverse complement strand
GCGGTGGCGGTGGGGGGAGTGATGTGGTGCGGATTCGGGTTGATCCGCCGGATATCGGGTGACCGTTCGGTGCGGGGTGCAGTGCTGCGCTGCGTACGCCGGGGGCTCGGCGTCCGGCCCGGGTGCCTGCGGTGGCTGTTCGTTCGGGCAAATGGGTCTGCCCCCGAGGTTGGTCGGGGGCAGACGGGTGGGTGTGGGGTCAGCCGTTGCGCGGGCCCGGGAAGGCGGTCGGCCTGATCTCCTCGCGGAGCGTGGAGCTGCCCGCCGTCGGCTGCGTGGGCATCGGCATCGGCATGGAACGGGCCGCGGGGACCGTGGGGAGTCCGGTGTTGACGGCGACCGTGCGGGAGGAACCCGACGGCTCCGTGGCGCGCTCGGCCTCCGCGGCGGCCTGGGCCGCGGCCCGGCGGGCGCCGTAACGGCGGTGCACCGCCTGTTTGGTGACCCCCAGCGCCGAGCCCACCGCGTCCCACGAGAAGCCCAGTGAGCGGTCGAAGTCCACGGCGGCCGTGACCAGGGTCTCGACGCTGTCCCGCAGCTCCTGCGCGAGGCGGACGGTCGGGGCGGGCGCCCGCCCGTAGACGACGAAGCCCGTGGACGGGCCGGAGCGGCGCGGGCGGTAGACGTTGCCCAGCTGGGCAGTCAGCGTGCGCAGTGCGTCCACCTGCCGGCGGACCCGCTCGATGTCCCGCACCAGCAAGTGCAGGCTGGCCCGAGCCTGGGCGTCGTGGGTTGCGTGGTCGGCCATGAACAAGCCTCTCGAACCGGCGTTGAAAAGGACCGGGCCGCGAGTGCGGCCCGTTTTGGTCAACTCTTTCTTGACCAACGCGTTTGAGGGTGAGTGGTCACGCTTATGGGGCGTGGGGGCATATGCGTACGCCCCCGGCGGCTGGGCGTGCGCTCGCCTCGGCCTTCGTCTTGGTCTCCGCCCTCGGCCTCTCTGGTCTTCGCCTTCGGCCTCGCGACGAGTGAGTACCGCCCGAACTGCCCGCACCGCTCGCGCCGTCCACGCCGCCCCATAGACTGGTGTGCTGCCCGTCATGAACTCGCCCGAGAGGCCGACTGCCACCCATGAAGCTCGTCTTCGCCGGTACCCCCGAGGTCGCCGTTCCCGCTCTGGACGCCCTGATCGCCTCCGGGCGGCATGAGGTGGCCGCCGTCGTCACCCGGCCCGACGCGCCGGCGGGGCGGGGACGGAGGCTTGTCGCGAGCCCCGTCGCCGAGCGGGCGGAGGAGGCCGGCATCGAGGTGCTGAAGCCGGTGAAGCCGCGGGACGAGGCGTTTCTGGCGCGGCTGCGGGAGATCGCGCCGGACTGCTGCCCCGTGGTCGCCTACGGTGCGCTGCTGCCCCGGGTCGCGCTCGACATCCCCGCCCAGGGCTGGGTCAATCTGCACTTCTCGCTGCTGCCCGCCTGGCGTGGGGCGGCGCCCGTGCAGCACGCGGTCATGGCCGGGGACGAGATCACCGGGGCCTCCACGTTTCTCATCGAGGAGGGGCTCGACTCCGGGCCCGTCTACGGGACGGTCACCGAGGAGGTGCGGCCCACCGACACCAGCGGGGATCTGCTGACGCGGCTCGCCTTCGCGGGAGCGGGGCTGCTTGCCGCGACCATGGACGGGATCGAGGACGGCACGCTCAAGGCGGTGCCGCAGCCGGGGGACGGGGTCACGCTGGCGCCGAAGATCAGCGTCGAGGACGCGCATGTGGACTGGGCCGCGCCCGCGCTCCGTGTCGACCGGGTCGTACGCGGGTGTACGCCCGCGCCGGGGGCTTGGACCGTGTTCCGGGGGGAGCGGCTCAAGTTGATCCAGGTTGCGCTTGCTCCTGAGCGGACGGATCTTGCTCCGGGGGCGTTGGGGGTCGGCAAGAACAATGTGTACGTGGGGACCGGGTCGTGTGCCGTTGAGTTGCTGTGGGTGCAGGCTCAGGGGAAGAAGCCGATGCGGGCGGCGGATTGGGCGCGGGGGGTTCGGATCGGGTCCGGCG
>NZ_LIQZ01000662.1 GCF_001418655.1 Streptomyces phaeochromogenes | reverse complement strand
CGCGGGCCGTCCCGTACCTCATGACCTGCACCACGTCCTGTCCCTGACCGAGCACCCGGCCACCCCGCCCGGCACCGACGCCCCCCACGGCAGCGACGGCAAGGAGTCCTGATGCGCATCTTCGACCCCCACATCCACATGACGTCACGGACCACCGACGACTACGAAGCCATGTACGAGGCCGGTGTCAGAGCCGTCGTCGAACCCGCCTTCTGGCTCGGCCAGCCCCGCACCTCGGCGGCCTCCTTCCTCGACTACTTCGACTCCCTCCTCGGCTGGGAACCCTTCCGCGCCGCCCAGTACGGCATCGCCCACCACTGCACGCTCGCCCTCAACCCCAAAGAGGCCAACGACCCCCGCTGCGTGCCCGTCCTCGACGAGCTGCCCCGGTATCTCGTCAAGGACCACGTCGTGGCCGTCGGCGAGATCGGCTACGACTCGATGACCCCCGCCGAGGACACCGCCCTGGCCGCCCAGCTCCAGCTCGCCGCCACCTTTGAGCTGCCCGCGCTCGTGCACACCCCGCACCGCGACAAGCTGGCCGGTCTGCGCCGCACCCTCGACGTGGTCCGGGNNCCCGGACCACGTCCTGATCGACCACCTCAACGAGACCACGGTCAAGGAGGCCAAGGACGGCGGCTGCTGGCTCGGCTTCTCGGTCTATCCGGACACCAAGATGGACGAGGAACGGATGGTCGCGGTCCTGCAGGAGTACGGACCGGAGAAGGTTCTGGTCAACTCGGCCGCCGACTGGGGCAAGAGCGACCCGTTGAAGACCCGCAAGGTCGCGGACGCCCTGCTGAAGGCCGGGTTCACCGAGGACGACGTCGATCAGGTGCTGTGGCGCAACCCCGTCGCCTTCTACGGACTCAGCGGACGCCTCGACCTGGACGTCGCCGGCACGGACGCAACCCACGAGGGCAACTCCATCCTCCGCGGCGTCCCGAAGACGGTCCCGGACACAGTCCCGGACACCGACCCGACGACGACGGGGGTGTGACCGATGCGCTTCCGCCACCCCGACGGCTCCACCGTCCACCTCGCCTACTGCACCAACGTCCACCCCGCCGAGACCCTCGACGGCGTCCTCGCCCAGCTCCGCGACCACTGCGAACCCGTACGCAAACGCCTCGGCCGCGACCGTCTCGGCATCGGCCTGTGGCTCGCCAAGGACGCCGCTCACGCCCTCGTCACCGACCCGTCCGCCCTGCGCGGGCTGCGCACCGAACTCGACCTCCGCGGCCTCGAAGTCGTCACCCTCAACGGCTTCCCGTACGAAGGGTTCGGCGCCGAGGAGGTCAAGTACCGCGTCTACAAGCCGGACTGGGCCGACCCCGAGCGGCTCGAACACACCACGGCCCTCGCCCGCGTCCTCGCCGGACTCCTCCCCGACGACGTCACCGAAGGCACCATCTCGACCCTGCCGCTCGCCTGGCGCACGGTGTACGACGACGACCGCGCCGCCCGGGCCCACGCGGCCCTGACCACCCTCGCCGAACGTCTCGACGCGCTGGAGGAGCTGACCGGCCGCTCCATCCGTATCGGCCTGGAGCCCGAGCCGGGCTGCACCGTCGAGACCACGGCCGACGCCATCGCCCCGCTCACCGCGATCGGCCACCCCCGCATCGGGATCTGCGTCGACACCTGCCACCTTGCCACCTCCTTCGAAGATCCGAACACCGCCCTGGACGCGCTGGCCGCCGCCCGCGTCCCCGTCGTCAAGTCCCAGCTCTCAGCCGCCCTGCACGCCGAACATCCCCACCTCCCCGAAGTCCGCGAGGCCCTCGCCGCCTTCGACGAACCCCGCTTCCTGCACCAGACCCGCACCCTCACCGCCGCCGGACTCCGCGGGACCGACGACCTCGGCGAGGCCGTCAAGGAGG
>NZ_LIQZ01000661.1:576-1304 GCF_001418655.1 Streptomyces phaeochromogenes | reverse complement strand
GGTAGGGGCGGCGGGGGCGGATCAAATGGTGTGCCAGGCCTCCAGGGCCAAGCCCGGTTCGTCCTTGCGGCGGGTCAGGAGGAGTTGGCCGGTGGTCGGCTGGAGGGTGGCGGCCGTGACGCGGTCCTCGTGGTCGTGGGCCAGCGACAGCTGGACGTCCGAGGGGAGCTGGGGCCCCGACTCGGTCCACCACGCACCCGCCGACTCCCGCTCGGTCGGATAGGCGGCGAAGGCGACCCGGCCACTCAAGGACCGCTGGGCGAGCAACGTGCAGTCGACCCCGTCGAGCGTGCAGCGAATCGCGGACACCGGCCCCGGCCCGGCACAGGTCAGAAGCGCCACGGGCTCACTCCCCGCCCGCCACGCGCACACCGTGTCCGTCTCGTCCGTGAAGAAGAGCGTCACGTGCTCTTCGGAAGTGGTGAGGGCCCGCAACGTGCCAGGCCGCGCCGCCACCTTGAGCGGCTCCTCGTCGAGCGCGGGGATGTGGCCGGGGCCCAGCTGGGTCCAGCGCAGGATGCCCGCAGGCGAGGCCGCGTACAGCTCGACGAGCCCGGACGCCCGGGTCACGGCGGCCAGTTCGCCCTCGACCTCACGGCCCTTGAGGTCACGCCACGGACCCCACCCGCCGCGTTCCTTCTGGCCGCGCATGCTGACGCCGCCGCCCCTGTTGGGTACGAAGACATGGGCGCGGCCCTGCGCGTCGACCGTGACGGCCGGTACGCCCG
>NZ_LIQZ01000661.1:0-544 GCF_001418655.1 Streptomyces phaeochromogenes | reverse complement strand
CAGCACCACACCGCTTCCTCACGCGGAGCGTAGGCGCCGAGTCGGCCGTCCCGGCCGCGTATGAGCCAGTCACCGTTCACTGTGCGGACCATTGACACTCCCCCACTCTAATCGGGCCGTGTGATCCCCCTCCGTGCGACCCTGGCCACATGGAAGCCCCGCTGCTCGTGATCGTCGACGCCGCCAATGTGGTCGGGTCCGTGCCCGACGGCTGGTGGCGCGACCGCCGGGGCGCCGCGGAGCGCCTGCGGGACCTGCTCGTCCCGTACGCCACCGACGGGCTGCCGGGGCACCCGGGTCCCCTGGAGCTGGTCCTGGTGGTCGAGGGAGGCGCTCGCGGCATCGCCTCCGTACCGGGTGTACGGGTCGACGAGGCGCCCGGCAGCGGCGACGACCGCATCGTGGAAGTGACCGCCGAGGCCGCGGACCGCCCACGCCTGGTGGTCACCGCCGACCGTGAACTGCGCCGCCGGGTGACCGAGTTGGGCGCGGAGGTCACGGGCCCACGCACGGTCCGCCCCTAGCACCGCACACGGCCCCCACT
>NZ_LIQZ01000660.1 GCF_001418655.1 Streptomyces phaeochromogenes | reverse complement strand
CCCCAGCCCCCGGTGCCGTACCCCCTCGGCCACCTCGATCGCGGCCTCCGGCCGACCCGCGACCCCACGCCCCAGGACGAGTACGCCCCCGTCGGCGGCCCACACCCGCACGTCGTCCCGCCGCTCGCGGGCCCGGGCGACCCGGGGATGGCCGGGATCGTCGAGTTCCGTCAGCCTCAGCGGCGGCGGGCCGGACAGCGGCGCGGCGACCGTCAGCAGGTCGATCGTGTCCGTCGTACGCCCCGTACGTGCCATGAACGTGGCCAGGAAACGCGGGTTCATGGTCGCCGCGAGCGGATCGCAGTCGGCGGCGGCCAGCGTTTCGCGCACCCAGCCCTCCCCCTCGTCGGTGAAGACGACGGAGTGCGCGGTGAAGGCGATGACCCCGGCGTCCCGGTGGGCGTGCTGCGGCACGACCGTCGTACCGCCGTCGGGAGGCGGGAAGACTCCTCGCGCCGCCGCGTCGAGAATGTCCCGCAGAGTGCCTGCCACCGCGCCTCCCCTTCCCTCGCCCGTCTCTTGAGTCTCCACCCACTGGAAGGCCCAGACTCCACCCCATGATCGACGACGGCACCGGGCTGCTCACCATCGGGCAGCTCTCCCGGAGCACCGGACTGCCGGTGCGCACCATCCGCACCCGACTGAGTTTCGGCGTGCCCGACCTGCCCGACGACCCCACGACCGAGCAGGTGGCCGCCTGGGTCGAGCTCGCCGAGCTGCTGCAGCCGGCCGGTGAGGCACGCACGGGAGCGGGGTCTGGCGCCGGACGCCCCGGAGGCCGCCACGGTCCTGGCCGAGGTGCTCGGCGACGCCGACAGGGCCGCCGTACTGGACCACATGGTGTCGGCGAGCCGGGCCGAGGTCGCCCGCTTCCGGGAACTGCCGGCGCTCGTACGGGGGCCGAGCCGCTGTCCACGCACCGGGAGGCGTTCGCGTGGGTGGTCGCCGCGCTGCGCGCTCAGCTCGGCAGCTAATCTGACCTCGGCAAGTACGGCACATCAGAAGGGGCGGGTCCGGTGGCGGACATCGAGGAAGCACGCAAGGCGTTCGAGCGTATCGACGTGGACGGGGACGGCTACGTCACCGCCGCCGAGTTCAAGAAGGCCCTGGCCCAGGGCG
>NZ_LIQZ01000066.1 GCF_001418655.1 Streptomyces phaeochromogenes | reverse complement strand
ATGCTCAACCCCGGGGCCGCGAGCCTCACCGAGATCTCAACGGCCTGCGGCTTCTACGACCAGGCCCACCTCAACCGCGAGTTCCGCGCCATCGCCGGCACCACCCCCGGCCAGATGATGGCCGCCCGCCGAGTGGAAGGCGCCTTGGCCGTCCCCACGAGGTCAAATTCGTCCAAGACCCGCCCACCCACCCCCCGATAACGTCCCGATTCGTACAACCGATGGCCGGTCGGATGGCACGGGGGACTGTCCGGCCGGCCGCGTGGGCGTGTCCGGGGAGGCGGGGGACACGGAGGACACAGAGGCGTTGAGGACACGGGGAACGTCGCATCGCTCTCCCCGACGATCATCACCTAGAGCTGGCGGGGGTCCTGGCCGAGGATGACCGGGTCTTCGGCTCGCAGCCGAAACGCTGCGTACACGCCCAGGCTCGTGCGTGCCGCGACGTAGTACTCATCGCGCTTCTCCTGAAACTGTCCGAACGCCTGCGTCCAGTCCTCCGCCGTGCCAGGGCGCATGTCACGAACGAGCTGCTCCAGGACCCACGCATGACGCTGCAGGGCCCTTGCTGCCGAGATGGTCTCGGCGTCTCCCATGAGGAGGACAGCTTCGAAGGCGTACCCACGCTCCAGTTCGGCGTCGGCCAAGCGCTCCAAACCGACGTCCTGGGCGAGCGGTTGGGGCAGGTCGAAGAGCCCTTTGCCTGCTGCCAGGCGGCCGGCCACCGACGTGAACCTCTTGATGGCGTCGGCGTATCGGAGGTATGCCTCCAAGCGGCGTTCGTCCCACCTCGTCGAGAGTTGGCGACGCCACCGCGACCTCTCCATCAACGCTCCACCGATGTAGGAAGCAGCTGCGCCGACGAGCACGCCGATCAAGGTGAACAGCTCTCCTGACATGTCCCCCTGCCACTCAGATAGACGCTGGGGGAGACAGTACTGACCAAGTGCCGCCTCGAACAGATCGTTCCGCACCGGTCCGTCGCTCTCCTCAAGGAGGATGAGAGGGGTGGGGATCCACGGCTTTCGGCATAGTCCCGAGGTGGCTCCCGGGGACCTTTGTGCCCACCCCTCTTGACCGCGGACCTCGAAGGTTCTCTGACCGGTCTCCATCCACCGGGGAAACTAACAAGCGGCACTGACACCGGCCTCGTCCCGGCACTCCGCCGCAGGTCAACAGGCCCCTGTGGATTATTTTCGACCGGCCACGACGAGGCGTTGCCGCCCCCGCACGGTGCCTTCGGTGGCGGGTCCCGGCCTGGAAGAGGACGCTGGATGCAGGGGTGCGTGCGTGATGGAGAGGCGGCCCCATGGCTGAGACCGGTACAGATCACAAGGCGCATACGCCGTTCTTCTCGCGGCCCGGTGTTCGGCGGCTCGTGCCGTTCGTTCTGATCAGTGCGATCGCTCTGGTCTTCATCTTCGAGAACCGTCAGAGCGTCGAGATCCGCCTCCTGATACCGGAGGTGACCATGCCACTGTGGGGTGCCCTCCTGATCGCCTGGGGCCTCGGGATGCTTGCCTGTGCCCTCACTCTGCGCCGACGCCGGAACCGGCATTCACGACGGACGCGGTAGGGGCTGCGTCGACGGCTTCCATGCCGACACCCGCCGTCAGCCCTCAGCTCACGGCTCACGGCTCACGGCTCACGGCTCACGGCTCGACCAAAACCTTCAGCGCCTCTCGGTCCGCCATCGCGCGGTAACCCTCCGGTACGCCGTCCATGTCGACCGTGCGGTCGAAGACGCGGCCCGGCTCGATGTGGCCCTCCAGTACGTCGGGGAGGAGTTCCTCGATGTACGCGCGGGCCGGGGCCATCCCGCCGGTGAGGGTGAGGTTGCTTGCGAACTCCGGGAAGCCGAAGGGGACTTCGGGGTACTGGGGTGCGCCGACCCGGCTGATCGTGCCGCCCGCTCGGACCGCGCCGACCGACATGTGCAGGGCGGGCAGTGTGCCGACGCACTCCAGGACGGTGTGGGTGCCGTCGCCGCCGGTCAGTTCCCGTACGCGCTCGATGCCCTCCTCGCCGCGTTCTGCGACGACGTCGGTGGCGCCGAAGTCGCGGCCCAGGTCGGTGCGGCCCTTGTGCCTGCCCATCAGGATGATCCGCTCCGCGCCGAGCCGCCTCGCGGCCAGCACGGCACACAGGCCCACCGCTCCGTCGCCGACGACCGTGACGGTCGTACGGGGGCCGACCCCGGCGGTGACCGCACAGTGGTGGCCGGTGCAGAACACGTCGGACAGGGTGAGCAGGGACGGCAGCAGGGCCGAGTCCTCGGCCACCGGCAGCTTGACCAGCGTGCCCTGGGCCTGCGGGACGCGTACCGCCTCGCCCTGGCCGCCGTCCACGTCCTGCGAGGCCCAGAAGCCGCCGTGCCGGCAGGAGGTCTGCAGGCCCTCTGCGCAGAAGTCGCAGGTGTTGTCCGACCAGACGAAGGGGGCGACGACCAGGTCACCCCGCTTCAGGCCGGACACGTCGGAGCCGAGTTCCTCGACGATGCCGAGGAACTCGTGGCCGATGCGGTCCCCGTGCTCGGTGGCCTCCCGCGACCCGTACGGCCACAGGTCGCTGCCGCAGATACAGGAGCGCAGCACCCGGACGACCGCGTCGGTGGGCCGGTGGATCCTCGGGTCGGGGACGTTCTCGACGCGGATGTCGCCGGCGCCGTAGATCAGTGTTGCTCGCATGAGTACTTCCGATCGGGTGTCTTGGTTCGGCGGTGCCGCTCTTCCGTGCCCAGGCACCCGTCCGCGCTTCGGGCCTCGCCCCTGCCTGCGCCTCGTCCATGCTTGGGCCTCGTTCCGACCATGTCCTTCTGGCAGGTGATCGCGCTCATCGCACTGGGCCGACCGGCGTAGCGGCGGGGCGACGACCATGGGTTCGCGAAACTTTCTCGGATCCGTGACAACCTCCCGGGCCGCCCGGTCCGTAAGTACGGCATGAAGCACTTCTCACCGCGCGCCGCTGCGGTGCCGGGCGGAGGGGGCCTGTGATCCGGACGCCGGACGAACAGGACGTCTCCGACACCGGCGGCGCGGTCGAAGTCGGGCTCGACTTCGACGAGTTCGCGCGCAGCCGCCAGGCGCAACTGCGCCGTACGGCGTATCTGCTGTGCGGTGATTGGCACCTGGCCGAGGACCTGACGCAGACGGCGCTCGCGAAGCTCTACGCGGCGTGGCGCCGGGTGCGGCTGGACAGTCCCGACGGCTACGCCCGCAAGGTGCTGTTCCGGACCTTCGTGGACGAGACCCGGCGGCGGCGCTGGTGGGAGCGGCCGAGAGCGTACGAGTTCGACATCGCGGCACCGGCGCGGGACCCGGAGCTCCGGCTGACGCTGCTGGCCGCGCTGCGGCAGGTGCCCGCGCGCAGCCGGGCGGTGCTGGTGCTGCGGTTCTGGGAGGACCAGAGCGTGGAGGCGACCGCGGCGGCGCTGGGGTGCAGTGTCGGCACGGTGAAGAGCCAGACCTCCCGGGGACTGGCCGCACTGCGCCGGATCCTGGGCGACACGCCACTGGCGCCGTCGCCACCCGGAAGCGGTGGCGGAAGCGGTGGCCGTGGCGGTAGCAGTGGCGGTGGCGGTGCAGGTATGGACTCGGGCAGCGGATATCTGAGGGCGGGGTGGTGAGCATGGCTGGGGAGTCCGGCGCCGGCGGGCGCGGGAACAGGAACGGGAACGGGAACGGAAGCGAGGACGCGTACGAGTTCGCCCTCGTCGACGCGTTGGGCAGGCTGAGTCCTGACGCGGAGCCGCCGATGCCGGATCTGGTGCCGGGCGCGACCGTGCGCGGCAGGCGGATCCGCCGTCGGCGCCGGATCGGGGTGGCGCTGAGCGCCGTGGCGGCGGTCGCCGCCGTGATCGTCGGCGGGTCCGTCGTGATCCCGTCGCCGGTGGAACGTGCGCCCGCGCCGCCGGCCGCGGAGCCGTCGGTCTGGTACCCCTCGCTGGGGCTGCTGCGGTCGGTCGTCACGGCGAAGTCCGGCACGGTCGAGCCGGCGGATCCGAAGCGTCCGGACGGGGAGCGGCGCTACTTCCGCTGGGTCGACGCGTCCGGTCGTCCGAGCTATCTGTACGTGTCGGTCGAGCGATCCGCGACCGGTCAGTCCCTGCTCCCGTCGGGCTCGGTGGGGTGCCGGGACGGTGTCGGCCGCACACTCACGACCCCATGGGGCGGCCGGCTGACGAAGTGCCACGTCGTCCCCAGGAAAGAGGGAGACAACCTGCTGGAGTACTACGTGCCCCAGCAGGAGCTGCCCGAACCGAAGAGCGACGAGAGCGACGACTACGCGATGGGCGTCGCCTACGTGACCTCGGGCGGATGGACCGTGCAGGCGATCGCGAGCGAGTCCGGCGAGAACCGCAGGCGCGGCCAGGAGTACTCGGATTCGGTCCGCCAGACGCTGTACCGGCTGGCCACCGACCCCCGGCTCTTCGACGCCGTCAAGGAGACCGGCGGCTGACAGGTCCGTAACCGACAGGCAAGAACACAACCAGACCCGGCAAGAACACAACCCGACCCGAATGGAGAGGTGTCATGGGCATGCCCAAAAACACCCTGCGCAGTTCCCTGATCACGGCCCTCGCGGTCGGCATGCTCCCCCTGCTGGCCGCCTGCGGCGGCGGTTCGGGCGACGAGGACGGCAAGAACAGCGGGAGTTCCGCGGCGGGCGGCGGCACGAAGAACGTCGACGGTGCCGTGCAGCTCAACATCCCGGAGGGCGTGAACGCCGAAGCCAAGAAGGAGTACGTCCGGGAGAACGCCATCGCGGCCTGTATGAAGAAGGAGGGGTTCACCTACTCACCGCACGTGGCGACGGCACCCTCGGCCGACGTCAACTCCGACGGTGACGGCGAGGACTACGCGGCGGCGAAGAAGTACCGCCAGAAGTACGGCTTCGGGACCTACGCGGCGGCGGCCTACCCCGACGACCCGAACGTCCCCTTCAGCAACGCGGGCGGCAAGGTCGGCGGAAAGACCCTCGACCCCGTGGACGACGACACCAAGGGACTGACCCCGGCACAGCTGAAGGCGTACGAGGACGCGCTGTACGGTCCCGCGGCCAAGAGCAAGGGAGAGGAGAAGGACGCCGGCTGCACCCTTGAGGGGAACACCGCGGCGTACGGGCCTCCGTTGAGCGCCGCGGCGGAGAAGAAGAAGCAGAACGCCAGGACCGAGGAGAACCGCCAGAACGGGCTGGCGCTCAACGGCGACACCCAACTGGTGCAGCTCGCCCAGCAGTACGCCACCTGTCTGAAGGCGCAGGGCATCCCGGTCTCCACCACCCAGCCGACCGGCATGGCCTACATGGTGCGGATCGACCTCGCCGGCAAGCTCCCGGAGGAAAGGAGCGAGTGGACCAAGGAGCAGGCGATGCCGCTGCTCACCGCGGACATCGACATCGCTCTGAAGGACCTGGAGTGCGGCAAGAAGTTCCGCGCCGCGTACTTCCCCAAGGAGAAGGCCAACCCGTACTGGGGTGACGGCGCGTGAAGCGGCTCGGCAGCCGCCGACAGCTGGGCGCCCTGGTCGGCGCGGTGGTGCTGGTCGGCGCCGGGGGCTGGTTCGCCGGTACGCAAGTGCGCTCGCCCGCCGACGCCGCCGCCTCGCACAACGCGCCGAAGGCCGGCCCGGTGACCGTGGAGGCGGAGCGGCGGTCGCTCACCGCGACCGTGGTGGCGACCGGGACGGTGGCGTTCACCTCGCCCCGACCGCTCTCGCTGGCCGGCTCGGTCGGCACCGGGGCGGTCACGAGCCCGGCCGGCGAGGGCTCGGAGCAGCGGGTCACCAAGGCACCGGTCGCGGGTACGAAGGTCAAGGAGGGCGACGTACTGATGACGGTCAACGGCCGCCCGGTGCTCGCGCTCGCCGGACCCGTACCGATGTACCGCGCGATGGGCCCCGGAGCCACCGGCGACGACGTGAAGCAGCTCCAGAAGGCGTTGCGGCGGCTCGGGTTCGACCCCGGGTCGGCCGGCGGCACGTTCGGCCAGGCCACGGCCACGGCGGTCACCAACTGGTACCGGAACAAGGGGTACGAGGCCCAGCAGCCGAGCGCGGAGGACCAGCAGCAACTGGGCCAGCTCCAGCAGGCGGTGTCCAGCGCGCAGGAGGCGCTGCTCACGACGCGGAGCGGGAGCGCGGGCGACGGCTCCGGCACCGGAGCGGGGACAGGGACGGGCGGGAAGGCGAGCACCGGTACGGAGACTGGTTCGGGCACCGGCACTGGTGCCGAGACCGGTGACGAGGCGAGCGCGGGGACTCGTACGGACGCGCAGTCCAGCACCGACCGGCAGGTCCAGGCGATACAGCTCAGGTCCGCGCAGAAGTCCCTGGACATGGCGAACAACGCCCTCAGCAGCTTCCAGGCCACCTACGGGACGAAGGTCCCGGCCGGCGAGGTCGTCTTCTTCCCCGAGCTGCCCGTACGGCTGGACAAGGTGACCGTGAAGACCGGCGACGCGCCCTCGGGCCCGGTCGGCACCGTGACCGGCTCCGAACTGCTCGTGGAGGCGGCCGTGCCGGGTGAGGACGCCGAGCTGCTGAGGCGCGGTATGCCCGTCGAGGTGACGACGACGGGCGGGGAGAAGGTGAAGGGCAAGGTGGAGGCGATCGGTTCCGCCGCCGCGTCGTCCGGTACGACGGGCGGCGACGGCGAGGCGGCCACCGGGGCGACGTCGGAGGGCGGCGGCACGGGAGCCGCCGACGCGTCCGACGGCGCCGCCGACACCGACACCGCCGGCACGTCCGGTACGGACGGCGCCTCCGGGACGAGCGGGCCGGGTCCGGTCCAGCTGCGGATCTCCATCCCTGATCCCGGCCCGCTGGCAGGGCAGGCCGAGGCCTCGGTGAAGGTGACCATCGAGGTCGGCGCCTCGGACGGCAAGGTGCTGACGGTGCCGCTCGCCGCGATCCGTACCTCGGCCGACGGAAAGGCCCGGGTGCAGGTCGAGCGCGACGGCGGGGTGCGCGACGTCTCCGTGACCGTCGGGCTCTCCGCGGCCGGACTCGTAGAGGTGAAGCCGACCGGCGGCGCACTCGAGCAGGGCGACAAGGTGGTGGTGGGCAAGTGACTCCCAACCCCTTCTACGGCCCCGGCCCCTCCCTTGCCTCCTGCGATGCCCCCGACTCGCCCAATGCGGCCGACTCGTCCGATGCCGTCGACTCGTCCGATGCCTCCGCCGTCATCGAACTCACCGACGTGCGGCGGACCTTCGACTCCGAGCCGCCCGTGCACGCACTGCGCCGGGTGAGTCTGACCGTGCGGCGCGGGGAGCACCTGGCCATCGTCGGGCCGTCCGGCTCCGGCAAGTCGACGCTGCTCAACACCCTCGGCCTGCTGGACCGGCCCACTTCGGGCTCGTACCGGCTGGACGGGGTGGAGACCACCGGGCTCGGCGACCTCGAACGGACCGCGCTGCGCGGCAGCCGGATCGGGTTCGTGTTCCAGGCCTTCCATCTGCTGCCGTACCGGACGGTGGACGAGAACGTGATGCTGGCGGAGGCCTATCGCAGGCCGCGCCCCGGTCGTGGGCGCGGCACCCGGCTCGCCCGGGCCCGTGAGGCGCTGGAGCGGGTGGGGCTGGGTCACCGTTCGGGTTTCCGGCCCGACCGGTTGTCCGGCGGCGAGCGCCAACGGGTCGCCATCGCACGGGCGTTGCTCGGTGATCCGGCGCTGCTGCTCTGCGACGAGCCGACCGGCAACCTGGACAGCGAGAACACGGTCTCTGTGCTGGAACTCTTCGAGGAGTTGTGCGCCCAGGGCGTGACCCTGGTCGTCATCACCCACGACGAGGCGGTCAGCCGCCGGGCCGGCCGCCGCGTCCGGATCACCGACGGGCGCCTCGCCGAGGAGACCGGGTGACACGCGCAGGGGCAGGGAGAAGGTGGTCGACCGGGCCGGCGCGGGTCGAGCGGCCCTGGCTGGACCCGCGGGACCTGTGGACGGAAGCCCTGGCCGGCGTTCTCGCCCGGCCGGTGCGGTCCGCGCTGACCACGCTCGGCACGGTGCTCGGGATCACCACGCTCGTCATCACGATCGGCGTGGCCTCCACCGCGGGCAACCAGATCGTCGGCCGGTTCGACGCGCTCACCGCGACCTCGGTGACCGTGACGGTGCCGCGGACTCTTCCCGGCCAGGACGACACCGGCCCCCTGGTGGACTGGTCGGGAACCGGCGCGGTCAGGCGGCTGGCCGGTGTGGAGTCGGTCGCGGCCGTGGCCGACTCCGCCACGACCAACAGTGTCCAGGTGCGGTCCAACGACGTGACCGCGCCCGGCGACACCTCCGGCCAGACCCTCGGCGTGGTCGCCGCCTCGGCCGGTCTGCCGGACGCCGTACGGGGTGCGATGACCGCCGGGCGGTTCTTCGACACGGGTGACATCGCCCGGCGCGACCAGGTGGCGGTGCTCGGCGACCAGGCGGCGGAACTTCTCGGCATCCGGCGGGTGGAGGACGCCCCGGCGATCTTCTTCCGGGGCCAGTCGTACACCGTCATCGGCATCCTCGGCGGCATCAGGCGCGAACGGCAGCTGTCCACGGCGGTGCTGCTCCCGCCCACGACCGCCGCGGACCGGCTCGGTCTGCGCGACGTCACGCGCGTACTGGTCAACACCTCGCTCGGCGCCGCCCGGCAGGTGGCGCGCCAGGCGCCGATCGCCCTGGCGCCCGGGCACGAGGACGCGCTCACCGTCGTGGCGCCGCCTGATCTGTCCAAGTCCCGCGACGGCGTCCAGAACGACGTCAACGGTCTCTTCCTCGTCCTCGGTCTGGTCTCGCTCGTGGTGGGCGCGATCGGTATCGCCAATGTGACCCTGGTGACGGTGATGGAGCGGGTCGGGGAGATCGGGCTGCGACGGGCGCTGGGCGCGTCACGGCGGCAGGTCGCGGCCCAGTTCCTCCTGGAGTCGACGACCATCGGCCTGCTGGGCGGCGTCATCGGGGCGTCCCTGGGCATCGCCGTCGTGGTGTGCGTCGCCGTCGTCAAGGACTGGACCCCGGTCCTCGACCTGCGGCTCGCCCTCGGCGCCCCGCTCGCCGGAGCCCTGGTCGGCCTGCTCGCCGGCCTCTACCCGTCCCTGCGCGCCGCCCGTATGGAACCGGCCGACGCCCTCCGCGCACCGTCGTAGCCCCGCGCCGGGCCGAGTCACCGTGGAGGCGGCCTCACGGCCCTTGAGGCCCGACACGGGTCAGCCCAGTTTCCGGCAGTACAGCGCGTCCGGAGTCCGTGCCGAGCCGACGCGGCCCGTGTAGGCGATTCCGGCCGCGTACTCGTCGGTCGCGCACTGGCCCTTGTAGTGGCCGCTCGCGAAGTCGCCGCCCTTGGGGTTCTGGCCCCTGTCGTCGCCGCGGTCGAACCAGAGCGTGCGGCCGGCCGTGCCGAGTCTCCCCGCCGGGGCCGCCGCGCACAGGGCCGCCGAGACGGCGGAGCCGCGGACGCTGTAGCCGGTGAGGAACTGGCCGTCGGGGCACTGGAGTTTGGTGTATCCGGAGGCCCAGTCGCCGCCGGGAGTAACGTGGCGCTCGTCCCTGACCACCTCGTGTCCGCCCGCCGGGGCCCACAGGGAACCGGCGGTCACGTCCGAGCACAGGCCCCGGTTGCCCGTGTGGCTGAGGCCGAGGAGGCGCTGTCCGTCGGGGCAGGCGGCCTTGCGGGCGCCGGAGTCCCAGTCGGGGAGCGCACGCATGCGCCGCGAGGCGACGAAGTCGCCGTGGTCCGGGCTGAGCATCGACCACTCCGTCACGGGGGCGACCTGGCCCGTACGGCCGGAAGCCCGGACGAGCCGGGTCCACGCCGCGGCCCGCCAGTCGTCACCGTCGTACACGCCCATGCGGCCACCCGACGAGTCCCAGTGCAGGAGGGCCCAGCCGTTGCCCCTGCGGTTCTCGTGCCACCCGACGAGCGGCCAGTACGCGAAGTCGGCGTCGGTACGGATCAGTTGGTCGACGAAGTTCTCGAACCAGGCACGCTGCTTGGCGCCCGTCTCCTCGCGACCGCCGACGCCGAACTCGCTGATCCAGACGGGTGCCGTGAAGTGCTGGTCCTGTTCCGCGGTGACGTAGAACGCCTGACGGTTCAGTACGGCGGTCAGTTCGGCGGGGCTGAAGTCGCGGTAGCGGGGGTCGGTCGTCTCGCCCGTCCCCGTGGCACCGCTGTGGTTCGGGCCCGTGTAGTCGTAGAAGTGGGCGGAGTACACGAGCTTGCCGGAGTCGACGAGGGTGTGCGAGAGCCGGCGTACGGGCTCCAGGGTGGGGCGTTCGTGTGCGAAGCCGTCGATGGGGATGCCGGTCCAGTTGATGCCCTCGACGATGATGAGGAGGTCCGCGTTGGCCTCCGTCAGGATGCGGTCGCCGACGCGCTGGGAGGCGGCGAACCAGTCGTGGTCGTCGCCGAGGCCCCAGTTGGGGTCGTCCCAGATGTTGCGGCGGACCTCGTTGTAGAGGTCGGCGCCGACGACACGCTTGTTGTCCTTGTAGCGGCGGGCCATGAAGAGCCAGTCGTCCTCCCAGGCCGCGGCCGAACGGCTCGCGTTCCAGCGTTCGTTGCCGTCGACCCCGCAGCACCAACGGGTCGTGTTGGTGTGGTTGTTGAGGATCACGGCGAGGCCCGCGGCGGTGAGTTCGCGTACCACCGCGTCGTAGACCTGGAGCGGGGTCAGGCCGCGCAGGGACGGGTTCGCGGCGACCGCGTCGTCCTTGACCGGCACGCCGTCGTGGACCATCTCGTTGGAGAACGGCAGCCGGATGCTGTTGATCCCGATCTCCTGGAAACCGGCGATGATCTCGGCCATGGGGGCCCGGTCCAGGCCGAGGGGTGTCCGGCCCGAGTTCTCCCCCGCGTGGTGGTTGGCGTCCTCGTCCACGCTTCCGGAACCGTTCCAAGTACCGCTGGCTCCATGCCAGTTGCCGGACCGCAGCTTGAATCGGTCGCCGTCCGCGTCGACGATCCAGCGACCCCGCGTACTGAGCGGCGCCGTCCAGTCCTCGGCGGCCGAAACGGGTTCGGAGCGGGGAGCACTCTCAGCGGCTGACTCCTGCGGGGCCGCGGCAGCCGGAACGGGCGTCAGAGGCGCCAGCAGGAGTGCGGCGGCCAGAGCCGCCCCGACGAAGGATCCGCGCACGGTCACCATCCAGAGGACGACACGCCATGGCAGCCTATGTCATGGCAGCGTCATCATGGGGGATGGGGCGGTATTGGTCCAGGCCTACGGGTCTGGTTCAGGCCTACGGGTTCGGCTGTCGGGCCCCGCAGGTCACAGCTCCGGCTCCACGCTCTGTTCCGCCCAGATCGTCTTGCCCGTGGGGGTGGGGCGGGTGCCCCAGCGCTGGGTCAGCTGGGCGACCAGGAGGAGACCTCGGCCGCCCTCGTCGTACGTGCGGGCGCGCCGCATGTGGGGTGCCGTGCTGCTGGCGTCCGAGACTTCGCAGATGAGGGTCCGGTCGTGGATGAGGCGCAGCTGGATGGGCGGCGTGGCGTGCCGGATGGCGTTGGTGACCAGTTCGCTGACGACCAGCTCGGTGACGAAGGCGGCGTCGGACAGACCCCAGTCCGCCAGCCGGCGCAGGGCGTTCTTGCGGACTTCGGAGACGGCGGACGGTTCCGGGGGCACGTCCCAGGCCGCGACCCGGTCGGCGTCGAGCGCCCGGGTGCGGGCGACGAGCAGGGCCACGTCGTCGGTGGGCCGCCGGGGAAGCACCGCTGCCAGGACCGAGTCGCACAGCGCGTCGAGGGAGGCCGCGGGAGCGGCGAGGGCGCGGCGCAGGCGTGAGGTGCCCTCGTCGAGGTCGCTGTCGCGGGACTCGATCAGGCCGTCGGTGTAGAGCGCGAGCAGACTTCCTTCCGGCAGTTCGATGTCGAGGGACTCGAAGGGCAGGCCGCCCAGACCCAGCGGAGGCCCCGCGGGCAGGTCGAGCAGCTCCACCGTGCCGTCCGGGCTCACCAGGGCCGGCGGGGGATGCCCGGCCCTGGCGAGGCAGCACCGGCGGGAGACGGGGTCGTACACGGCGTACAGACAGGTCGCTCCGACGTCCCCCCGGCTCTCCCCGTCGGCGGCGGATCTCCCCCGGGCTCTCGGCCTCGCCCGGTCAGGGGGGACGCCCACCGCCCCCTCGGCCTCGGTGGCGAGGCGGCCGACCAGGTCGTCGAGGTGGGTGAGCAGTTCGTCGGGAGGCAGATCGATGTCCGCGAGTGTGCGTACGGCGGTACGCAGCCTGCCCATGGTCGCCGAGGCGTGGATGCCGTGGCCCACGACGTCGCCCACGACCAGCGCCACCCTGGCTCCGGACAGCGGGATCACGTCGAACCAGTCCCCGCCCACACCGGCCCGGGCACCGGCCGGGAGGTAGCGGGAGGCGGCCTCGACCGCGGCCTGCTCGGGCAGGCCCTGCGGCAGCAGGCTGCGCTGCAGGGTGACGGCCGTGGCGCGTTCGCGGGTGTAGCGCAGGGCGTTGTCGATGCAGACCGCGGCCCGGGCCGCCAGTTCCTCGGCCAGTACGAGGTCGTCCTGCTCGAACGGGTCGGGGTGCCGGTGCCGGGCGAAGGCGACGACGCCCAGGGTGGTGCCGCGCGCCGACAGGGGGACGGTCATCGCCGAGTGAAAGCCGAACTCGCGGATCCGGGCGGACCGGCGCGGGTCCTCGGCCACCCAGTCGGCGATCGCCTCCTCGGTGACCCGGTGCAGCACGGCCCGTCCCGTTCGCAGGCTCTCCGCAGGTGGGGAGCCCTCCGGGTACGTGTCCACCTCGCCCAGGGCCACGACCGCCTCCGGGACGTCCGGAAACACGGACTCGTGGGCGATGCGCCGCAGCGCGAGGGAGTCGCCCGCCGCCAGAGGGCCCGGGGGCTGCTCGGGCGCGTCGTCGAGGGACGCCAGGAGGTCGACGCTGACGAAGTCGGCGAGGTCCGGGACCGCCACGTTCGCCAGCTCCTGGGCCGTCCGCGTCACGTCGAGCGTGCTGCCGATCCGGGTGCCGGCCCCCGCGATCAGCTGGAGCCGCTTCCGGGCCCAGTACTGCTCCGTCATGTCGTGCCCGGTGGTCGCCACGCCCAGGACTCGGCCGTCCGGGTCGGCCAGGCGGTAGAGGTGGACCGACCACGCGTGGTCACGGCCCTCGCCCGGGGCGAGCGCGCGGTTCTCCAGGTACTGGGTCTCGCCGGTCTCCAGGACCCGCCGCATCGCCCGCTCGACCTTCTCCGCCACCGGGTCGTCGAGCACGTCCGTCAGCCTGAGCCCGCGCAGGTCGTCGTCGCTCATGCCCAGCACGCCCCGCCCGGACTGCGTGGACCGGCGGAAGCGCAGATCCGTGTCGTACACGGAGGTCGAGCAGCACGGGGAGTCGAGAAAACCCCGTCTCACGAGCGCGTCGTCGTCGGTCCGGGCCTGCGCCGGCCCGGGCACCGCGGAGACGAGAACCCAGCCGCATACCTCGCCGTCAGGCGCCTCGTCCGTCGCCCCGTCGGGAGCTCGGTCCGGCGTTCCGTGGGTTGTTCCGTCCGGCGTTCCGTGGGCCGTTCCGTCCGGCACCCCGTCCCCTGCCCTGCCGGGTGTCCCGCCCGGTGTCCCGCCCGGCGCCCCTTCCCCTGTCCTGCCCGGTGTCCTGTGGTGTGCGAGGACTCTGGCCTCCACTCGATGGCCGTCAAGGTGCCGGAGAGCCAGCGTGCCGTTCCACCTCGGCAGCTCCGGCAGCTCCGAGAAGGGCGGGAGGGGCGGGAGATCGCCCGTACCGGGGTCCTCGGCGAGCAGTGAGGCCGCCGCCCGGCCGAGGATCTGCGCCGCCGAGTAGCCGAGGAGCCGTTCCGCACCGGCGTTCCAGCCGGTCACGACGCCGTGCTCGTCGACGGTGGCGCGCGCCGTGAGGGCCCCGCCCGCGCCGTCGGGGCGCGGACTCGATTCCTGGTCGTCGACGGCACGCCGCTCCATGACCGCTCATCTCGCTCTCGTTGCGCTCTCCACCTCGCGTGACTCTCAGCGCGTGGGCACGCTCGGCCTCGGTGCCCGAGACTCCATACCTCATACCCCTTTGGTCTGCCCTGTATTTTCACATTTCATCTTATTTACGCCAGTCGACGTACACCTCACGACCGGCCTCGCCCGGGCGGTGGCGACACCGCCCGGGCGAGGCCGGGTTCATGAACCAGAGGATCAGAGGGCTACAGGGTCGTGTTGTAGGCCCGTTCGATCGTCTGGACCAGAGTGTTTCCGGACCGGTCCGTCAGCTTGGCCCGGAGGGAGACGGAGCCCGCCTCGGCCGGGTGCTTCAGGGAAAGGTGCGTGCCGCCGACGGCCTTGGTGGGCTGCCAGGTGGTGCCTTCGTCGTACGAGACCTCGAAGGCGAGCTTCGCGGGTCGCTGTCCGGCCGCCGCGCCCTCGACGGTGAAGGGCACCTTGAACCGCTTGCCGGCCTTCGCCGTGCTGGACAGGGTCAGGTCGGGGGAGAAGCGGATCACCGACAGCGGGAGTGCGGTCGTGCTGTCCTCGGGGGTGGTGGCCGAGCGGAAGGTCCACTCCGTGCGGACACGGGTGCTGACCGGGTACACCGCGGGATCACGTGAGGCGTCCACGGTCAGTCTGTACGCGCTGTCCTTGGCCGGAACGGTGTACTCGGTGAGGTCGATCGGCGGGCCGTAGTCGTCGGGAATCTCCTTGCCGTCCGCCTGGAGCGAGCTGGTCACCGACGTGTAGTCGCTGAGGCCCCAGTGTCCGGCGCCGTCGCCGAACTGCGGCAGGAAGGCCCTGATGACGTTGCCGTACCGAATGATGCCGGGGAGTCCCCGCTCCGGTCCGAGGTCGCCCGCGGCGGGCAGGACCGGGCCGAAGACGCCGACGTTGAACCGCTCGGTGTAGCTGCGACCGGCCTGCCAGGTCCTCGGCATCCGCATCAGGAAGCTCTCCGAGACCCTGTCGCGGTCCTCGCCGAACATCTGCCAGGTGCGGAAGGACCACTTGACCTCGTTGTCGAGGACGTACTCCGTGGTGTTCAGCGGCAGGTCGGCGCGCAGGTCGTTGTAGCTGAGGATCAGATCCCCGTCGGGTGTGTGCGCGGACGCCTCGAACTGGACGCCCCTGCCCTCGACGGGCACGCCCACCTGGACGTCGACCTTGGCGAGCTGGTCCTGCTTGACGTCGGCGGTGAAGCCGTCCAGCCGGCCGGCGCGGTTCCAGGCCAGGTGGTAGGTGACCGGCCGGCCCGCGTCGTCCGTACGGGTCCAGTCGCCGGCGAACACGGCGGACATGTCGCCCGCGGACTCGTCGGGTCCGAGCTGCCCGAACCGCGTGCCCTGGAAGGTCGGTACCAGGAACTGGAGGTTGCCCGGGCTCAGTTCACCGCCCCGGTCGTAGGTGTAGACGACCGTGGCCTCGGTGTTCTTCGCCGCCGCGTCGGGCACGGTGATGTCCACCGGCTTCGCCTGCCGGGCGTCGACGACGACGGTGGTGTCCTTGTCCAGGTTCAGCATCGGCTGCACCAGCACGGCGTGCGTGGCGGCGTCGTACGCCGGGTGGATCACACCGCTCAGGGTGTAGACGCCCTTGGGAACCCGCACGGTGAGCTCGCCGTCCTGCTCGTCGGCGAGCTCGGCGTAGAAGTCGCTGTCGATGGAGCTGAGCTGGGTGGCGGCGTCGCCGATCGGCTCGCCGTTCTCGTCGAGGTGCTTGACCGTCAGGTCGTACGACTCGACCTCGCGCTCCACACCGACAGCGGTGCGCACCTGGACCTTTCCGTCGGCGGAAGTGGCCTGCACCGAGCCGCCGAAGGAGCCGTCGGCGCTGCCGGCGCGGGTGTCGGCGGTGACGTCGGCGGTCGCCGTACCACCCGCCGGGACGGTGACCTGCTGCGGCGACACGGCGAACATGCCCTGGTCGGCGGGCTTGCCTTCCACCGAGAGTGCGTCGACGGACAGGTCGAGGGTGACCGGCTCCGTACCGAGGTTGCGGTACGTCACCTGCTTGGTCGTCGGGGTGTCGTCGCCGTGCGGCCACTGCTGGAGACCGAAGTCGAGCGGCTGCTGCTCGGTGACGATGCTCTGGCCGATCGCCCGGACCAGGTCGGTGCGGCCGGTGCCCTGCTGGAAGGAGCTGTACGCGCCCGGCTTGGCCGAGCCCGTCAGGACCGCCTTGAGGCGCTCACCGGTCCAGTCGGGATGCTGCTGGGCGAGTACGGCGGCGGCACCCGCGACATGCGGGGCTGCCA
This sequence comes from Streptomyces phaeochromogenes, assembly GCF_001418655.1. Lineage (GTDB taxonomy): Bacteria > Actinomycetota > Actinomycetes > Streptomycetales > Streptomycetaceae > Streptomyces > Streptomyces phaeochromogenes. Next base: position 7,067 of record NZ_LIQZ01000066.1, on the reverse strand, counting down.
TGGAGGTGCCGCTGATGGTGAGGTAGCCGGGTATGTCGGAGGGGTACTGCTCCTCCAGGACGCTGCCGGCGGATGCGGCGGCAGTGATGTCGACACCGGGCGCGGTCAGGTCGGGCTTGACCCCGCCGTCGCCGACGCGCGGGCCCCGGCTGGAGAAGTCGGCGAGAGCGTCGGACTTGTCGACCGCGCCGACGGTGAGCGCGGCGTCCGCGCTGCCGGGCGAGCCGACCGTGCTCTCACCAGCCCTGCCCGAGTTTCCGGCCGAGATGACGAACAGGGCGTCCGACTCGGCGGAGAGCCGGTTGACCGTCTCCTCCAACGGGTCGATGCCGGGCATGTCCTCGCCACCGAGGCTCAGGTTGACGACCGCGGCCCCCTGGGCCACCGCCCACTCCATGCCCGCGACGATCTCGGAGTCGTAGCCGAAACCGTTGTCGCCGAGAACCTTGCCGTTCAGGATCTTCGCGCCGGGGGCGACGCCCTTGTACTTGCCGCCGTCCTTGGCGCCCGTGCCGGCCACGGTGGACGCCACGTGCGTGCCGTGGCCGACCTTGTCGCCGGTACCGGAGGCGGAGCCGGTGAAGTCCTGCTGGGCGCCCACCTGGCTCGCCAGGTCGGGGTGGGTCGTGTCGACGCCGGTGTCGAGGACGGCGACCTTGACGCCGGTGCCGTCGTAACCGGCGGCCCAGGCGGTCGGCGCGCCGATCTGCGGCACGCTCTTGTCGAGGTTCGCCTTGCGCCGCCCGTCGAGCCACAGCTTCTCCACGGCGGTGGAGGCGGTGAACTCCGTTGCTCCGTCGGCCTTTTCACCGGTGGCGGTCACGGCGTTCCAGAAGTCGGTGGCCCGCTTCTTCGCCGGGCGCATGGCCTTGCCGTTGACCACCGGAAGAGCCCGGCCGATCTTCGCCCCGGCCCCGGTGAAAGGGGTCATCGAGGGCGCCTTCTTGCCCCGGAAGGTGGCGATCAGGGGTACGTCGCCCCGCCCGGCGTCGTCGTACCCGTCCGCGACCAACTGGGTCACGTCGAACAGACGGGCATCCAACTTGCCCTGCGCCAGCAGCAGTTCGGCATCTCCGGGCACGACCCGGGTGTGTCCGTCGACCACCCGGACCGAGAACGGAACCCGCTCCCGGCCCTTTGCCCGCTCCACCCCGATGACCTTTCCGGCGCCGTCCAGCCGGACCCGGTCGCCGGTGACCAGCGTCACCGTCCGCACCTTCTGGGCCTTGCCGGGGCCGCTCGCGCCCTCGGCCACCACCCCGGAACGCCCGTCGGCCGGGTCCCCCACGGGCGCGGCCTGGGCCGTCCCGCCCGGGACACCGGCCAGCAGCAGGACGGTCGAAACCGCCCCTGCCGCCACGACGGAACGTAAGGGTCTCGCACGTAACTCCACCTGAACTCCTGACACTTGGACCATCGGACAGGAGTCGTCCCGCGACACCGGAAACCCGGCGCCTCACCCGTACGCCCAACGACTCGCCATAGAGACGGGGCGGGTTGTCATCGGGTTGTCAAGACATCCGATTTATTTCTGACGGATCGTCAGGGGTTGCCAGGGGGTGGGCGCAGCGGCTGGGCGCGGCCCGCCATCGGCCGCCGTGGTGGCTACTGGACAATGAGGGCATGAGCATCGTCAAGATCAACGTACTCACGGTTCCCGAAGAGCAGCGCGAGACGCTGGAGAAGCGGTTCGCGTCCCGTGCCGGGACGGTGGACAGCTCGGACGGGTTCGAGTGGTTCGAGCTGCTGCGTCCGGTGGAGGGCACCGACTCCTACCTCGTCTACACGCGCTGGCGCGCCGAGGAGGACTTCCAGAACTGGATGTCCGGCCGCGGCCAGGCCGCCCACCGCGACGGTGCCGCCGCCGGCGGCGAGCGGCCGAAGCCCGCCACGACGGACTCGACCCTGTGGACCTTCGAGGTGGTCCAGCAGGCGGCCCCCAAGCAGGGCTGACGCGGGCGAGGCCGCGGTTCAGGGCCGCTTGCGCGCGACAAGAGTCAGAACCGGCTGCGAGCCGCACGAGTCGGGACCGGCTGCGGGCCGCGCGGCTCAGGAACGGGTGCGGGCGCCGCGGCTCGGGTCCGGTCGCGGGTGGCCCGGTTCAGAACCGGCCGCAGGCGCCGCGAGTCAGGACTGGTCGCGGGCGCCGCGGTTCAGAGCCGGGTGCGAGCGGCCCGGCTCAGGGCCGGCCGCGCGCGCCGCAAGTCAGGGCCGTCCGCAGGCGCCGCGGCTCAGGGCCCGTCGCGGGCACCGCGGTTCAGAACCGGTCGCCGGCGGCCCGGCTCAGGACCGGCCGCAGGCGCCGCAAGTCAGGGCCGGCCGCAGGCGCCGCAAGTCAGGGCCGGCCGCAGGCGCCGCGGCTCAGGGCCCGTCGCGGGCACCGCAAGTCAGGGCCGGGTGCGGGCGGCCCTGACGAACGCGGTGATCAGGGCCGGTTGCGGGCAGCCCTGATGAACGCCGTGATGAGGGCGGGGTCCTTGATTCCCCGGCTTTGCTCCACGCCGCTGGACACGTCGACGCCCCAGGGAGAGGCGGCGTCGACGGCCGCGCGGACGTTGTCCGGGGTGAGGCCGCCGGCGAGGAGCCACTTTTCGTCTGGGGCGGCCAGGGGTTTGGTCGACCAGTCCCAGGCGATGCCGGAGCCGGGGACGGGGGCGTCGAGGAGGAGGATGTCCTCGCCCATGTCCCCGTGGCGCGGGGCGGGTTCGCCGAAGGCCGCGGCGCGGATCAGGGTCCAGCCGCCCGTCGCGAGGTCGTCGTAGTAGCCGCGGTCCTCGGGCCCGTGCAGCTGGACGGCCCGGATCCCCGAGTCGGTGGCCAGGGACCGTACGTCCCGCAGGGGCTCGTCGCGGAAGACACCGACCGTCAGGACGTTCTCCGGCACACGGGCGCACAGCCGCGCCGCCGTGGCCGCGTCGATGCGGCGCGGGCTGGCCGAGAAGACGAAGCCGATGGCGTCGGCACCCGCCTCGACGGCCGTGTCGACGTCCCGGTCGGTCTTCAGGCCACAGATCTTGATGAAGAGGGAGCTGCTCACCCCCTCAGCCTGCCGTATCCGGGGCCGGCCGCGCGGCACTGGGGCGCCGTCCCCGTACCGGGGCAGCCACCCCCGGTTGTGGAGATCCGGCCGAACGGCGGCGACATGATCCGCTTTTCTGGCCATTCCCCGTCCCCTTGAGCTAGAAATTCTCCGAACTCACATTGACCAGTGGGTTCTTGGTGTCACACCAGCCCGAGGGGAAGCACGCAGTGACAACGCACGATCATGTCCCGCCCGGCCGAGACGGCCGACCGACGCACCGGCCCAGACTCAAGTCCGGTTCCGGGGCGCGGAAAGGCCTCACCCGCCTGAGGATCACCGCAGCCGCCGTGACCGCACTCGTCGTCGCCGGGTCGGGGGCCCAGGCGACGGCCGCCCAGACGGACCCGACGACGAAGGCGACCGCCTCGACGGTCCCGCTGCCGGCCCCGCCGGTGCCGTCCCTCTCCTGGACCGACTGCCAGGGCGGCTTCGAATGCGCGAACGCCGACGTGCCGCTGGACTACCGGGCGCCGGAGGGCCGCAAGATCACCCTGGCGGTGATCCGCAAGAAGGCCGCCGACCAGACGAAGCGCAAGGGCACGCTCTTCATGCAGCCCGGCGGACCGGGCAACTCCGGCGTGGACTTCGTCCGCGGCAACTACGACGACCTGCCGGCCGCCCTGCGCGACTCGTTCGACGTCTTCGGATACGACGTACGAGGTGTCGCGCGCAGCTCGGCGCTCGAATGCTGGGACGACACGCGGTACACCAAGGCCGTCACCGACGCGAAGGGCGCCCCGGGCCCCGACGCCTTCGGCCCGGCCCTGCGCGAGGCCGCCGAGTTCAACCAGGCCTGCACGGACAAGTCGGCCGACCTGCTGCCGTTCGTCGGCACCGAGTACGTCGCCCGTGACATCGACCTGCTCCGCCAGGCCCTGGGCGAGGAGCAACTCACCTACTACGGCCGGTCGTTCGGCACGTACATCGGTACGGTCTATGCCGCGCTCTTCCCGAAGCGGGTGCGCGCCCTGGCGCTCGACGGGGCGTACGACCCGGTGCACTACGCCAACCAGCCGTACTCCTACGACAAGCCCCAGTACCTGGCCCTGGACGGCGCGATGAGCCGCTTCCTCGACTGGTGCAAGGCCGACCAGGCCACCTGCGGGTTCGGTGACGGCGACCCCCGGGCGGCGTTCGAGAAGCTCAAGCGCGACCTGGACGCCAACCCGGTGCCGACCGCGAGCGGCGGGCTGGCCAACGGCTACACCCTGGTCTACCGGCTGATGTTCAACATCAACGAGGGCAAGGTCATCTGGCCCGCGTTCGGTGAGGCCCTGCGCAAGGCCCAGCAGCGCGACAACACCTCGTTCCTGCTGCGTCCGCCGTCCCCGGGCAGCTTCGACTTCCTGGTCCCGAACGTGGTCGTCGAGTGCGTCGACAAGGACTACCCGCGCGACCAGGCCCTGCTGAAGCGGAACGTCACGGCCTACGCCAAGGCGGCACCGCTGCTCGGCCCCGCCATGGCCTTCGGCCCGCCGACGTACGACCACCAGCACGCCACGGCCTGCACCCAGTGGCCCGGCGAGCGCGTCAGCCGCTACGACGGCTCCTACCGTGCCAAGGGCTCCAAGCCGATCCTGGTCCTCGGCACCACCGGCGACCCGGACACCCCCTACCAGGACGCGGTGGCACTGTCCCGGCAGCTCGACAACGCCTCGCTGCTCACGTTCAAGGCGGAGGGCCACACCGCCTTCGGGCGGAGCGCCTGCGCGACGGACGCGGTCACGGGATACCTGGTCGACCTGCAGGTCCCGGCCAAGGGCGCGACCTGCGCGGACGAGACCCAGCCGCCGACCGTCACGCCCAAGGTGGCGCCGCCCGGCACCACGCTCGGCGAGCTCCGCAACGGCGTCAACGAGCGCCTCGACCGACTCGGCTCGCTGCGCTGACCCAGCCGCCGGAGCTACTCCGACCGACACCGATCGACGCCTGGGGCGTCGGGCCCTTCCCGGCCCGGCGCCCCAGGCGCGTCAATATCTGTGCCCGCGAAGTAAGAAATGAACACGACGCCCGATGAACATTCCTTCCTCGACAGGCAGAGCAGAATTATCCTCCGCACATGCCCGACCGCAGCGTGCTACTCTCGATCTCAGTTGCAGTTGTGGTTCCCGAAATCTTGAAGACGGGGCGATCATCACGCGACTCGGATTTCACAAGTTGTGGATTCCGACGCACCCCCGAAGGAGATTTGACATGGCTGCAGGCACCGTGAAGTGGTTCAACGCGGAAAAGGGCTTCGGCTTCATCGAGCAGGACGGCGGCGGCGCCGACGTCTTCGCCCACTACTCGAACATCGCCGCCCAGGGCTTCCGCGAGCTGCAGGAGGGCCAGAAGGTCACCTTCGACATCGCCCAGGGCCAGAAGGGCCCGACGGCCGAGAACATCGTTCCCGCCTGACGCTGACGCGTACTTCGCAGCTGGGGCCCGCACCTTGGGGTGCGGGCCCCAGCTCGCTGCTTTCCAGAAAACCTGTACCCACCCGCTCTTCGGGAATGCTCGGACCGACGCTCCGGTTGACATACTGCCGGACCCTCCCGAACGGAATACCCGGCCCCACCGCCGGAATATCGCCCCGCATCTCAGCGACGTATCCCGCGAGCATTCCCCGCCGATCCGATTCGGCCCCCCATTCTCTTCGGCTCGTTCTTGCAATTCTCTGCGCTGCTCATTTGCTGCGGGAATTCCTTGATACGTGCCTCATCAAGGAAGGTTCCGCATGAATCGCACACGCACGAACGACCGCTTCTCCCGCACCCGTTCGGGAGGATCCACCCGCACGGGCGGCTCGGGCTCCGGCAGGAGCGGCGGCTACTCCGGCGGCTCGGGCTCCGGCAGGAGCGGCGGCTACTCCGGTGGCTCGCGCCGCTCCGAGGGCTACGGCAGCCGTCAGCGGTCCGCGCCGCAGGGCGAGTTCGCACTGCCGGTGACGACCACCCCCGCACTGCCCGCCGTCGAGGCGTTCGCCGACCTCGACATGCCGGCGCAGCTGCTGGCCGCGCTCGGCCGGGAGGGCGTGACCGTGCCGTTCCCGATCCAGGCGGCGACCCTGCCGAACTCCCTCGCGGGCCGTGACGTACTGGGCCGTGGCCGCACCGGCTCCGGCAAGACCCTCGCGTTCGGTCTCGCGCTCCTCGCCCGTACGGCGGGTCTGCGCGCCGAGCCGAGGCAGCCGCTGGCCCTCGTCCTCGTACCCACCCGCGAGCTGGCGCAGCAGGTCACCGACGCGCTCACCCCGTACGCCCGTTCCGTGTCGCTGCGCCTCGCCACCGTGGTCGGCGGGATGCCGATCGGCCGGCAGGCCGGTGCGCTGCGCGCCGGGGCCGAGGTCGTCGTCGCCACGCCGGGCCGGCTCAAGGACCTCATCGAGCGCGGCGACTGCCGCCTCAACCAGGTCGCCATCACCGTCCTCGACGAGGCCGACCAGATGGCCGACATGGGCTTCATGCCCCAGGTCACCGAACTGCTCAACCAGGTACGGCCCGAGGGCCAGCGGATGCTGTTCTCGGCCACGCTCGACCGCAACGTCGACCTGCTGGTCCGCCGCTACCTCTCCGACCCGGTCGTCCACTCCGTCGACCCGTCCCAGGGCGCGGTCACCACGATGGAGCACCACGTCCTCCACGTGCACGGCGCGGACAAGCACCGGACGACCACCGAGATCGCGGCGCGCGAAGGCCGGGTCCTCATGTTCCTGGACACCAAGCACGCGGTGGACCGGCTGACCGAGCACCTGCTGAACAGCGGTGTCCGGGCCGCCGCCCTGCACGGCGGCAAGTCCCAGCCGCAGCGCACGCGGACGCTGACCCAGTTCAAGACCGGGCACGTCACGGTGCTGGTGGCGACCAACGTCGCGGCCCGCGGCATCCACGTCGACAACCTCGACCTGGTCGTCAACGTCGACCCGCCCAGCGACCACAAGGACTACCTGCACCGCGGCGGCCGTACGGCCCGCGCGGGCGAGTCCGGCAGCGTCGTCACGCTGGTG
>NZ_LIQZ01000659.1 GCF_001418655.1 Streptomyces phaeochromogenes | reverse complement strand
CCCGCGCCCCTAAAGGGGCGCAGGTTGCCGCACACCTGAAGGGGCGCCGGTGATCGGAGCATCGCGGCGCGCGCTGGTGGATCCAAGCCGGCGCACCCTTGGCCCGTCCAGAGGTATGTGACATAGTACTGGCGTGACCAAGTCGCTGACCTGCGATGTTGTGGTCGTCGGGGCCGGAATGGTCGGGGCGGCCTGTGCTTTGTACGCGGTTCGGGCGGGGCTGAGTGTCGTGCTGGTGGACCGGGGGCCGGTGGCCGGGGGTACGACCGGGGCAGGTGAGGGGAATCTGCTCGTCTCGGACAAGGAGCCGGGGCCCGAGCTCGAACTCGCCCTGCTTTCCGGGCGGTTGTGGGCCGATCTTGCCGCCGGGACCGGAGTGGCCGGGGCCGTCGAGTACGAGGCCAAGGGTGGAGTCGTCGTGGCGTCCGTACCTGAGGGGCTCGCGGCGCTGGAGCGGTTCGCCGTCGGGCAGCGCTCCGCCGGTGTCGAGGCCGTGTCCGTCGCCGCCGGTGAACTCCATGAGCTGGAGCCCTACTTGGCGGAGGGGCTCGCGGGCGGGGTCCTCTATCCGCAGGACGCCCAGGTGATGCCGACACTGGCCGCCGCCCATCTCGTACGGCTCGCCCGCGCGGCCGGTGCCGAGTTGCGGACCGGGTGGACGGTCACGGAGGTACTGCGTACGGCGGCCGGGGCGGTGCGTGGAGTCCGTACATCTCATGGTGATGTGCACGCGCCCGCCGTCGTCAACGCCGCCGGGACCTGGGGCGGGGAGCTGGCCGCGCTGGCCGGGGTGTCCCTGCCCGTGCTGCCCCGGCGCGGATTCGTCCTGGTCACCGAGCCGCTGCCCCGCCGGGTGCGGCACAAGGTGTACGCCGCCGACTACGTGGCCGACGTGGCCAGCGACTCGGCCGCGCTGCAGACCTCCCCCGTGGTCGAGGGCACGGCCGCGGGACCGGTGCTGATCGGGGCCAGCCGGGAACGGGTCGGCTTCGACCGCTCCTTCTCCCTGCCCGTCACCCGGGCGATCGCGGCGGGGGCGACCCGGCTGTTCCCCTTCCTGGCGGAGGTCAGGGCCATGCGCGGCTACCTCGGGTTCCGTCCGTACATGCCCGACCATCTGCCCGCGATCGGGCCGGACGCGCGCGTGCCCGGGCTCTTCCACGCGTGCGGGCACGAGGGCGCGGGCATCGGACTCGCCACCGGGACCGGCCACTTGATCGCCCAGGTGCTGGCGGACAAGGCCCCCGATCTGGACCTCGTGTCCTTCCGCCCCGACCGCTTTCCGGATCCGGTGACCGAGGAGGCTCCGTGACGCCCCGCACTCCGCTCGACCTGGTCGACGCCCGGCCCGGACCCGCCTTCACCGTCACCTTCGACGGCCGGGAGATCGCCGTCCTGCCCGGCCAGACGATCGCCGCCGCGCTCTGGTCGGCGGGCATCACGTCCTGGCGTACGACCCGGGGGAGCGGCGAGCCGCGCGGTGTCTTCTGTGGCATCGGGGTGTGCTTCGACTGCCTGGTGAGCGTCAACGGGCGGGTGAACCAACGGGCTTGTCTGGTCCCGGCCGAGGCCGGGGACGTGATCCGCACGCAGGAAGGGACCGGCCACCATGACTGAACGACGCCGCCTCGCGGTGATCGGCGCCGGCCCCGCCGGGCTCACGGCCGCCCTCGCCGCCGCGGCTCGCGGTGTGCGGGTGACACTGGTCGACTCCGCCCCGCAGGCGGGCGGGCAGTTCTACCGCCAGACCGCGCCGGGGCTCGGGGCCCGCCGTCCGCAGGCCCTGCACCATCAGTGGCGTACCTGGGAACGGCTTCGGGACGGACTCGCGGCGCACATCGCCGCGGGCCGTGTCACCCATCTGACGGATCATCATGTGTGGTTCGTGGAGCGGCAGTCCGGCACCGCCGCCGATGACACCGGTCAAGGATCCGGCTCCTTCGCCGTCCACGCTCTGCTCGGGCCCGAGCAG
>NZ_LIQZ01000658.1 GCF_001418655.1 Streptomyces phaeochromogenes | reverse complement strand
CGAGCGCCTCCTCGTCGACGAGACCGCCCCGGGCGGCGTTCACCAGCAACGCGCCCGGCTTCATGGCGGCGAGCCGGCGGCGGTCCAGGAGCGGGCCCGCGCCGGACGTCGCGGGCAGATGGAGGCTGACGACGTCGGCACGGGCCAGGCAGTCGTCCAGCGGGGCGGGCGTGGCGTCGAGTGCGCGGATGTCCGCGTCTTCGACGTACGGGTCGTGTGCGAGGACGGTCATGCCGAAGGCGAGGGCGTAGGTGGTGAGCAGGCGTCCGATGCGGCCGAAGCCCACCACGGCCAGGGTCTTTCCGGCGAGTTCGGGCCCGAACAGCTTGGGCCACTCGCCGTGTGCCACCCGCTGGTGGGACGCGGTGATGCGGCGGGTGGCGTCCAGGATGAGCCCGAAGGTGAACTCGGCGACCGCACGGGAGTTGCTGCCGGGCGCGCACACCACGGGGATGCCACGGGCCCGCGCGGCGGCCACGTCGATGGTGTCGACGCCGACGCCGTGCTTCGCGATGACCTTGAGCCGGTCGGCCGAGTCGATGACGTCGGCGGTGACGGCGTCCATGCCGACCACCAGCGCGTCGACCTCGCCGATCCGCTCACGCAGTTCGCTGCTCGGCAGCGCGGTGTTGTCGTACGGGCGCACCGGGCCCGCGCCCGCCTGTTCCAGGATCCGCCAGGGTACGGAGGAGTGGCGGGAGAAGGTGGGCGTGGTGATGAGCGTCGTCGTCATACGGGGAGCTCCCGGTCCGCCCAAGTCGGGCTCAGGCGAAGGTACTTGATCGTGCGGCGGTGCCGGGTGAACGCGATGTGCAGTGTGCCGTCCGGGGTCTGGACGACGGACGGGTAGGAGAGCTCGCGGTTGAGCCCGTCGCGGGAGTTGTTGGTGAGGCAGTGGCCGTCACCGGTCTCCAGGTCTCGGCGTACGGGCCAGGTCAGCCCGCCGTCCGAGGAGACGGAGAGGGTGAGCGGGGCACGGGGCGCACCCCAGAAAGCGGCTCCCGTCGCGGCGGCTGCGGAGGGGGCACGGTCCCCGGCCGCCCCGTCACGAGCCTCGCCGTCACCGACCTCGTCATCCCCGGTCTCCGCGTCCCCGGTCTCCTTCAGTCCCTCCTCGCCTATCTCGTCGTACAGCGAGACGCGGCGCGCGACGGCGTCCGCGGCACTGCTGTGGTTGTGCACGAGGGCGAGCCGACCGTCGGCCAACGGCACGTACTGGATCGAGGAGTTGTTGTTCGGCACGTCCAGCGGACGCGGCTCGGCCCAGCTCTCCCCGTCGTCGTACGACACACTCCGGTGCACGGCGTCCGCCCGGCGGCTGCGGAACAGGGCCGGGAGTGAACCGTCCGGCAGCGGGCGGATGTTCATGTGTACGAGTCCGGTCGAGCCCGGCACCGGAACCTCGCGCCAGCTCGTCCCGGAGTCGTCGCTGAGCATCACCGAGCTGGTGTCCCGGTCGCCCGACCAGGTCTCGCCCGGCGCGGCCACGCAGCGGAAGACGGGGAGCAGCCGACGGCCCGAGGGCAGCACGGTCACCGGCTGCCGGACGAAGACCCCGCCGTCGAAGAGCGTCCGGGACGGGCCCCAGGTCACACCCTCGTCGTGGCTGACGCGCAGGCGCACCTCGGCGGTGTCCTGGTGTCCGGCCCGCTGTGCCGTGTGGAGCAGCCACCAGTCGCCGGACGGGTCGATGGACAGCACCGGATTCTGTTCGGACCGGGTGTCGTCGTGGGAGAGCTGCACCGGTGCCGACCAGACGTCACCATCGGGGTCGAGCCGCGAGAACCACACAGAGATGTCCGCGACACCTTCCTGCGTGCCCGCGAACCAGACACAGCCCAGCCCGCCACCGGGCAGCACGGTGAGATTGGCGGCGTGGTTCTGCACTGCCAGCGCCGACAACTGCGCCTCGGCGCGGCCGGGTTCGGTGGGATGTGGGTGCACGACGCCGTCGGCGAGCGTCGGCGGCGACGTCATCGGACCAGCCCCGAGGCACGCGCGGCGGTGAGGTGCTGACCGGCGGCCTGCTCCAGATGGACGAGATCACAGGCGACGGTGACGTACGTGAAGCCCTCGGCGAGCCGCTTGGCGGCGCTCGCGCCGTCCGCGTTGTGCACGCCGACGGCGATCCCGGCGGCTGCGGCGGCCTCCCGCACCCTGACCAGCGCGGCCTCGAACTCGTCCGCGATCGCGGGGTCGGTGGAGGTGGCACCGCCGAGCGCGATGCGCAGGTCGGAGGGGCCGATGTAGACCCCGTCGAGGCCGTCGGTCGCACAGATCTCGTCGACGTTGGCGAGACCCTGTGCGGTCTCGATCATCGCCAGGACCACGGTCTGCGCGTGGGCGTCGGCGGGGTTGGGCCCGATGCGCAGGCCCGAACGCATGGGCCCGTACGAGCGCTTGCCGAGCGGCGGATAGCGTACGGCGGCCACCGCGTCGGCGGCGTCCCGCGCGTTGTCGACGAGCGGGACGATGACACCGGCCGCGCCCGCGTCCAGCGCCTTGCCGATCGGCATCGGGTCATTGGCCTCGACCCGGACCAGACCGACGGCGGTCGACCCCTTGGTGTCGATCGCGGTCAGCGAGGCCAGCACGCCCGCGTACTCCAACAGCCCGTGCTGGGCGTCCAGCGCCACATAGTCGTACCCGAGACGTGCGATGCGCTCGGTCGAGACCGGCGAGTCGAGGACGGACCAGTAGCCGACCAGCGGCTCACGGGCACGCAAGGAGGCCGCGAACGCGGCGGGGGTTCCGGGGGAGGGGGTGGAC
>NZ_LIQZ01000657.1:924-1129 GCF_001418655.1 Streptomyces phaeochromogenes | reverse complement strand
GTGCGGGGTTGGAGGGGTGGGTCGGGAGCCGGTCACGGACGCCACGCCCCCCCCGGGCAAGGGTCAACGATTTTCGCGTCGGCTGCGGATGCTCAGGGTGATGGCGGAGACGAGGAACCAGAAGGCGCCGAAGGCCGAGTAGCCGGCGATGGTGGACAGGCTGCTTGTCGCCGAGGTGGACATGGCGGCGAAGTTGGCGCCGGCG
>NZ_LIQZ01000657.1:0-872 GCF_001418655.1 Streptomyces phaeochromogenes | reverse complement strand
GCGCTCGACGAGCGTGGCGACGGCGTCCCACAGGGGGTAGACGACGAGCAGCACGGCCGCGATCACTGTTGGCCTGTCCGGGGACACGAGCGAGGCGGAGGTCGTGGCGACGAGTGCCACCCAGACCAGGGAGAAGGCGACCCGGATCAGGTGGAGCGATCGGAGCCCGGAGAGCGTCGTCGAGGGCGTGGTCGTGCTCGAAGGCACAGCGGTCTGAGTCATCGGGTGTCCCGTTTTGTGATCGTGACGGTGTGAGGCGGTCGCCTCGACGAGGAGTCTCAGCGGCTTCGGGAGGGGCCGCGTACTTCGAACGAAGTAGTTCTGCCATCCACTTCGAATCGAATGATTTCTGCCGTCCCTCTCTCCGTTTCCCTCCCCGTTTCCGTCCCCGTCGCCCGGACCGGGCCCGCCGCCCTCTACTTCATTCGAAGTACACGGCCGCAGCACACGTGGACGAGAATCAGGTCATGGCCAAGGCGCACAACAACCAGGACGGGCCCGTGGCACCCCTGTGGGTCCGTCGCCCCGAGGCGCTGCATCTCGTCGCCTATTCGGTGGCCGCGCTGGTCTTCACCGGCCAGATCGTGGCAGCGATCCTGCGGGGGTCGGACTGGCCGACGGCCCTCTCCGTGCTCCTCGCCGGTGCCGGTGTCGCCCTCTCCTGGCGGAGCCCGTGGGCCGGACTGGTCGTGACGAGCGCGGCCTCCTTCGCCGTCACAGCGGTGGGCCACGACCCCCTGTCGGTGTGGATGATGGCCGTGCTCGTGCTGTTCTCGGTCACCGTCAGGGGGAAGCAGCCGCTGGTCGGAACCGGCATCGTGGCGGCGTTCTTCCTGGGGGCGTTCATGACGCTGGGAGGATTCCGCGGCGGC
>NZ_LIQZ01000656.1 GCF_001418655.1 Streptomyces phaeochromogenes | reverse complement strand
CTACGACGACCCGTACAACACGTACTTCTACAAGGGTCTTCCGCCCGGACCGATCGGAAATCCGGGTCAGGACGCGCTGAAGGCATCGGTGAGTCCGGACGGCGGTGCGTGGATGTTCTTCATCTCCATCGACGGCAAGAAGACGGACTTCACCAAGACCCTGAGCGAGCACGAGAAACTGGTTGAGGAATTCAATGCACGGCGCAACAAGGACTGACGGAGACCGGAGAAGTCGAGCCGCCGTACTCGGTTCCCCGATCGCCCATTCCCTTTCCCCGGTGCTGCACCGTGCCGCGTACGAGGAACTCGGCCTCGNNCCGTTTCGAGGTCGACGAGGCGGCGCTGCCGGGATTCGTCGGGAAACTCGGTCCCGAATGGGCCGGGCTGTCGCTGACGATGCCGCTGAAGCGGGCGGTCATTCCACTGCTCGACGAGATCAGCGAGACCGCGTCCGCCGTCGAGGCCGTGAACACGGTGGTGTTCACCGAGGACGGGCGGCGCCTCGGCGACAACACCGACGTCCCCGGGATGGTCGCCGCGCTGCGCGAGCGGGGCATCGAGCAGGTCGACTCCGCGGCGATCCTCGGCGCGGGCGCCACCGCCTCCTCCGCCCTGGCCGCCCTCGCGCGGATCTGCACCGGCGAGGTCGTCGCATACGTCCGCAGCCAGGCCCGCGCCGCCGAGATGCGGCAGTGGGGCGAGCGCCTCGACGTAGAGGTGCGTACGGAGGATTGGGCGGACGCGGCGCATGCCCTGCGCGCGCCGCTCGTCATCGCCACCACCCCGGCGGGTACCACCGATGTCCTCTCCTCCGTGGTCCCCGAGCGGCCCGCCACGCTCTTCGACGTGCTGTACGACCCGTGGCCCACCGCACTGGCGGCCCGCTGGTCGGCGTACGGAGGAGCCGTCGTCAGCGGCCTCGACCTGCTGGTGCACCAGGCGGTGCTCCAGGTCGAGCAGATGACCGGACGGGTGCCTGCCCCGCTGGACGCCATGCGGACAGCGGGCGAGAAGGCGCTCGCGAGCAGGTAGGACCGGTCTGTACGATTCGGCCTTCGGTTCCGCAGGGGGCGGAACTCGGGGGAGCCGGGGGGCTGATCCATGCATGTGACGCTGGCGTCGTGGAAGTCGGAGATATTCGAGGCCGTGCTCGGCTTCCTGCCGGACTGGGCGCGGATGACCGGGCTCGGGCTCTTGGTGGTCGCCGTTCTCGCGACCTGGGCCTACAAGCTGAAGCGCAAGCTCGCCTACCGACGGGCGCTGCGCACGGGGCAGCCCGTCCACGCGGCGGCGCAGTACGGGCAGGGCCGCGGCGC
>NZ_LIQZ01000655.1 GCF_001418655.1 Streptomyces phaeochromogenes | reverse complement strand
CGCCCCCGTCGGCCCCGCCTCAGCAGCCGTACGGCTACCCGCAGGCGCCCGGCGCGCCCCAGGGAGGCCCGCAGACGCCGCCGGCCCAGCCGGGCTACGGCTACCCGGGCCAGCAGCAGCCCGGTTACGGCTATCCGGGCCAGCAGCCCCAGTACGGCTATCAGCAGCCCGGCACCATGCCGATGCAGCCGCAGGCTCCGCAGGGCGGGCGCAAGGTCAACCCGCAGGTGGCGATCATCGTCTCGGCCGTCGTGGCGATCGCGCTCATCGTCGGCGGCGGTGTCTGGTACGCGAACTCGTCCGGCAAGAGCGACGAGAAGGACACCTCCGCGGGCCCCGGCGGCACCGAGGGCAAGGACGACAACAACGGCGGCGACGACGTCGGTGGCGGAGGAGGCACGGAGAAGGTGCCCTCCAGCACCAGCGCCAAGCTCCTCTTCCAGCTGCCCGCGGCGGAGGTCCCCAAGAAGGACGTCTGGAGCGTCGCCGGCTCCTGGCTGACCGACAAGGTGTACGCCAAGTCCGGCCCCAGTGAGGTTGTCGGCTACGACCCGGACACCGGCAAGGAGTCCTGGACGCTGCCGCTGACGGGGCTGACCTGCGCCGGTTCCCCCGAGGTCACCAAGGACGGCGTCGCCGTGGTGGTCGCCGAGGACGCCAAGCGCACCAAGGCGAACCCGTACCCGGAGTGCACCGAGGTCACCGCGTTCAACCTGAACACCGGCAAGGCGCTCTGGACGAAGTCCGTGGCTCCGGGCGGCGGTGAGAAGGCCGCGTTCAAGGAAGTCAGCATCACCGGCACCACGGTCGCGGCCGGCTCCGGCCTCAACGGCGGTGCCGCCTTCGACATCAGCAACGGCAAGATCCTCTGGCAGCCGAAGGTCGGCACCTGCGAGGACGTCGGCTACGCGGGCGGCGAGCAGCTCGTCGCGGTCCGCAAGTGCGGCGACTACGGCAACGAGAAGTACGAGGTCCAGCTCCTCGACCCGAAGGCCGGCACCGTCAAGTGGAGCTACAAGCTCCCCGCGGGCATCGACAACGCCAAGGTCATCTCCACCAAGCCGGTCGTCTTCGGTGTGGACTCCGGCGACATCACCGCGTCCGGCGCGACGGACGTCTTCTCGCTGGACGACAGCGGCAAGCTGCGCACCAAGATCACGCTTGAGGACGGCAAGTACGAGCACGACTGCGGTGTGAACAAGATCCACAACTGCCGGTCCATCGCGGTCGGCAACGACCGGCTGTACGTGCCGACCAAGCAGCACGAGGGCGCCGAGCAGTACTCCCGGGTCAACGAGATCGTGTCCTTCTCGCTGGCCACCGGCAAGCCCACGAGCGACCGGGCCGACGCGGGCGACGGCTACGAGATCCTGCCGATCCGGATGGACGGCGGCAACGTCCTCGCGTTCAAGAACGGCCCGTACGACAAGGGTTCCCAGGTCGTCTCCATCGACGGCAAGACCTTCAAGGAGACCAAGCTCCTGGAGACCCCGGCCGAGGCCCAGATCCGCAGCGCGATCAGCAGCATCGTCCCGAGCAGCTCGGAGATGCTGTACACCGGCGGCCGGCTCTTCATGGCCCAGGAGCTGATCAGCGCGCCGTACTCCGCGGACGACAAGGAGTACGCGGCGATCGGCTTCGGCGCCAAGTAGGCACGCGGGCGTCCGGCGGCTGCCCGAGGTCTTCGAGAGATCTCGGGCAGGCCGTACGCCGATCAGGCGTTCGCCTGTCGATCACGACTCCGTCCCTGCTCAGGGGCGGGGTCGTTCTCGTACGGCCCATCGCTCGCGAATGCGAGGAATTTCGGAAATCCGGGGCACTTCTCTCCAGTAGGGGAAGCGCAACGTCGAACAAGCGTGTAGCTTCCGGGGGATGGAGAGCCGGGGGGCTCCTATCCATGGGGTACCAGTGGGGATCCTGGGGCTGGCGCTTATACACATCT
>NZ_LIQZ01000654.1:1568-1920 GCF_001418655.1 Streptomyces phaeochromogenes | reverse complement strand
CAGCTTGTTGCCGCTCCAGCCGCCGAAGGACGGGACGACGTCGCCGCCGTTCGCCCGCACGGTGTTGATCGTCTGCTGGTCGACGCCGCCGGTCAGCGCCCGGCCGCCGTCCCACTGGGGGTTGCAGTAGCCGTTGCTGAGCACGAAGGCGAGGGTGAAGTACTTGACGCCGGTGGCGTTGGTGACCGTGGTGGGGTTCGGCGGGCTGCCCCAGCCGTTGTAGAGGTACGGGGCCACGGCCATCGGCGTGGACGGGGTGGTGCCGTCACCGGGGGCGGGCGCGGTCCATTTCTGGTTGGCGCCGCCGCCGCAGCTCCAGATCTGTATGCGGGTGCCGTTGGCGGAGTTGTTG
>NZ_LIQZ01000654.1:0-1535 GCF_001418655.1 Streptomyces phaeochromogenes | reverse complement strand
ACGGCCGTGCCGTCGGCGGAGTTCGCCCCGGCGACGTCCAGGCACTTCCCGGCGAGGCCGGTGATGGTGCCGGTGGCAGCCTGCGCGGGGGACGCGGTGAGCAGGCCGGTCGCGAGGGAGAGAACGGCGAGGGAGACAACTGCGGAGAGAGATCTGGGCATGCGCGCAGGGGCCCTTCGTGGGGGGATGATCAACCGGGGCACCGTTCACCTTGTGAACGCTGGATGTGTCACATGGTGCGATGCTGAGGCGTGAACCTAAAGGTCTGGACCGCTTTCGTCAAGACATGAAGTAAGCTGTGAAGGAAGCGAGTTGCAGCTTCCGGCCAGGCTTCGTTCGCCCGCGGGGGTGCGCGGGCCCGCGGTTCGCCCCGCGTTGGCGCTTCTGCAATCCAGTGACCCTGCGTGAGTGCGTGCGCGTGCCCGGCTCGGCTCGGCTCGGCAGAGCGTCCAGGTTCTCTTCCGCCACTACGCCAATGGTTCGGCTCTGCGCAGCGAAGGGCGCCTGACAGGCGTTTGGCCTGGTCAGGCGCCCTTCGCTTTGTTCCTGCCGGTTCTGTCTGTTCCTGCCTGTTCCTAGAAGAAGCCCAGCTTCTTGGGTGAATAGGACACGAGGAGGTTCTTCGTCTGCTGGTAGTGCTCCAGCATCATCTTGTGGTTCTCGCGGCCGATGCCGGACTGCTTGTAGCCGCCGAACGCCGCGTGCGCCGGATACGCGTGGTAGCAGTTGGTCCACACCCGGCCCGCCTGGATCGAACGGCCCGCGCGGTACGCCGTGTTGATGTCCCGCGTCCACACACCGGCCCCGAGCCCGTACAGCGTGTCGTTGGCGATCTTGATGGCGTCGTCGAAGTCCGCGAACGATGTGACCGACACGACCGGCCCGAAGATCTCCTCCTGGAAGATCCGCATCCGGTTGTCGCCCTGGAAGATCGTCGGCTGGACGTAGTAGCCGCCCGCCAGCTCACCGTCGTACTCGATACGGTGACCGCCCGTCAGGACCTTGGCGCCCTCCTGCTGACCGATGTCCAGGTAGGAAAGGATCTTCTCCAGCTGGTCGTTGGAGGCCTGGGCGCCGATCATCGTCTCGGTGTCGAGCGGATGACCAGGCTTGATCAGCTCGGTACGGGCGACCGCCGCGTCGAGGAACTCGCTGTAGTGGCCCTGCTGGACGAGCGCCCGGGACGGACAGGTGCACACCTCACCCTGGTTCAGCGCGAACATCGTGAAGCCTTCGAGCGCCTTGTCCCGGAAGTCGTCGTCCCGAGCCCATACGTCGTCGAAGAAGATGTTCGGCGACTTGCCGCCGAGTTCGAGCGTGACCGGTTTGATGTTCTCGGAGGCGTACTGCATGATCAGCCGCCCCGTCGTGGTCTCGCCGGTGAAGGCGACCTTCGCCACGCGCGCGCTGGACGCGAGAGGCTTGCCCGCCTCGACCCCGAAGCCGTTGATGATGTTCACGACACCCGGCGGCAGCAGGTCCGAGACCAGGCTCATCCAGTAGTGGATCGATGCCGGGGTCTGCTCGGCGGGCTT
>NZ_LIQZ01000653.1 GCF_001418655.1 Streptomyces phaeochromogenes | reverse complement strand
TCTTTCCACGCGCCACAACCTCGCCCGGTGGCGGGGGGAGGTGGGGGATGTTCGAGGCGCGGTCGATGAGCTTGCAGCGCTGTTGATCGACCGGATCCGGGTGCTGGGGCCGGACCACCCGAGCACTCTCTCCACCCGGTACAACCTCGCCCGGTATCGGGGGGTGGTGGGGGATGTTCAGGGTGCGGTTGATGAGTTTGCTGCGCTGCTGGTCGATCAGGTTCGGGTGCTGGGGCCGGACCATCTCTACACTCTTTCCACGCGACACCACCTCGCCCGGTGGCGGGGGAGAGGCGGGGGACGCCGCCGGCGCGGCTAAGACTTGAGCAGACTTCGGGTTCCTGAGAATGACCCTAGTCTCAGTTCTAGTCTCGAATGCTGCTCAATCCGGTGTAGCACGCGCCCGTCCGTGTATGTCCGGCACGCCACCTGACCTGCAACGCGAAGTCATTGAAGGATGCGCCCGGACCGCTACGGAACGGGACAGGACAGCTCGTAATGCGTAGGTCTCGGGTTCGAATCCCGAAGGCGGCTCTGTGGAAGCCTCAGACTCACTCGCCGTGACCTGGGGCTTTTGCTTTTGGTGGGTGTGGTCTGCGGTGCCGGGTGAGTACTGTGCACGCCGGACGGCTGTGCCCCGGAAGTGCGAACGGGGGACGGCGCCGTATCCCGGAGTTGTGTGCCGCGATCGCTGTCGACGGCTGGTCCTGTAGAGCCTCTGACCGGCGCGCCCGAATCGGTCGCAGCGGAGCGGATCCGACCCGGCCCGCACTCGTTGTCTCGGGCTTCGGCAGCGTCTGGTATCCGCGGTGCTGCGTGTCCGTCGCGGCCGTGCTGTGACCCGCGTCCCTGTGACCCGTGCTCCCGTAGCCTTCCGATTTCTGCCGGTGCATGCACCCACCTCAGGAAGGCCCCGTATGTCCCCCGACCGTTCAGTCCTCCATCTCGGCCTGCGCCGCTCCCCGCTGGAGTGGCGGCCCGAGATCGACGCCGCGGCGGAGCTGGGCCACGCCGTGTACGTCCACTCCGACTCCGGCCTCGGTCACACCGGGTTGCCCGACGACCGGGTCGCCGCCTTCAGCAGGGCGGAGTCCGCGGAGGACGTGGCGGCCCGCGCCCTGCGGCAGGCACGGGACGGCGGGCACGAACCCGCGGCGGTGCTGTGCTGGGGCGACCGGTACGTGGAGGTCGCGGCCAGGGTCGCCGAGGCGCTCGGGCTGCGCGGGCCCTCGGTCGCCGCGGCCACCGTGTGCCTCGACAAGTCCGCGCAGCGCCGGGCCCTCGAACCGCACGGCCTCAACCCCCGCTGGCGCAGCGGGACCACGGTCGACGAGCTGAAGGCCGCCGTGGGGGAGCTGGGCCTTCCGCTGATCTTCAAGCTCGCCCACTCCTCGGGGGGCCGCGGGTCCGCCGTGATCGACGCGGACACGGAACCGGACGAGCTGATGAAGCTGACGTCCCTCAACTACGAGGACTCCGCCGCCTTCCTGGTCGAGGAACTCGTCGACGGCAGCGAACACTCGGTCTCCGGGCTCGTGCACGGCGGCGAGGTGGTGATCCTCGCCGTGTCCGACAAGTACCTGGCGCCCGGGGAGCTTCGTACGATCACTACGGTCGTCCCCTCCGCGCTCACCCCTGAGCAGCTCGCCCGGGTGCACGAGGCGGCCGAGGCCGCGGTGCGCGCCGTGGGCATCAAGGCCGGCGGATTTCACGTGGACCTGCTCCACTCCTCCGAGGGCCCCGTCGTCCTGGAGATCGGCGCGCGGCTCGGCGGCGACCTGATCAACTCCCATCTTGTGCCCCTCGCCACGGACGGCGCCACGCAGCCGTACCGTTCGCTCGTCGAGACCCTCGCGGACGGTGAACTGCCGCGCCCCGCACCCTTCGTGACCACCGCGGCGATGCACCTGCTGCCGGTCCCCGCCGACAGCGACCTCCCGGCGCTGCTGTCCCGCCTCGCGGACCATCCGTCCGTACGGATCGCCTCCGAGTGGCCCTCCCCGGAGGACGAGGTCGTGGTGGTCGTGACGGCACAGGACCCGGACACGATCCCCGCGATCCTCGACGAACTCCGGCAGCGGACGGGACGGTGACGGGACGGTAGGGCCACACGCCTCCGACCTGGGAGCGACGGAACGCGCGGGCGCACGCGGTTCTCGGCCGACTTCGGTCTCCTTGAGGGCAGATGCGTGTGCGTCGTGGGGGCGTGCGGCGGGCGGGGCGCGCCTGGGGTGGCGTGCCGGAGTGCGGGGGCGTGATTCTGGGCTGTGGGTGAGGGGCGGGAGTGCTGGGTGGGCTCTAGTCCGTGGCGTGCCGCTGGACCCGGCGGGCGTGCTGGGTGGCGCGAAAGGGTTTCCGTCCCTGGTGGGGGGCAGGATCTTAGACTGTCTCTTATATACATCA
>NZ_LIQZ01000652.1 GCF_001418655.1 Streptomyces phaeochromogenes | reverse complement strand
GCGGAGTCGGAACCAGTAGAAGCCGTGTCCGGCGAGGGTGAGGAGGTAGGGGAGTTCGCCGATGGCGGGGAAGCGGACGCCGCCGATGAGTTCGACGGGGTGGCGTCCGCTGAAGGCCTGGAGGTCGAGTTCGGTGGGCTGGGCGAAGCGGGAGAAGTTGTGGACGCACAGGACGAGGTCGTCGCCGTGTTCGCGCAGGAAGGCGATGACGGCGGGGTTGGAGGAGGGCAGTTCGGTGTAGGAGCCGAGGCCGAAGGCGGGGTTCTGTTTGCGGATCTCGATCATGCGCCGGGTCCAGTGCAGCAGCGACGAGGGCGAGCTCATGGAGGCTTCGACGTTGGTGACCTGGTAGCCGTAGACCGGGTCCATGATCGTGGGCAGGTAGAGGCGTCCGGGGTCGCAGGAGGAGAAGCCGGCGTTGCGGTCCGGGGTCCACTGCATGGGGGTGCGGACGGCGTCGCGGTCGCCGAGCCAGATGTTGTCGCCCATGCCGATCTCGTCGCCGTAGTAGAGGATCGGGCTGCCGGGGAGGGAGAGCAGCAGGGCGGTGAAGAGTTCGATCTGGTTGCGGTCGTTGTCCAGCAGGGTGGCCAGCCGGCGGCGGATGCCGATGTTGGCGCGCATGCGTGGGTCTTTGGCGTATTCCGCGTACATGTAGTCGCGTTCTTCGTCGGTGACCATTTCGAGGGTGAGCTCGTCGTGGTTGCGCAGGAAGATGCCCCACTGGCAGCCGGACGGGATCGCCGGCGTCTTCGCGAGGATTTCGGAGACCGGGTAGCGGGATTCGCGGCGGACGGCCATGAAGATGCGGGGCATGACGGGGAAGTGGAACGCCATGTGGCATTCGTCGCCGCCGGCGCTGTAGTCGCCGAAGTAGTCGACGACGTCCTCGGGCCATTGGTTGGCCTCGGCGAGCAGGACGGTGTCGGGGTAGTGGGCGTCGATCTCCGCGCGCACCCGTTTGAGGACCTCGTGGGTGGCGGGGAGGTTCTCGCAGTCGGTGCCCTCCTCGGCGAAGAGGTAGGGGACGGCGTCGAGGCGGAAGCCGTCGATGCCCAGGTCGAGCCAGAACCGCAGGGCGGAGACGATTTCTTCCTGGACGGCCGGGTTCTCGAAGTTGAGGTCGGGCTGGTGGGAGAAGAAGCGGTGCCAGTAGTACTGCTTGCGGACGGGGTCGAAGGTCCAGTTGGAGGCTTCGGTGTCGACGAAGATGATGCGGGCGTCGGGGTATTGCTTGTCGTCGTCGGCCCACATGTAGTAGTCGCCGTAGGGACCTTCTGGGTCGTTGCGGGACTGCTGGAACCAGGGGTGCTGGTCGCTGGTGTGGTTCATGACGAAGTCGATGATGACGCGCATGCCGCGTTGGTGGGCGGCGTCGACGAATTCGACGAAGTCGGCGAGGTCACCGAATTCGGGGAGGACGGCGGTGTAGTCGGAGACGTCGTAGCCGCCGTCGCGTAGCGGGGATTTGAAGAAGGGGGGGAGCCAGAGGCAGTCGACGCCGAGCCATTGCAGGTAGTCGAGTTTGGCGGTGAGGCCTTTGAGGTCGCCGATGCCGTCGCCGTTGCTGTCCTGGAAGGAGCGGACGAGGACTTCGTAGAAGACGGCGCGTTTGAACCATTCGGGGTCCCGGTCTTTTTGCGGGGTGTCTTCGAAGGTGTCCGGGACGGGCTCGTTGACGATCATGGTGTGGGTGACCCTCCGGTTGGCGGTGAGGACGGTCGCAGGACGGTCAGTACGTGCGCGGGCCGGTGCCCGGGCTCAAGGCGTACGTAGTTGGTCCTGCCCCAGTGGTAGGTCTCGCCGGTGAGCTCGTCGCGCACCGGCATCGACTCGTGCCAGTCGAGGCCGAGTCGTGGCATGTCCAACGAGACCGTGGCCTCCTGGGTGTGGTGAGGGTCGAGGTTCACGACCACCAGAACCGTGT
>NZ_LIQZ01000651.1 GCF_001418655.1 Streptomyces phaeochromogenes | reverse complement strand
GTTGGAGAGGGGGGTGGGGGTGGCGTTGTGGTTGGGGCTGCCGGTTCTCGATCGGTTGGTTCGTGGTTGTGCCCGCGTTCGCGTTCGCGTTCTTGCTCGTGGACGGGGGAGGGTTCGATCGCCATGGGCATGAGCTTGTGGCCGTCGGAATATCGGTGGGGAGCCGGAACTTATGCTGGTGGTCGCAACACCAGCCACCCGGAGGGGGATTCGTACGTGGTTGACGACGTGCTCAAGACCCGTCGGCTGAGTGAGCTGCGTGAGTTCCTGATGAGCCGCAGGGCACGGGTGTCCCCGGCCGAGGCCGGGCTGCCGGACGGCGGTGCCCGTCGGCGTACGCCCGGGCTGCGCCGCGAGGAGGTCGCCGTACTCGCGGGTGTCGGCGCGTCCTGGTACCAGTGGCTGGAGCAGGGGCGGGACATCTCCGTCTCGCCGCAGGTCCTCGACTCGGTGGCCCGTGTGCTGCGGCTGAGCAACGCCGAGCGGCGCCATCTGTATCTGCTCGCCGGGCTCAATCCGCCCGCGCCCGAGGTCGCACCCGGGGACCGGGACATGTGCGAGGGGCTGCGGCGGCTGATCGACACATGGATGCCGTATCCGGCGCACATCATGGACGCCTACTACAACTGCGTCATGTACAACGACGCCGCCGGGGCGGTCCTCGGTATGCGTCCCAAGGACGTGCAGAACTGCCTCCTCGACTTCTTCACCGACCCGCTCTACCGGGGCCGGTCGCTGACCTGGGCGGACAACGCCCGGACGGTCGTCGCCCAGTTCCGTGCCTCCTGTGCCGCCGCGCCCGACGACGAGGGGTTCCAGGACGTACTGGCCCAGGCGAAGGCGGCGAGTGCAGAGTTCACGGAGCTGTGGGAGCGGCGGGACATCGAGGCTCCTGGGCAGACCCGCAAGGAGCTCGACCATCCGCTGGTCGGGGTGCTGATCCTGGAGGCGACCGCCATGAAGGTGCCGGCACGGCCCGACCTCACGATCGTGCTGCACACGCCGCTGCCTGAAGCGAACACCTCGGCGAAGCTGGAGTGGCTGGCCTCTGCGGAGGGGCGGCGCGGGGCGATGTATCCGGTTGCCGGGTAGCCCGCGTGCTGGGTGGCTGGGTAGCCGGGTTGCCAGTAACGGGGTGCCCGGGGCGGCGGGGATGAGTGTGCAGGCTTTGCAGGTGTGTCGGGCGTACGGCTGGGCGGTGTCGCGTACCGCCGCGCGGGGATCGGGTGGGGCTTCGTATGCTCTGGGCATGACCGACAGCACCGCGCTCGATCCCGAGGACCGCAAGATCGTCACCCTGGCCCGTTCCGTACGGGCCCGTAATGGTGTGCCCGAGGGGGCGGCCGTGCGGGACGAAACCGGCCGTACGTATGTTGCGGGGACCGTTGACCTGCCGTCTCTGCGGCTCAGTGCGCTGCAGACCGCGGTGGCCATGGCTGTGGCCTCCGGGGCGAAGGCGTTGGAGGCGGGGGCTGTGGTGACCGAGGCGGGGTCCTTGGCGGACGGCGATCTGGCGGTTGTGCGGGATCTTGGTGGGCCGGGGACGGTTGTGCTGGTCGCCGGGCTCGATGGGGAGGTTCGGGTGCGGGTGGCTGCGGGCTGAGGTCCGGGGG
>NZ_LIQZ01000650.1 GCF_001418655.1 Streptomyces phaeochromogenes | reverse complement strand
CCGTGCCCACCCGTTCCGCCCCGCGGAACGCCTGCCCACAGACCGACGACTCGGGTCTACTTCTCGGTTACCCCCGCCGAGTCGAACGTCGCCACCTCGTGCATTGCTCGTGCCGCGCTCTGGACCACCGGGAGGGCCAGGAGGGCGCCTGTGCCCTCGCCGAGGCGGAGGTCGAGGTCGACCAGGGGGCGTAGGCCGAGCTTGTTGAGGGCGGCGACGTGGCCCGGCTCGGCGCTGCGGTGGCCGGCGATGCAGGCCGCGAGGACCTCGGGGGCGATGGCGCGGGCCACCAGGGCCGCGGCTCCCGCGCTGACGCCGTCCAGGATCACCGGGGTGCGCAGCGAGGCACCACCCAGGAGGAGGCCCACCATCGCGGCGTGCTCCAGGCCGCCGATGGCCGCGAGGACGCCGATCGGGTCGGCCGGATCCGGCTGGTGGAGCTCCAGGGCACGGCGTACGACCTCGGTCTTGCGGGCCAGGGTCTCGTCGTTGATGCCGGTGCCGCGGCCGGTGACGTCGGCGGGGTCGGCGCCGGTGAAGACGGAGATCAGGGCGGCCGACGCGGTGGTGTTGGCGATGCCCATCTCGCCCGTGATCAGGGCCTTGTTGCCGGCCGCCACGAGGTCGCGGGCCGTCTCGACGCCCACCTCGATGGCCGCCTTGACCTCCTCGCGGGTCAGCGCGGGGCCGGTCGTCATGTCGGCCGTGCCCGCGCGGACCTTGCGCGGCAGGAGGCCCGGGGTCGCGGGCAGGTCGGAGGCCACGCCCACGTCCACGACACAGACCTCGGCGCCGACCTGGTTGGCGAAGGCGTTGCAGACCGCTCCGCCGCCGAGGATGTTGGCCACCATCTGGCCGGTGACCTCCTGCGGCCACGGGGTGACGCCCTGGGCGTGCACGCCGTGGTCGCCGGCGAAGATCGCGACGGCCGCGGGCTCCGGGATCGGCGGCGGGCACATCCGGGAGAGGCCCGAGAGCTGGGCGGAGATGATCTCCAGCATGCCCAGGGCCCCGGCCGGCTTGGTCATGCGCTTCTGGCGCTCCCACGCCTCACCGAGCGCCTTGGCGTCCAGCGGGCGGATGTTGGAGACCGTCTCGGCGAGCAGGTCGTGCGGCTCCTCACCGGGCAGTGCGCGACGGCCGTACGTCTCCTCGTGCACGACCCACGACAGCGGGCGGCGCTTGGACCAGCCCGCCTGCAGCAGCTCGGGCTCCTCCGGGAACTCGTCGACGTATCCGACACAGAGGTAGGCGACGACGTCCAGGTGCTCGGGCAGGCCCAGTTCGCGGACCATCTCCCGCTCGTCGAAGAAGCTCACCCAGCCCACGCCCAGGCCCTCGGCCCGGGCGGCGAGCCAGAGGTTCTCGACGGCGAGCGCGGAGGAGTACGGCGCCATCTGCGGCTGAGTGTGCCGGCCGAGCGTGTGACGGCCGCCCCGGGTCGAATCCGCGGTGACGACGATGTTCACCGGGGTGTCGAGGATCGCCTCGATCTTCAGTTCCTTGAACTGCTTCGCGCGGCCCTTGGGCAGCGACTTGGCGTACGCCTCGCGCTGGCGCTGGGCCAGTTCGTGCATCGTGCGGCGGGTCTCGGCCGAGCGGATGACGACGAAGTCCCACGGCTGGGAGTGACCGACGGACGGCGCCGTGTGGGCCGCCTCCAGGACCCGGAGCAGCACGTCGTGCGGGATGGGGTCGCTGCGGAAGCCGTTGCGGATGTCCCGGCGCTCGCGCATCACGCGCAGTACGGCCTCGCGCTCGGCGTCGTCGTAGCCGGGCGCGGCCGGGCCGACGGGCTCTCTCGTCTCTGCCACGGCGGCCGTGCTCTCTTCCTGGTCGGCGGCCCTGGTGTCCAGGTCCTCCGCGTGCTGTGCGGCTACGGGCTCCGCGTCCTGGTCTTGGCCCTGGTCCCGATTGTCGTCCCGATTGTGGTCCTGGTCCTCGACCGGAGCCTGCGGTACGGGAGTTGCCTCGGCCTCGGGGAACTGCTCGGGGTCCCTGGGGGTGGGGAGGGCGAGTACGGGCTCCTCCGCGGGCGCGGCTTCGGGCACGGACTCGGGCGCGGGCTGCTCGACGGGCGCGAGTTGCTCAGCGGTCGCGAGCTGCTCGGTGGCCGCAGCGATCGGGGCCGCCGTCTCCTCGGCGGGCTGCTCGGCAAGCTCCTCCGGGAAGGGCGGCACGGTCATGGCGTGCGGCGGGGTCGGAGCCAGGTGCGGTGTGGTCGGGACGGTGCCGTCGACGGGCACGAACTGGCCGACGTTCTGTTCCTCGTGGGCCGCCTCGACGGGGACGGCCGTGGGGACAGCCGTTTCGTCGTGGAGCTCGTGGCCGTGGGGCTCCTGGCCCTGGGGCGGGACGTCGTGGCTCGGGTCGCCGTAGGTCGGGTCGCCGTGGAGCGCGACCGGTTCGGGTGCCGCGACCTGGTCGGGCACCGCCACCGGTTCCGGCGCCTCGGGCTGTCCGGCGATGTCGACCTGGGCCGGCTGCGAGGGGGCGCCGTCGGCGACGCTCACGACGGGCGCTTCCGCGGGCTCCGCGAACTGCGGGGGCTGAACGGCGTCCTGAGGCTGGGCGGCCTCCTCCGCAGCAGGCGCGGGTTCCATCAACTGCGGTTGCTGCTCCGGGATCCCGGTCTGCGGACCGGCTTCGGCGAACTGGGCCGCCGGGTCCTCGAACTGCTGCTCCGCCTCGAACTGCTGCTCCGCCTCGTACGCGGCCTGCTGGTGCGGAGCCTGCTCCGCGTACGTGGGCTGCACCTCGTCGAGCGCCTGCGGAGGCTCGTACGCCTCGGGCGCGTGCAGGCCCGCGTCGTCCGACTGCTGCGAGGCGTACGCGGCGACAGGCGCGACCGGGAACGGCGTGGGCTGCGGGAACTGGGCGAAGTCCGGAGCGGGCGCGAACTCGGGGGCGGTCTGGGCGACCTCATGGGTCTGGGGCGTCTCCGGGGCCTGCGGGAAGAGCGAACCGTCCGCGAGCAGCGGGGCCTGCGCGTAGTCCTGGACCTGGACCGCTTCCGGGGCCTGGGCGACGGCCTCCGGCACCTGGACCGCTTCGGGAGCCTGGGCCACTTCGGCAACCTGCACCGCTTCGGGAACCTGCACGGCTTCCGGCTGCTGAGGAACGTACGCGGGGTCCGGAGCCGGTTCGGCCTCCGGGGCCGGCTCGGCCTCAGGAACGTCGGCGACGGCCTGGACGGGAGCGGGCCCGGCCTCGGGGATCTCGGCAGCGGTCGGCGGGTCCGGATGCACCTGCTGTGCCTGCGGTGCCTGGTCCGCCTGGACCGGCTCGGCGGCGGGCACCTCGGCGGGAGGGTGTGCGGCGGGAACGGCGTCGCCCCCAGCGAGCGGCGCACCCCCGGCATCGGAGGCGTGCGCGGCCTCGGCGACCGGCGCGGGCCCGTCGTCCGGCGTGCCACCGGCGTACGCTCCCCCGCCCTCGGGGAAGACCGTTTCTGCAGCCATGCCCTCGGCGCCGACCTGTGCCACCGGCGGCGCGACCTGCACCTGAGCCTGCGCTCCCCAGGGAGCCGCGCCCTGCAGCGCGATCTCGTCCCGCGGCACGTCGAGGTACTCGGGACCGACCGTGGGCGGACCGGCCTGTCGTACGGGAACGGCGTGGACCGGTGCTCCCGCCGGGCCGCGGTCGGCGAGGGAGCGGACCGGGCTGCCGGCGCCGTCCGGGGTGGGCGGGC
>NZ_LIQZ01000065.1 GCF_001418655.1 Streptomyces phaeochromogenes | reverse complement strand
TCAAACGCCGGAGGGGCTGGATTTCAGCGGAGCCCCCAGGGGCGCCTACGCCGTGTTACCCCCAGCCTCCGCCTGCGCAGCGAACCGCGCCTTCGCCTCCTCCACCTTCCGGCCGAAATGGACCGACGCCCACCACAGGGCGGCGAAAACGGCGCCGAGGAAGAACATGGTCGGCACGACGAACCCGCTCGCGATGAGCGCGACCTGCAGCGCCCAGCCCAGCTGAACACCCCCAGGCCGCGTGATCATCCCGCAGAGCAGCAGGCAGAACACCATCGCGACCCCACTCACCGTCCAGACCGTGGCCATGGACAGATCGGGATCCTTCATCGCGACAAGCCCCGCGAAACCGATGACGAAGAACTCACCGATCAGCGTCGAAGCACAGAGCGTACGCACGGATCAGCCCCTCCCCAGCAGCAACCGGGCCTCGCCCACCGTGATCACGGAACCGGTCACCAGCACACCGGCCCCCGCGTACTCCGCCTCCTCCTCGGCCAGCGTGATCGCGGCCTCCAGGGCGTCGTCCAGCCGGGCCTCGACCTGCACCCGGTCGTCCCCGAACACCTCGACGGCGATCGCGGCGAGCGAGTCCACGTCCATGGCCCGCTGGCTGGAGTTCTGCGTGACGACGACCTCCGTGAAGATCGGCTCGAAGGCCTCCAGCAGCCCCCGTACGTTCTTGTCGCCGCTCGACCCCACGACACCGATCAGCCGGCTGAAGTCGAAGACCTCACGGACCCCCTCGGCGGTCGCCCGGGCCCCCGCCGGATTGTGCGCCGCGTCCAGCACGACCGTCGGCGACCGCCGCACGATCTCCAGCCGCCCCGGCGAGGAGACCGCCGCGAAGGCCTTGCGGACCGTGTCGATGTCGAGCGGCTCGGGCCGCTGGGACCCGACCCCGAAGAACGCCTCCACCGCGGCGAGCGCCACCGCCGCGTTGTGCGCCTGATACGCCCCGTGCAGCGGGATGTACACCTCGTCGTACTCCCCGCCCAGCCCCCGGAGAGTCAGCAGTTGCCCGCCGACGGCGACCTGGCGGCTCACGACGCCGAACTCGAGCCCCTCGCGGGCGACTGTGGCATCGACCTCGACGGCCTTCTTGAGCATCACCTGGGCGGCGTCGACGGGCTGCTGGGCCAGGATCACCGTCGAGTCCTGCTTGACGATCCCGGCCTTCTCCTTGGCGATCTCCCCGGGGGTGGTACCGAGACGGTCGGTGTGGTCCAGATCGATCGGGGTCACGACGGCGACATCCCCGTCGATCACGTTCGTCGCGTCCCAGCTGCCTCCCATCCCCACCTCCACGACGGCCACGTCGACGGGCGCGTCCGCGAAGGCCGCGTACGCCATGCCCGTGAGGACCTCGAAGAAGGAGAGGCGGTACTCCTGCTGGGAGTCGACCATCTCGACGTACGGCTGGATGTCCCGGTACGTCTCCACGAACCGCTCGGCGGGGATCGCGGCGCCGTCCAGGCTGATGCGCTCGGTGATCGACTGGACGTGCGGCGAGGTGTACCGCCCGGTGCGCAGGTCGAAGGCGCCGAGGAGGGCCTCGACCATGCGGGCGGTCGACGTCTTGCCGTTCGTCCCAGTGATGTGGATGGAGGGGTACGCGCGCTGCGGCTCCCCCAGCACGTCCATGAGCGCGGCGATCCGGCTCACGGACGGTTCCAGCTTGGTCTCGCCCCAGCGCGTGGCGAGCTCGGCCTCGACCTCACGGAGCGCCTTGTCGGTCTCCTGGTCGGACGGGCGCGTGGGAATGTCGGACTCCGGCGGCCCGCCCTGCGTGCGCAGGGTACGGCTGCCGGCCTCGATCACGGCGAGATCGGGATCACGCCCGGTCTCCGCCTCGACGATCTCGTCGAACGGGTCGGCCGGGTCTGACTCACTGCTGTCGTGCGGGAGCTCACTCACACCCCCAGTCTACGGAGCCGCACAGCTGCCGCCGTGAGAGGGCGGCCCCGTCTTGAGGGGAGGGCGCGGCCCTCCTGGGGACGCGGGGAACTGCGCAGTCTTTCAGGGGCGCGGGGAACTGCGCACGGAGCCACGACCGACCCACAGCCGAAAACGAACCGGCGGAAGCGCTCGGCAACCGGGCACGAGTGCGCCGAGGGCCCCGGAACCACCAGGTCCCGGGGCCCTCCGCCACGTACACACTCACCCTCGCCGGAGGCGGTTACGCCTGCGGCAGCCCCTCCAGCTGAGCCTGGATACGAGCGATGTCCTCGTCGGCCTTGGCGAGCCGCCCCCGGATCTTGTCCACGACATGATCCGGCGCCTTGGCGAGGAACGCCTCGTTGCCGAGCTTGGCGTTCGCCTGGGCCTTCTCCTTCTCGGCGGCGGCCAAGTCCTTGGCAAGCCGCTTGCGCTCGGCCGCCACGTCGATCGTGCCGGAGAGGTCGAGCGCGACCTGAGCGCCCGCGACCGGCAGGGTCGCCGTGGCCGCGAAGGCGTCGCCCTCCGGCTGGAGGCGCAGCAGCTGGCGGATGGCCGCCTCGTGCGGGGCGAAGGCGGTGCCGTCGAGGGTCAGCCGGGCCGGGACCCGCTGGCCGGGCTGCAGGCCCTGGTCGGCACGGAAGCGGCGGACCTCGGTGATGACCTGCTGAAGCGACTCGATCTCCCGCTCGGCACCGGCGTCACGGAAGCCACTGTCCTTGGGCCAGTCCGCGATCACGACGGACTCGCCACCGGTGAGGGTGGTCCAGAGCGTCTCCGTGACGAACGGGACGACCGGGTGCAGCAGCCGCAGCGTGACGTCCAGGACCTCGCCGAGGACCCGCTTGCTGACGTCGGCGGCGGCACCGCCCGCCATGAACGTCGTCTTCGACAGCTCGACGTACCAGTCGAAGACCTCGTCCCAGGCGAAGTGGTACAGCGCGTCGGAGAGCTTCGCGAACTGGAAGTCCTCGTAGAACGCGTCGACTTCGGAGACGGTCTTGTTCAGCCGGGACAGGATCCACCGGTCGGTCGCCGACATCTCGGAGGCGTCCGGCAGTGGCCCCTCGACCGTCGCGCCGTTCATCAGCGCGAACCGCGTGGCGTTCCAGATCTTGTTGGCGAAGTTCCGGGACGCCTGGACCCAGTCCTCGCCGATCGGCACGTCCGTACCGGGGTTGGCACCGCGGGCCAGGGTGAAGCGGACGGCGTCGGAGCCGTACGCGTCCATCCAGTCGAGCGGGTCGACGACGTTGCCGAACGACTTCGACATCTTCTTGCCGCGCTCGTCACGGACCAGACCGGTCAGGGCGATGGTCTTGAAGGGGACCTCGCCGTCCATCGCGTACAGACCGAACATCATCATCCGGGCGACCCAGAAGAAGATGATGTCGTGGCCGGTGAGCAGGACGTCGGTCGGATAGAACTTCTTGAGTTCCGGGGTCTGTTCGGGCCAGCCGAGCGTGGAGAACGGCCACAGGCCGGACGAGAACCAGGTGTCGAGGACGTCGGTGTCCTGCTTCCAGCCCTCGGCCTCCGTGCCCGGCGGCTCCTCGTCGGGGCCGACGCAGACGATCTCGCCGTCGGGGCCGTACCAGATCGGGATGCGGTGGCCCCACCACAGCTGACGCGAGATGTTCCAGTCGTTGAGGTTGTCGACCCAGTCGAAGTACCGCTTCGACATGTCCTCGGGGTGGATCTTCACCCGGCCGTCGCGGACCGCGTCACCGGCGGCCTGCGCGAGCGGGCCGACCTTGACCCACCACTGCAGGGACTGCCGCGGCTCGATGGTGGTCCGGCAGCGCGAGCAGTGCCCGACGCTGTGGACGTACGGACGCTTCTCGGCGACGATCCGGCCCTGCGAGCGCAGTGCGCCGACGATGGCGGAACGTGCCTCGTAGCGGTCGAGGCCCTGGAAGGGGCCGTGGACCGTGATGACCGCCCGCTCGTCCATGACCGTGATCAACTCCAGGCCGTGGCGCTGGCCGATCGCGAAGTCGTTCGGGTCGTGGGCGGGGGTGACCTTGACGGCACCGGTGCCGAACTCGGGGTCGACGTGCGTGTCCGCGACGACAGGGATGGTGCGGTCGGTCAGCGGCAGCTTGATGCGCTTGCCGATGAGGTGGCGGTAGCGCTCGTCGTCGGGGTGAACGGCGACGGCGGTGTCACCGAGCATCGTCTCGGCGCGGGTGGTGGCGACGACGAGCGTCTCGTCACCCTCGCCGTACTTGATGGAGACGAGCTCGCCGTCGTCCTCCTGGTACTCGACCTCGATGTCCGAAATGGCCGTCAGACAGCGGGGACACCAGTTGATGATGCGCTCGGCGCGGTAGATCAGTTCGTCGTCGTACAGCTTCTTGAAGATGGTCTGGACGGCCTTGGACAGGCCCTCGTCCATGGTGAACCGCTCGCGGTCCCAGTCCACGCCGTCCCCGAGCCGGCGCATCTGCCCGAGGATCTTGCCGCCGTACTCCTCCTTCCACTGCCAGACGCGCTCGACGAACTCCTTGCGCCCGAGGTCCTGCCGCGACTTGCCCTCCTCGGCAAGCTGCTGCTCGACCTTGTTCTGCGTGGCGATACCGGCGTGGTCCATGCCGGGCAGCCACAGCGACTCGTACCCCTGCATGCGCTTGCGCCTGGTCAGCGCGTCCATGAGCGTGTGCTGGAAGGCGTGCCCCAGGTGCAGCGACCCGGTGACGTTCGGCGGCGGAATGACGATGGTGTACGGCGGCTTCTCGCTCTTCGCGTCGGCGGCGAAGTAACCCCGTTCCACCCAGCGCTCGTACAGCTTCCCCTCTACCTCGGCCGGCGCGTACTGGGTCGGCAGTTCGGGGGCGTTGGCTGGCGTCTGCTGCTGAGCGTTCTCGGTCACAGGGTCAGTTTAGGGGTGTCACGGGGGCGTCCCGAAACTCGATTACTTGTTGGCATCCTCCCTGGGGTGCACCGCAGGGATTCCTTGTAGCCCTCGGTATCCGCAATGGCCCGGGCCGCGGCGGATGAGGGGTTCAGGGGTTCACGCGTGCGTCCCGGACGAGCTCGGGACATGGCGGGCCGTGCATGGCCCGCCCCTGCATGCTGTTCACCGCAATGCCCTGCGGTAGAAGCCTCGCCGGCTGCGGTCCGAAGGCCGCGGACAAGGATGACGACCGACGCGTTGTGATCGGCGTCGTCAGTGTGTCCGCACTTCGTGCAGACGAATACGTCCCGGCTGATGCGCGATGCCGGATCCCGCTGCAGGCAGACACCGCAGGTCTGCGAGGTACCCACAGGAGTCACCGCAACGAGAGCGGATCCGAACACGGGACACTTGTAGACGAGCTGTCGGCGTCTCTCACCCGGCAGGTTGTCGAGCACACTCCGGTTCAGAGCCGCCTTCTGAGCGACGCGCACGCCAGGTTCGACACGGCTGCCCCTGGCGTTCTTCGTCATCTGCTTCACGCGAAGATCCTCGACAGCGACCAGGCCGTGGTTCTTGGCCAGTTCGGTGGTGAGCTTGTGTGTGAAGTCCAGACGCCGACGAGCTTGGCGCGCCCTCAGTTCCGCGATGGCTCGTAGAGTCTGGCGCAGGCGGTTGCTGTACTTTCCGCCTCGGTGTTTCTTGGCATGCGCGAGCTGCCGCTCCTTGCGGCGCTCCAATCCGGCGAGCCTATGCTTCTCGCCTTCCGTCAAGGTCTGCGGCATGAGGCGCGGGGCAGCCTCGTCCGACAGGTACGCCGACTGCTTGACGCCGAAGTCCATACCCACAGGAGGTTGCTCGTTCGGCGGGGCGACTGCCCTCCCGATGTGGACGCCGAAGCTGACGTACCAATGCCCCGAGCCGTCCGTGCGGATCGTCGCGCTCTTGATCCGCCCTCCGAGGGGACGCGTCAGCCTGAACTTCACCTCGCCCAGCTTGGGGATACGAACGAAGGCCCACCTACGGTTGAGTCGGGTCACACGCACGGCCTGCCCCGGGAGGGGAATCGCCATCCGCGCACCGCGCTTCTTGAACCGCGGGAAGCCTGCGGGATGCTCCTCATTCCAGAAGTTGTCGTAGGCCCGATCCAGGTGCCTGAGGACTTGCTGCGGAGCTTGAGAGGGCAGATCCGCGATCCACTCGAGATCGTGTCGAGCCTCGGTCAGGTAACGGCACTGCTCATCAGCCCGGAGGTACACGCGCCTCTGCCGATGCACGTAGAGCCGCTGCTCCAGAGCTACGTTCCAGACGGCGCGACAGGTATGGCCCCACTCCAGAAGCCGCTCGGCCTGCCGAGATGTGGGACAGAGCCGGTAGACGCGCCCGGTATCGGCAGGTTCTTTGTTCGGCTTCCTCGTCCGTCTGCCGTTCCCGACTGCCATCTCCGTCCCCCTCCCTGAGCGCGGCTCAACTGACCTCATCTGCAAGACGACCAGCACACTCACGGTATGACAGACAAGTTCAACTTGTCTGTCATACCGTGAAACATATGGCGGACTCTCGACTCACACCGGCACAGGCAGCCGAGTATCTCGGCGTCACCATCCAGGCGATCTACGTCCTCAACTCCCGGAAGGAGAACGACTTCCCGCGCCCCTCCTACACAGGTCGCACCCCGACCTGGTCGCAACCCGAACTCGATGTCTGGCGAGCCGCACACCCTCCCAAACGATCCGCTCGACAGCGCCAGGCAGCAGAAGGAACGGATCGAGATCGCGGCAACGCCGACTTTCATGACCTTCGAGCGCATCTTGCGTTCATGACGGCGCGAGACAGCCCGACCCTCACAGATGACTTGCGGTCACTCATCGAGCGCACGATGCGCGACGCTGCGCGGGCCCTGAAGTCGGAGGTGGAGGACTTCCGCTGCAAGGCCAACTACGTTCACTTCGTCGTGCGCTACCCGGTCGACACGTCCGTCGCGAACCTTGCCCAGCGTCTGCGAGGAGCTTCAACCAGAGCTCTCCGGCAATCGCACTCCGTTGACGGACATCTATGGTCGAAGCCGTACTACGCGGCGTCGGCGTCCGCGCACTCGACCGCCAGTCTCAGTCGATACGTCGAGTGTCTGGAACAGACCATCAACAACTAGGCATCAATCCACCCCGCCGGTCCCGCGCCCTCGTACCTTCCGTCAAGATGTTCGGAACACATAAGCATCTGGAGGGGAACCCAGAAATGAGCTACAACCAGCCGGGCCCGTACGGCGGGCAGCCTC
Source organism: Streptomyces phaeochromogenes (assembly GCF_001418655.1). GTDB lineage: Bacteria > Actinomycetota > Actinomycetes > Streptomycetales > Streptomycetaceae > Streptomyces > Streptomyces phaeochromogenes. Next base: position 14,994 of record NZ_LIQZ01000065.1, on the reverse strand, counting down.
AGCAGCCCGGACCGTACGGTCAGCCGGGTCCTTACGGCCAGCAGCCGCAGGCCCCCCAGCCCGGCTACGGCTACCCGCAGCAGGCGCCTCAGCAGCAGCCCGGCTACGGGTACCCCCAGCAGGCCCCTCCCGGGGTTCCGCCCCAGCAGCCCGGTTACGGCTACCCGCAGCAGCAGCCTCCCGGCGCCCCCTACGGCGCGCCGGTGCCGCCCGCTCCCGGCGGCGGCAAGAAGAAGACGGGCCTCATCATCGGCGCGGTCGCGGTCGTGGCGGCGATCGCGGTCGGCGCGTACTTCGTCGTCGGAAGCGGCAGCAGCGGCTCCTCGGACGTGGCGGACGACGGCCCCCACAAGCTGACTACTCCGGCGACTGTGCTGACGGAGTACAAGAAGGGCAACGGCTCCGAGGACGGCATGACCAAGTCGGACCTGAAGGACGCCGAGTCGTGGGGTGTGAAGAACCCCAAGGACGTCAGCGCCAACTACCAATCGGGCGACGAGTCCAACCCGCTGGCCGGGAAGATGATCACCTTCGGCGGCGTCTACGGCGACATCGAGGACCCGGAGAAGGCGGTCGACGGATTCCTCGCCTTCATGAAGAAGGACTCCCAGGGCGAGGAGGGCGTCACCGTCGTCGGCAGCCCGAAGGAGTACAAGCCCGACTCGTTGGACGGCGCCGTCATGAAGTGCCAGAACGCCAAGGTGGACAACACCGACGGCGAGGCCAGCGAGCCAAAGTCGGTGACTATGACGTACTGCGTCTGGGGCGACCACAGCACGCTCGGCTTCGTAATGCCGATGGAGCTCTCGGACGTCGCGGCGGGCAAGAGTGCCGACCCCAACGAATCGGCCGAGACCGCCGCCAAGCTCCGCAAGGAAGTCCGCGTCAAGATCTGACGCCCGCACGGCAACTCCCTCACTACGAAGGGGTCCAGTCAAGTGACTGGACCCCTTCGTAGTAGCGGGGACAGCCTCAGTTGCCAACCGATGCCTTCAAACAGGCTGTGCCCGCACGCGACTGCGTCACGCTTATGGCTACGAGGTTGACGATACAGGCCGGGTGGGCTGTGGTGGCCGGTCCGTCAAGGTTGCACGCGGCCGTCACCTTGGGCCCCACCGTGTACCACTGGCTCAAGTAACTGCGGCAGGTTGCAGCACTTGCCTCCGCCGGTGCAGCCGTCACCAGTGGCACCACTGTCGCTGCAACAGTCAATCCGGCCGCTGCCAAGGCCCGCTTCATCTTCACGTCTCAACCCTCCGTTTGTCTTGCACCACAGGGTGGTCACCCCTGCCGGTGAGAATGAGACCAGGTGAAGGACACATGACATAAGTGAAGATCGTGAATCTGGCTTGATCCGCGCGAAGATCGCGTGGACGCGTACGCAAAGGGGCGCCCAACGAAGGTCGTCGGGCGCCCCTTTGTGTGTACGCGTACCGTCTACGCCGTCTTCTGCTCGCCCGGCCCCCGCCCCCGCGCGTCCCGCGGGATCAGGGTCGGGTTGACGTTCGAGCGGACCGCTTCCGCTGTGATGACCACGCGGGCCACGTCCTTGCGGGACGGGACCTCGTACATCACGGACTGGAGGACTTCCTCCATGATGGCGCGCAGGCCTCGGGCGCCGGTCTGGCGGAGGATGGCCTGGTCGGCGATGGCCTCCATGGCCTCGCGCTCGAAGTCCAGCTCCACGCCGTCGAGTTCGAAGAGGCGCTGGTACTGCTTCACCAGTGCGTTGCGGGGCTCGACGAGGATCTGGAGGAGGGCCTCGCGGTCGAGGTTGTGCACCGAAGTGATCACGGGCAGACGGCCGATGAACTCCGGGATCATGCCGAACTTGACGAGGTCCTCGGGCATGACGGCCTCGAACTGGTCCTTGGACTCCATCTCGCGCTTGGAGCGGATCGTCGCGCCGAAGCCGATGCCCTTCGCGCCGGCCCGGGACTCGATCAGCTTCTCCAGGCCCGCGAAGGCGCCGCCCACGATGAACAGGACGTTCGTCGTGTCGATCTGGATGAACTCCTGGTGCGGGTGCTTGCGTCCGCCCTGCGGCGGGACCGAGGCCGTCGTGCCTTCGAGGATCTTCAACAGGGCCTGCTGCACGCCCTCGCCGCTCACATCCCGCGTGATCGACGGGTTTTCGCTCTTACGGGCCACCTTGTCGATCTCGTCGATGTAGATGATGCCCGTCTCGGCCTTCTTGACGTCGTAGTCGGCGGCCTGGATGAGCTTCAGCAGGATGTTCTCGACGTCCTCGCCGACATAGCCGGCCTCCGTCAGCGCCGTCGCGTCGGCGATGGCGAACGGGACGTTCAGCATGCGGGCCAGGGTCTGGGCGAGGAGCGTCTTGCCCGAGCCCGTAGGGCCGAGGAGCAGGATGTTGGACTTCGCCAACTCGATGGCGTCCTCGCGGTTCTGACCCGTGCTGTTCTCACCGGCCTGGACCCGCTTGTAGTGGTTGTAGACCGCGACAGAGAGGGCCTTCTTGGCTGACTCCTGGCCTACGACGTACCCCTCGAGGAACTCGTAGATCTCGCGAGGTTTGGGGAGTTCCTCCCAGCGGACCTCGCTCGTTTCGGCGAGTTCCTCCTCGATGATCTCGTTGCAGAGGTCGATGCACTCGTCGCAGATATACACACCAGGGCCTGCGATGAGCTTCTTGACCTGCTTCTGGCTCTTGCCACAGAACGAGCACTTGAGCAGATCGCCGCCGTCACCGATGCGTGCCACGGTGTGCTTCCCCTTCGCCTGGGAGACGCCTAGGTCCAGCGGCTCCTGGTGCTGCCTTATGTCCGACGGTACCTTGCCGAGCCCCTCGTTCGGGCCCCCCTTGGCGCGGTTCACTTTGTCGTGAACCGCGTCAAGGAGCGGCAGACGATACAGCTACGCGTCACGCGACCGCGGCGTTGTTCATCTTCCGGGTCGAGATGATCTGGTCGATCAGGCCGTACGCGAGGGCGTCCTCGGCCGTGAGGATCTTGTCGCGCTCGATGTCCTCGCGGATCTTCTCGATCGGCGTCGTCGAGTGCTTGGCCAGCATGTCTTCCAGCTGGGCGCGCATGCGGAGGATCTCGTTCGCCGCGATTTCGAGGTCCGAGACCTGGCCTCGGCCGGTCTCGCTGTACGGCTGGTGGATCAGCACGCGGGCGTTGGGAAGTGCCATGCGCTTGCCCGGCGTACCGGCGGCCAGCAGGATCGCGGCGGCCGAGGCTGCCTGGCCCATGCAGACCGTCTGAACGTCCGGCTTCACGAACTGCATCGTGTCGTAAATCGCAGTGAGTGCCGTGAAGGAGCCGCCGGGGCTGTTGATGTAGACCGAGATGTCCCGGTCGGGGTCCATCGACTCCAGGCACAGCAGCTGCGCCATGACGTCGTTGGCGGAGGCGTCGTCGATCTGCACGCCGAGGAAGATCACGCGCTCCTCGAAGAGCTTCGCGTACGGGTCGTACTCACGGACGCCCTGCGAGGTGCGCTCGACGAAGCGCGGGATGACGTAGCGGGACTCCGCGCGAGGGCCGGTGTACTCGGCCTCTGTGCGGGCGTAGAGGCCGCTGCCGGGGAAGTCGTTCACTGTGTCTCCTGGAAAGCCTGATAAGGGCTGAGGCGGTCGGCTGGGGGCTCGGAGGGGCTGGTGCCGGTCTACGCCGGCACCCGGGTCGGCGGTGTGCCGACCTATGCCGCCCCGGTGCCGCCGCCGCCAGGCATTCCGGCAGCGGTGGGCATGATGTCGTCGATGAGGCCGTACGCCTTGGCCTCGACCGGGTCGAACCAGCGGTCCCGGTCCGAGTCGCGGGTGATCTGCTCCACGGTCTGGCCGGTGTGGAAGGAGGTCAGCTCCGCCATCCGCTTCTTGGTGTGCAGCAGCCGCTCGGCGTGGATCTTGATGTCCGACGCGGAACCGGCGAGGCCGGCCGAGGGCTGGTGGATCAGGATCTCCGCGTTCGGCAGCGCGAAGCGCTTGCCCGGAGTACCCGCGCTCAGCAGGAACTGGCCCATGGAGGCCGCCATGCCCATCGCGATCGTCACCACGTCGTTCTTGATGTACTGCATGGTGTCGTAGATCGCCATGCCGGCGGTGATCGAGCCGCCGGGGCTGTTGATGTAGAGGTAGATGTCCTTCTCCGGGTCGGAGGCAAGGAGCAGCAGCTGCGCCGTGATCTTGTTGGCGATGTCGTCGTCGACCGCCTGGCCGAGGAAGATGATCCGCTCGCCGAGCAGCCGGTTGTAGACCTGGTCGCCGAGGCCACCACCGATGGGGTCGCCGGCGGCTGTGGGCATCAGATTCGTCACGTATCCACCTGCTCGTCTTACGACGGCGCCGGGCCGTCTCACGTCTTCTGCTGGGGGCGTGGGACCCCGTGTGCGCGCCGTGTCGGACGGCTCCGGGGACTCCCCTGCCCTCGTACTCATGGACCCTAACGCGCGGGTCCCTCCGGGGAATCCCGCAGAGGTGACTGTTCGCTGTGAGCGCATGCGCTCCGCCGGGTGAGCAGGGGGTACGGCGGGGCTCGCCCCGGTCTTCAGGGGCGCGGGAAACGGCGCGCTCCGCCCTCGCGGGGGCGCGGTCGAGTCTGCCGCGGGCCGTTCGACGGCGGGTGCGGCTCGGTGCCGGCTGCTCGCGCCCACACGGCGGAGCCGCACCTCGCGCGGCGGAGGCCGCACATCGACACAGCCCCGCGCCCCTGAAAGGCCCTACGGGCCCCCGGAACATGTCCCGGGGGCCCGTAGTACGTACTGGTGAGGCGATCAGGCCTCGGTCTTCTCCTCGGAGGCCTCGGCGGCGTCGGCCTTGGGGGCCTCGGTGGCCTCCTCGGCTGCTTCCTCCGTCGAGCCCTCGGCAGAGACCTCGTCCTCGTCCTCGTCGTCCAGGTCGACGAGCTCGCCGTTCGTGTCCTTCACCGTGGCGGCCTCGACCACGACGGCCAGAGCCTTGCCGCGGGCGACCTCGCCGACCAGCATCGGGACCTGGCCACCCTCGACGACCTGCTGGGCGAACTGGTCGGGAGACATGCCGGAGGAGGCCGCACGCCGCATGAGGTGCTCGGTGAGCTCCTCCTGGTTGACGTTCAGCTTCTCCTTGTTGACGAGCTCGTCCAGGACGAACTGCGTCTTGATGCCCTTGACCGCGGCTTCCTTGGTCTCGGCGTCGAACTCCTCGGCCGTCTTGCCCTGGATCTCGAGGTACTTCTCGAGGTCGAGGCCCATCTGGCCGAGCTGGTGGTGCTCCAGGTTGTGCTTGCGGGTGTTGATCTCGTCCTCGAGCAGCTTCTCGGGGACGGGCACCTCGACGAGCTCCAGCAGCTTCTCCAGGACACGCTCCTGGGCCTGCGTGGCCTGGTCGTACTGCTTCATGTTCTCGAGGCGCTTGCGGCTGTCGCCGCGCATCTCCTCAAGGGTGTCGAACTCGGACGCGAGCTGCGCGAAGTCGTCGTCCAGCTCGGGCAGTTCGCGCTTGGCGACCTGGGTGACCTTGACGGTGACCTCGGCCTCCTTGCCGGCTGCCGAGCCGCCCTTGAGCTCGGAGGCGAAGGTGGCCTCGCCACCGGCCTCCACACCCTTCACGGCGTCGTCGATGCCATCCAGCAGCTCACCGGAACCGATGGTGTAGGAGACGCCGCTCGCGACGCCGTCCTCCAGGACCTCGCCGTCGACCTTGGCCTCCAGGTCGAGGGTGACGACGTCGCCGTCCTCGGCGGCACGCTCGACCGGGGCGGTCGACGCGAAGCGCTCACGCAGCTCCTCGACGGCCTTGTCGACGTCCTCTTCGCTGACCTCGACGGCGTCGACCTCGACCTCGATGCCGGAGTAGTCCGGGATCTCGATGGCCGGGCGGACGTCGACCTCGGCGGTGAAGTTCAGCGTCTCGCCGTCCTTCAGCTCCGTGATGTCGACCTCGGGCTGGCCGAGGACGTTCAGCTCGGCCTCGTTGACCGCGTCGGTGTAGAACTTCGGAAGCGCGTCGTTGACCGCTTCCTCAAGCACCGCACCGCGGCCGAACCGCTGGTCGATGACGCGCGCCGGAATCTTGCCCTTCCGGAACCCCTTCACCGTGACCTGCTGGTTGATCTTCTTGTACGCCGCGTCGAGGCTGTCCTTGAGCTCCTCGAAGGGCACCTCGATGCTGAGCCGAACCCGGGTCGGGTTCAGGGTCTCCACGGCGCTCTTCACGGTTCGGTCTCCTTGGGGGCTGACTTCTTTGGGTTCTGCTGACGTTCCCCGCCGGATACGGCGGAGCCTCAGCGGATTGGCGGCCCTTGAGGGACGTAACAATGCAGACACACGGGCGCGCAGTTTGCATACTAGCCGCAGGCGGGACACGCCCCAAAAGGTGATCTTGCCGATGTCCGGCACAGTGGTCCGGCACGGTGGTCGGGGTGGCGGGATTTGAACCCACGGCCTTCCGCTCCCAAAGCGGACGCGCTACCAAGCTGCGCCACACCCCGTCTGGTGCGAGACGTAGGGTACATGCCCGCAGGCGGCGCGGCTCCCGCATTTCACGGGGCACTCGGGGCCTCCGGAACGGGGTGTGCGACGAGGGGGTGCGACCCGCTACGATGCTTCCGTGCCGCGCGTCACTGACCTGCGGCGCATCCTGTGCGGGCGTAGCTCAATGGTAGAGCCCTAGTCTTCCAAACTAGCTACGCGGGTTCGATTCCCGTCGCCCGCTCTGTACGGCTCAGGGCCAGGTCGGAGATCCAGTCTCCGAGCTGGCCCTGACGCGTTTCCGGGTCGGGTTCGTTTCCGGGCGGGTTCGGTTCCGGCTTCTTTTACGGCTTCAGCTCCGGAGGAAGGCGATCAGCTCGCCCAGGAGGCGGGCCGGGGCGTCCAGGGGAACCAGGTGGCCGGCGTCCGGGATCGGGCGGAGGCGGGCGCCCGGGATGAGGGAGGCGAGTTCCTCGCCCTTGGCGGGCGGGATCCAGGTGTCCTCGGTGGCCCAGCAGACGGTGACCGGCAGGTTCAGCGTGGGATAGAGGGGTTGGATCTCGTCCGTGTAGCGCTGGTCGGCCTGGGCGATCTGGCGGTAGAACGCCGCCTGTCCCGCACTGTCCGTCCAGGGGCCGACTAGTGCGTCCAGGACCTCGGGCAGCAGCCCCCGATGGCTCGCAGAGCTTACGTACTCGCGGACGAGGGCCTCGTGCAGCGGTGCGGGCAGCCGCCCGAAGACCGCCGCGTGCTCGGCGACCAGGCGGAAGAAGGGTGAGCCCCAGGGGGCGAGCGCGACGGGGTCGACCAGGGCGAGGCGCCGGTACTCGGCCTTGTGCAGCAGGTGCGCGCGCAGCGCGACGCAGCCGCCGAAGTCGTGCGCGATCACCGACGGGTTGGACAGCCCCCAGACCCCCAGGAGCTCGGCGAACACCTCGCCCTGCGCCTTGAGGGACACGTCCTGACCGTCACTCTTCTGCGAACTGCCGTAGCCCGGCATGTCCCAGACATGGACCCGGTGGCCGTCGGCCGCGAGCGCCGGGGCGATCTCGTGCCACACGTACGACGAGAACGGGGTGCCGTGCAGCAACACCACGGGCGGACCGCCCTCCGGCCCCAGGCGGTCCCACCGGAGGGTTCCGATCGGACTCTCCCAGCTCTCCCGCAGCTGCCAGGCGCTCTCGGGGCTCACTTCCTCGGACTCCTTCGGTCGGGAGAACGGCTCAGAAGAAGACGGATGCGCGGATGCACGGATGCACGGATGAGAAGTCGTACGTCGGTCAGAGGGCTCGGGCGTCCACCGCGTGGACCGCGTGGTTCCGTACGGCATTTACGGGGCGTCGCCGGCCCAGAGCCCGCGCCCCCGTCCGCTCCCCCGGTGCCCCTGTCCGCCGGGCGCATCCAAGTCGGTCAGAACTGGATCGAGTTGATGGTCTCCGCTACCGAGTTGAGGAACCGTTGGATGTCGTCCGCCATGCCTGTGGAGGCGAGGAAGAAACCGAAGAGCACGGCGACCACCGCCGGCCCGCCCTTGATCGATCCTCCTCGTATCAACACCACCAGGACGATCCCCAACAGAAGCACCACTGACAGCGAAATGGCCACAACTGATCACACCCTACGGTCGGTCCGCTCTCCCGGCCCGGAGGTGCAACCCCGCGCACCCCCGCCAGAACCATCGTGCCACCAACGAGCCCGGCGTATGCGGCGGGAGAGTCATCCTTCGGTCACAGACGCGAACAGCCGGGCGTCGCACGGCAATTCGAGGCATCCCTCTCACGAGGAATTCAGGAAGATCGTTTCCATGTCCACACACTCGTCCACACAACCTGTTCGCAGCCAATTCGAATTGTTGCCACAGGCACAGCGACGAGACTGAAGACGGGTCACTAAAGACGACTCAACCGGACATTTCACCAGAGTCACCCGCGGGCGTTATGCACCATTTAGTCGTGACGAAGCAGGACGTAACACCCGCTTGCGGTATGACGATCGACACAGGCATCCGCATGAGGACTTCGCCAAATACCGGGTACCCGTACGGCGATAGCAGGATTCGCCTCAGAGGTTTTACGAAATCACACAGACAACGCTAGGGTGCCTCAGATGTTCTACGCTGCCACGTCCCCCGCACGCGCAGCGAGGTCCAGGATCGTCTCCCCCAGCTCCTGGTGGGAGGGTCTGTGACGAACTCGCTCCGTCCGTACGGCCATCAGAGGGCTCCGCTCCCGTCGGCCCAGACGCCGGCGCCGGGTGTACCGAGCCCGCGACCACCACGGAACCCGGGATCCCCGCAACCGGGTACCGCCACCACCGGGCCGGGCACCAAGCCCGCCAAGCAGCGCGACGCGTTCTTCGACAACGCCAAGTACCTGGCGATCGTGTTCGTCGCGATGGGTCACGCCTGGGAACCGCTGACCGACCACAGCCGCGCCGCCGAGGCGCTCTACATGGTCGTCTACACCTTCCACATGCCGGCCTTCATCCTCATCTCCGGCTACTTCTCCCGCAGTTTCGACATGCGCACCGACCGGCTCCAGCGGCTGGTCACGGGCATCGCCGTGCCGTACATCCTCTTCGAGGTCGCGTACTCCCTCTTCAAGAAGTGGGCGGACGACGACCCGAGCCATCCGATCAGCCTGCTCGACCCCTGGTACCTCACGTGGTTCCTGGTCGCGCTGTTCGTGTGGCGGATGACGGTCCCGCTGTGGAAGGTCGTGCGCTGGCCCGTACCGCTCTCGCTCGCCATCGCGATCCTCGCCTCCGTCTCACCCGACATCGGCGACGACCTGGACCTCCAGCGGGTCCTGCAGTTCCTGCCGTTCTTCGTCGTGGGCCTCTTCATGAAGCCCGAGCACTTCCAGCTCATGCGGCGCCGCGAGGTACGGATCCTGTCGGTTCCGGTCCTCCTGGGCGCGCTCGCCTTCGCCTACTGGGCGGGGCCGCGCATGAACTCGGCCTGGTTCTACCACCGCGACAGCGCCCAGGAGTTGGGTGCCCCCTGGTGGGCCGGTGTCGTGATGACGCTCGCCATGTTCGGCTGCTCGCTGGTGCTCACCTCGTGCTTCTTCGCCTGGGTGCCGCGCCGCAAGATGTGGTTCACCGTGCTCGGCGCGGGCACGCTGTACGGCTACCTGCTGCACGGCTTCCTCGCCAAGGGCTCCCGCTTCTGGGGCTGGTACGACGACTACGCGTGGCTGAACCAGCCGCTCGGCGAGATCTTCCTCACGGTCGCCGCGGCGGCGGTCATCACCGTGCTGTGCACTCCGCCTGTGCAGCGGGCGTTCCGCTTCGCGATGGAGCCGAAGATGGAGTGGGCGTTCAAGAGGGACGCCACGGAGTTGGCCCGGGAGCGGGCCAAGAAGTCGTAGGGCGCGCCCCACTTGGTTCCCCGCGCCCCTTCGGGGGCGCGGTCAGGGGCGAGGCAGGCCCAGAAGTTTGCGCATCTTTGTGTACTTCTGGGTCAGGCGGGCCCGGGTGAACTCGTCCAGGGCCGCCAGGCGGGTCGGGTTCGCGTTGTGGGCCAGGTCCGACTCCTTCACCAGGAGGGCTCCCGGGGTGGCCAGGATGCGGTCGGCGTAGGCCTCCGGGGGCTCGCCCTGCCGCTTGGTGAGGGCCAGCACGATGTCCTTCGTGCGCCGGGACAGAGCGGCCTCGCGGAGCCAGTCCTCGGAGAGCGCTTCGTCCTCGACGGAGTCGTGCAGCCAGGCGGCGGCGATCTGCTCCTCGTCGCCGCCTCGGGCCCGCACCCCGTCGGCCACGGCCCGCAGATGCTCGGTGTACGGGCGGCCCGCCTTGTCCGTCTGGGCCGCGTGCGCGTTCCGGGCCACGGCCTCGACCTCGGTGAGGGTCAGCAGGGGTCTCTCGGTCGCTCGGCGCTCGTTCTCGTTCATGGGTCGAGTGTGCCCCGGATCGCGGCCCGCGCCGGTACGGTCGCCGCCGTCAGGCCGAGGATCACAATGGACGCCGCGAACGAGCCGTACACCAGCGGGGGTATGTACGGTGCCTGGCCCGTCAGGCCCTTCATCATCGGGACGAGCGTGGCGAGCGCGATGGCCGTGCCGAGGGCGATGCCGGCGAGTGCGACGAGCAGGGCCTCCCAGCGGATCATGCGCATCACCTGGCGGCGGGTGGAACCGATGAGCCGCAGCGTGCCCAGCTCGCGGCGGCGGTCGAGGACCGTCATCACCAGGGTGTTGGCGGCGGCGACGGCCGCGAATCCGCCGAGGACGGCCGCCATGACGGTGTTCGCCCAAGCGTTCAGCTCGCGGTCGAGGGACTGGGCGGTCGTGTAGTCCGCGCGGTCCAGGACAGTGCCCACCTTCACCAGATCACCGGCACTCCCGCCCTTCGTCCAGACCTCCGTGAGGAAGGCGGAGCCGACGTGGCCCGCCAAGTCCGCCTGGCCCATGGTGACCTGGGACAGGCCCATGCCCCGCTCGTACGTCGCCACGATGCGCGGGGACGTCTTCGTGCCGTCGGGCAGGCGCAGTTCCATCCGGTCGCCCACGCCGACGCCGGCGTTCTCGGCCAGTGAGGCGTCGACCGCGATCTCGCCCCGCTTCAGGGACAGGGCGCCCTTGTCGACCTTCAGGTCCTGCACCCGGGCCAGGTCGCGTGCCGAGCCCGTGATGCCCTGGGTGGAGGCCGAGTCCAGGTACCCGTTCGCCCGTACGAGCACCTCGGTCTTCAACAGGCCTACGGCGGCGGTGACTTCGGGTGTGCGGGTGGCCGCGCGTACGGCGTCCGGGGCCAGGCCCGCGTCCGACGTCACGATGTGGTCGGCCGCGATGCCGTCCCGCTGCTGCTCCTGGGTGACCCGCTCCTCGCTGGTGTGCATGAAGACGAGGACGGACGAGAAGGCCATCGCGAGGACGATCGGGGTGATCGCGGAAGCCAGCCGACGGGCGTTCGTACGGGAGTTGGCGGCGGCAAGTGAGGCGGACGCACCGGCGCCGCGCAGCGGGAGCCCGAACAGGGCGGCGCAGGCGCGTGCGACCAGTGGTCCGAGCAGCGCCACGGCCAGCATGAACAGCATGACGATGCCCAGCGCCGCGTTGGCCGCGTCCTCGCCGGTCAGCGACGCGGCGAGCCCCGCGCAGACACAGCCTCCGGCAGCCGCCGCGATCCCGAGCGGCGTACGGATCCAGCCCGGGCGCAGCCGCTCCACAGACGCCTCGGTGAGGGCCTGGCCCGGCTTGATCCGCGCCGGGCGGCGGGCGGCCGCGTACCCGGCGAGCAGGGCGGCCACGAGGACCGCGCCGACGGCCGAGAGGAGCGGGATGTACGAGACGGACAGGTCGACGGCCTCCGGGATCGCGCCCTTGTCCTTGAGCTGCCCGAACCACCAGCCGGCCAGCGCGATCCCGGGCAGAAGGCCGGCCAGGCCGGCGAGGGGCGCGACGAGCAGGTTCTCGGTGGCGATGGAGCGGCGGATCTGACGCGGGGTCGTACCGATGGCCCTCAACAGGGCGAACTCGCGGGCGCGTTGGGCGACGGACAGCGCCACGGTGCCCATCGCCGTGAAGACGGCGACCGTCGCGGCGATACCGCCGAAGGACCCGCCTAGCGCGATGAGCAACTCCTTGGCCTCGGCGAGGGAGGAGTCCTCGACGGTCCCGCGGTCACCCCCCGCGTACACCTCGGCGCGGTTGCCTAGAGCATGCTCCACCTGGGACTTGAGGGTCCCGGCCGACACGCCCTGCTTCGGGAGGACGGCGATGGCGTCGACGCGGCCTGGGTGCCCGGAGACGCGTACGGCTTCGGTGTCGGTGAACCAGACCGTGGGCGCCCCGGCCTTCATGAGCCCGGATACGCGGAAGGTGCGGGGGCCGTCGGCCGTGGTGAGGGTGACGCGGTCACCCACCCCGCCGTTCGCGAGGACGCCCTTCGTCAGGGCGACTTCGCCTGCCCCGGGAGCCTGCCCGGACGCCAGTCGTTCGCCGGTGAAGGCGGTGGAGCCCCAGCCGTGGGCGGTGACCTGTTCACCCGCACGCGTCTGGACGGGGAACGTCACGTCCGGCACCGCCGTCCGCGCCCCGGGCACCGAACCTGCCTTCGCCACCAGGGAGTTGTCCAGCCAGGCCCTGTCCGGGACCGGCACGGCGTCGTCCTCGCGGTCGTCGCCGTGGCCGGTGACGAGGTGGGCCCGCTGGTCGGCGGCGGCGACCACCGGGGCGTCGGCGTAGCGGACGGGCGGAACCGAGGCCCGCAGGCCGGTCTCCAGGAGGATCCCGCAGGCCGAGACGATGAACGCGGCCATGGCGAGCGCGACGAACGTGCCCACGAAGGCGGCGGGCTTGAAGCGGACGGCGGCACGGGCAAGGCCGTTGGGCACGAACATCAGGCTGCCGCTCCCGAGAAGGAGGGCGCGGCCAGCGAGGCCATGCGGGCGGCGATCCGGTCGGCCGGGGCACGCTCCAGGTGGTCGACGATCGAGCCGTCGGCGAGGAACAGGACGCGGTCGGACCAGGCGGCGGCCGCCGGATCGTGGGTGACCATGACGACCGTGGCGCCGAGCCCGTCAACGGCCTGCCTCAGCAGGCCGAGAACCTCGGCGGCGGTGGTCGTGTCGAGCGCGCCGGTCGGCTCGTCCGCGAAGACGACGTCGGGCCGCGTGACGAGGGCACGGGCGATGGCGACGCGCTGTTGCTGCCCGCCGGAGAGCTGGCCGGGGCGTCGGCGCCCCAGGCCGTCGAGGCCCACCTGGCCGAGGACCTCGGCCGCCCGGCGCCGGTCGGGCCGGTGACCCGCCAGGCGCATCGGCAGCACCACGTTCTGTTCGACGGTCAGGGACGGCAGCAGGTTGAACGCCTGGAAGACGAACCCGAGGCGCGAACGCCGCAGCGCGGTCAGCTTGTTCTCGCTCATGCCCGTGATGTCCGTGCCGCCGAGCCTGACCGTGCCGCCGCTCGGCCGGTCGAGGCCGGCCGCACACTGCAGGAACGTGGACTTGCCCGAGCCGGACGGTCCCATCACGGCGGTGAAGCTGCCGCGTGGGAGCGCGAGGTCGATACCGCGCAGGGCGTGCACAGCGGAGGCTCCGCGCCCGTACTGCCGCCGCACGCCCCGCAGTTCGACGGCCCAGTCCCCCGTCGGCCCGGTCGTGCCCTGTACCTGTACGGCGTCCCCGTCCCCGTCCCCGTCCCCGTCCTCGTACCGCTTCCTGCGCAGCCCCATGGCCGGGTCCGCCTTCCCTCACTCGTCGCCCCGCTCGTCGCAGCGCGCTCGCTGCCGATGTCTCGAAACTACGGATTCGGGGCCACTCGGGACCATGAGGACGACCGCCGAGTCCGACTGGGGTAAACCCCACCACTCGGTACGGCCCGGCCGGCACTCCAGGTCATTTGGTAAACTAATTACTGACGATTTCTTGACACTCTCTTGACCAAGGAGGAACGGGCCCATCGGACACGCAGAGCTTCTGATCGCCATGGGCGGTGCCTTTCTGGCCGCCGCCGTTCTTGCCCGCGCGGGTGCCCGTATCGGGCTCCCCACGATTCCCCTCTTCATCCTGGCCGGAATACTGCTCGGCCCTCACACCCCCGGCATCGTGCTCGTCTCGGACCCGCACGACATGGAGATGCTCTCCGCGCTCGGCCTGGTCCTGCTGCTCTTCTACCTCGGCCTCGAGTTCCACATGGACGACCTCAAGGCGGGCGGGCGCCGGATGGCCCTCGCCGGAGGGACCTACCTCGCGCTGAACGTCGGCGCGGGCCTGGGCTTCGGATTCGCCCTCGGCTGGGGCACCTCCGAAGCGCTGGTCCTCGCCGGGGTGCTGGGCATCTCGTCGTCCGCGATCGTGACGAAGGTGCTCGTGGACACGGGGCGGCTCGGAAACCCCGAGACCAAGCCGATTCTCGGCATCATCGTCGTCGAGGACGTCTTCCTCGCCCTCTACCTCGCGGCGCTCCAGCCGATCCTGTCCGGCGCGAACTCCCTCGGCGCAGCCGTCCTCGACGGCGGCAAGGCCTTCGCCTTCCTGCTGCTGCTCGCCCTCGCGGCGCGGTTCGGTACGCGCGTGGTGGGGCGGCTCTTCGACACCAAGGACGACGAGCTGCTGGTCATCTCCTTCCTCGGCGCGGCCGTGTTCATGGCAGGGGTCTCGGAGTGGTTCGGGGTGGCCGACGCGATCGGGGCGTTCATGGTCGGGCTGATGCTCGGCAGCACGTCCTCCGGGGAGCGGATACGGAAGCTGGTGCATCCGTTGCGGGACGCCTTCGGTGCGATGTTCTTCTTCGCGTTCGGGCTGTCCATCGATCCCGGTGATCTGCCGACCGTGCTCTGGCCCGTGCTGGCCGCGGTGGCGCTGACGCTCGTCATGAACGTGCTTGCGGGGCTTGGGGCGGCTCGGGTGTACGGGTTCGGGGCCGGGCCCGCCGCAAATATCTCCACGACTCTTCTTGCTCGGGGGGAGTTCGCGCTCATCCTTGCGACGATGGCCGCGGTGGCGGGGCTCGATGATCGGCTGTCGCCGTTCATCGCGGGGTATGTGTTGTTGCTGGCTGTTCTTGGGCCGTTGGCTGCGGGGCGGTCGGGGTGGCTGGCTCGGGTGTTGCCCGGGGGGCGGTCCGATGG
>NZ_LIQZ01000649.1 GCF_001418655.1 Streptomyces phaeochromogenes | reverse complement strand
TCAGATGTGTATAAGCGACCGGCCCCCGCCCACCAGCCGGTCTCCGGCTGGCTCCAGCCGCCGCTGTTCGAGGCCCGCCGAGATTTCACCCGGTTCGATCGCCAGGAACATGCCCGGCTCGACAACCCGTGGCTGGCCTGGGCCCGGCATACCGCACATCGTCTCGGCGAAGCGCATGACTGGCCTCGCGGTGTCCGCCTCGACGTTGGCCGAGCCCTGGTCATCGTGCTGTCCGGCCATGTCAGCGGCGAAGTCGTGCGGCACTCCGAGATCTTCCCGGCCCTGCGATCCCGCGGGCTCAGCGTCCAACGCACAGTGGAAGTACTCGCCGACATCGGCGTCTTCCAAGACGACCGGACGCCGTCGTTCGAACAGTGGCTGGAGCGCAAGCTCGAAGGCATCGCCTCCGGAATCCGCCGCGACGTGGAGCATTGGGCCCGCCTCCTGCACGACGGTGGCCCCAGGTCCCAGCCTCGCGACGAGGCCACGGCCTGGGGCTACCTCAACCGGATCCGTCCCGTCCTGCTGGAGTGGTCTGTCCGCTACGGCCATCTGCGCGAGGTGACACGCGACGACGTCCTCACCCAGCTCGATGCTCTCCACGGCAGCCAGCGACGGCACACACTCATCGTGCTGCGTTCGCTGTTCGGCCGAGCGAAGAAGAGCGGCACCATCTTCAAGAATCCGACCAGCCGCATCCGCGTTGGCCAGCACGAGTACGGCATCCTCCAACCCTTGGAGCCCGAGCACGTCAACAACTCCGTTGCCGCGGTCGCCAAGCCGGCGGACCGGCTGGTCCTCGCGCTCGCCGCGGTGCACGCCGCGCGATCCGGTGCGATCCGGCGCCTTCAACTCGACGACCTCGACATCGGCAATCGCAAGCTCGTGATCGACGGCCGGGTGCGGCCTCTGGACGCGCTGACACTGCACGTCGCCCGCGAGTGGCTGGACCACCGACGCTACCGCTGGCCCGACACCGCTAACCCGCACCTGCTGATCAACAAGTTCACCGCCTTGGGCACCGGTCCGGTCAGCGCGGTCTCCCTGACCACACCGCTTCGCGGCCAGGCCGCCACTCTGGAACAGCTCCGCGTCGACCGGCAGCTCGAAGAAGCCCTCTCCCATGGCCCCGACCCCCTCCACCTCGCCGAGGTCTTCGGACTCGATGCGAAGACCGCGATTCGCTACACGGACTCCGCGCGGGCGCTGTTGGAACAGGCCGCTGAACAGCAGCTTCGATGAAACCTGCTCGACCGGACGCACGATGAAGGCAATCATGAGCGAGTGACCTCGACCGAAGCAGCTGCAACCGCTCTACAGGACCATGCCGTCCTCTGGAGCATGGGCGAGATCCGCGCAACCGACGTCGTCACTGCTGCCTGTGATGCACTCGTTGCCGGCCTCGACAGTCCTGCCCTGCGGATCTTGGCCGCGTGCACACGCGCGGAGGCGGATTACGACGTCCCCGACCTCCTTCCACCGGCGCTCGACGAACTGGGCCTCACCTTCCACCCAGCGGGCAGTGTTGCCGGACAGGAAGCCGCCGCGCGAGCACTTGCCGCCCGGATGTTGGCCGGCGAGCTGACACCACGCGAGCTGGCCTTCCGGATCCACCAGCGCTTCGGGCACGAGCTGCCTCTGGCCGAGCGACTCGCCAACCTGGACGACGACTACGACGTCCTCGAATACGGCGACAGAACACCGGCACAGGTCGACGCCGAGGTCACGGCCGAAGCTCTTCGCCTTGCACAGCACCCTCGCGTTCCAACCGAACCCACGGATCTACCGACCTGAAGCAGACCGGTGGACCTGCGGGTTCAGGTTGAAGGACCTTCGGTTTCCTTGAACCCACGGGGATCACGGGGTGCCGGTAAGAACCGAGTCACCAGCCGCAAACGGCGGTGATCAGTCCTTGGATGGTGATCTTCCTGGGCTGGGCGGCTCGTACACTGCCGAAGATGGAGGACCACACGGCCACCGGGATCGGTGCACGTCCGGCGCCCGCCTTGCGGCGGTACGTCGACTCGTATGTCGGTTTCGACCTCCGCGGGCTCCCGGCGGGGGTTCACTGCGGCCCGCCGAGCCGCGTGCTCACTGCGGTGATCAGTCTGTCAGATCCTTTGGAGATGGCGGCGGGCGTTGACGACGGGTCACCGGTCACCCGATTCGGCAGCGTGGCCGGCGGTCTGATGTGCCGGTCCGTCGCGATCCACCACGACGGACGCCAGCAAGGTGTGAAGGTATCGCTGACACCGCTCGGGGCCCGGGCCATCTACGGCATGCCCGCCGCCGAGCTCGTCCACCGACTGGTTCCACTTGACGAGCTTCTCGGAGCGCTCGGCGTCGAGCTGGTCGACCGGCTCCGAGCGGCGACAACATGCGCGGCGCGGTTCACCGCGCTGGACGAATTGCTCCTCCGAGCTGTCGGCCGTGGCGCCGGCGGCGACCGTGTGCGCCGGGTGCACCCCGAGGTGGCCGAGGCCTGGCGCCGCCTCGTCGCCGCGCGGGGCCGCGTCCAGGTTGGTGCGGTCGCCGCGGAACTCGGCTGGAGCCGTCGGCACCTCGCCGAGCGGTTTCGCGGTGAGGTGGGCCTGTCACCGAAAACCTTCGCCCGAGTCTTGCGCTTCGAGCACGCGCACGAACTGGCGGCGGCGCAGGACCCGCTCCCGTGGGCCGATGTGGCGACCATCTCCGGCTACGCCGACCAGGCCCATCTCGTGCGGGACTGGCGCGAGTTCACGGGCCGATCGCCGACGGCCTGGCGCCGAGGCGAAGTCCTCCTCGGGGCCGGGTAGCCGCCAACCGTCCGCCCGTCGCGTCGGCTTCTGTTCCCTTTCCTTTTCTGTTCCCTTTCCTTCAAGACCGCCCGATCGCTGTCCTGTGACGATCGTCGGCATGAGACTCGTCAACCACGAACGCGACGCCATCGACCTGCGGACCACCCCCGTGCACCTCGGGCTGGGATCGAGAGCGAAACCCGTCGAGGGCTTCGCCTGGGACCCGGAGGTGCTCCACGCCTACAGCGCCGCGGTCGCGCCGGACGGAGCCGAGGGCCGGATGGTGATGATCTTCGACGGCGACGGCCCCGGCGACCATTGGGAGAGCCACCCTGCAGGCGACGAACTGGTCGTCTGCCTCAGCGGTTCGGTGACGGTCACCCGCGACGTGGACGGGGTACCCGACCGCGTTCTGCTCGGGCCGGGCGAGGCCACCGTCAACCCGGCCGGGGTATGGCACGTGGTCGACATGGAGGGGCCGACGTCCATCCTGTCCATCACCGCGAGCCTCGGCACCGACCACCGTTCTCGGACCGACACCCGCCCGACCGAACGCGTCGGCACACCCGGCCCGGAGGAAGCACCGTGACGACACGCATCGCGTGCCTCGGCGACAGCCTCACCCGCGCGCAGTTCAGCGTCGACTACCTGGATCTTCTCGGGCGACGCCACCCGCCCGGCGACGTGCGGCTCGCCCGCTTCGGCGCCAATGGCGACTTCGCCTACAACCTCCTGCAGCGCCTCGATGCTGTCGTCACGAACCCACCCGATGCGATCACCGTGTTGATCGGGACCAACGGCGCCCGAGCGAGCCTTGCCGGCTACCCCGTCGAGCAGGCCATGAAGCGCAAACAGCTCCCCGATCGCCCGTCGGCCGACTGGTTCCAACAGTGCCTGGGAGCCGTCGTCGCACGGCTGCGAGCGGAGACCGACGCGACGATCGGTCTGCTGTCGCTACCGGTACTCGGCCAACAACTCGACGGAGCAGCGGCACAGGCATCGCAGGCGTACAGCCGGATGATCGCCGAGGTCGCCGCCACCAACGAGGTGACCTACCTTCCGCTCCACGAACGCCAGACCGAGGAACTGCGCCAAGCGGACCCGCCGCCGATTCCATACCGGGAGGTGACGCCCGCAGCGGCTGTCGGTGTCCTCGTCCAGCACGCGGTGCTGCGCCGCAGCCTCGACACGATCTCGCGGCGCCGAGGTCTCGTGCTCACGACCGACCACATCCACCAGAACAGCCGCGGCGCCACCCTTATCGCTGAGGTCATCGACGCCGGTCTGCTGACCCAGAGCGCGTAACTGGTCCGGCGCCGCGGCCAGTCGGATGCCGTACGGTGCGCGGAGGTGGCGTGCGATCCAGGCGGGCAACACCTACGGCATCCGGCTCGTCTGGCTTGCGAACCGTCGTCCGGCCTCGGCTCCCCGCACTCGGTCTCCCGCTTCGTCTACTTCGTCACCTTGATCCCCTCGAACACAGTGGACTTCGGCGCCAGGCAGACGAACCAGTCGTAGGGCGAGTGCTTGGGGCTGTGGATGACCGGAACGTCGGCCTTCGCCTCGGTGGCCGCGGACGCACGGCCGACCTTGGTAGACGTGCCGTCCTTCCAGGTGCAGGTGACCTCCCGGGCGGTCTTGGCGACCTGGCCGGTCACCAGGCGCGGGGCCGTGTCGTTCCCGGGGAGCAGCGGGAGCGAGGTGGCCCCGTACTCGCCGCCGGACAGGACGTCGTCCTCAGGTACGACGATGTCCGCGATCTGGGTGGTCCTCGCCTCTTCGCCGGTGACCCGGTGCACGAAGTGCGCGACCTTGCCCACCAGTTCGGAGGCCGTGGAGACGTTCTCCGGGTGCTCGCCGAACTCCGCCATCGCCGCCAGGGTGGCCTTGGCCTCCGCCCTGTCCGCCGGAGCCTTCCACACGTCGATGTACACCCTCCACGGCACTCCCGCGTCGGTGCCGCTGGCCAGGGTCGTCCGCATGTGCGGCTCGGGCGCCTCCACGCTGGCGACCGGCGGGCTCGCCGGCGACACCCCCCGGTCCTCACCGGACAGCCCCGTCAGCGCCAGAGCCCCCGTGGAGCCGGCCACGACCAGGGTGGTGGTCGCCACGACCGCCCAGCGACGGGCCTTGCGGCGGCGGCCTCCGCGAATCAGCGCCTGGGCGGGGGCTGTGCCGATCTTCACCTCGTCGGCCGCGTCGGCCAGCAGGAGTGCGATGTCGTGCTGTGTCATGTTGTGGCTCGTCTCCCCGTCCGTGCTCTTCACTTTCGTCCTCCCAGCGTCACTGTCTCCGCCAGTCCCGATATGGCGCGCAGCTTCGCGATCCCCTTGGCCGCGTTGCTCTTCACCGTGCCGACCGAACAGCCCATCGCCTCGGCCGTCTGTGTCTCGGTGAGGTCCTCCCAGTAGCGCAGGACCACTGCTTCCCGCTGCCGTGCCGGCAGTTCGGCCAGCGCCTTCAGCAGCGTGTGGCGGTCGTCGGCCTGGGCCATCCGGTCACCGGTGTCGGCCACCTCGTGTGCCAGGCCCGCATCCTCGCTCCTGGGCACCAGGAACTCCCGCAGTTTCCTGCGGTACCTGCGGGCATGCGCGTTGACCATCACTCGCCGTACATACGCCTCCGGGGCGTCGGCCGAGGCGACCCTGTGCCAGGCCACATAGACCTGTTCCAGCGTCGACTGGACCAGATCCTCCGCAGCGTGCTGCTCCCCCGTGAGCAGGAATGCCGTGCGCATCAACCGCGGCCAGCGGCCGACGACGAAGGCCTGGAACTCTCTGTCCCCGGCCTGTTTCCGAACCCCCATGAGCACCTCCTAGATGTTCAACAGAGGCCATGAGAGACCCAGACCGTTGCCTCACCGCGGAATCTTCTTCCGCGCTCTCGTCGGAGCGGGGGGTGCCTGTTGAGCCGGCACGGAGCGCGGTGCCGGTGTTGCCACCGGTCCGTTCCTCCGTGCCGCTCACCGAACGCGACGTCCCCGCCTCCGCGTACCGGGCTCTCCACGGACTCTGCCGTTCGCTCGGGGTTGGATGGCCGGGCACATCAGCCCCAGTTCTTCAGCGCTTCCGCGACCTGCCGGACGTCGCGGCGCCCCTCGACGACGACGTCGGCGACCAGTGTGATCGCCGCCTGGCTGCCGACCTTGACCTGGATGCCGCTGGCGTGGAGATGGGCGTAGGCGACCTGGGCCGCGAAGACCTCGTTCGACTGCCAGCCCGACACCGCCCTGGACATCTTCGACTTACCCGCCCGGCCCTCGCCGCTACAGCGCGCTGACCGGCCCGGCCCCCTCCGGTCACGTTCACTGCACTGCACCCGCCCCTCCCCCAGAACAGGCCGTCCCTGATGACCAGTACTCTCCCGCCGCCGATCAGTGAGCCGGACCGTCCACCTTCACCTGCTCCGGCAGCCTGGTCGGCCCCTGCCCCGGCTGCCAGCGCAACACCCACAGATCTGGCAGCGGCGGCCTGCCCCTGTG
>NZ_LIQZ01000648.1:1606-2012 GCF_001418655.1 Streptomyces phaeochromogenes | reverse complement strand
GCGCTGGTGCCGGCGCCGGCATCGGCGTCGGCTGTGGCCGGCTTGGTGGCGCGGACGATGGCGGAGTGCATGCCGTCGGCGACGGAGTGCGTGGGGGTGATCTCGACGTTCGTGAACCCTGCCGCTTCGAGGCCTTCGCGGTACTCGGTGAAGGAGAGGGCTCCCGCGATACAGCCGACGTAGTCGCCGCGTTCCGCGCGCTGGGCAGCGGAGAGGGCGTCATCGGCGACGACGTCGGAGACGCCGATCCGGCCGCCGGGGGTCAGGACGCGGTAGGTCTCCGCGAACACCGAGGCCTTGTCGGTGGACAGGTTGATCACGCAGTTGGAGATCACGACGTCGATGGTGTTCCCGGGGAGTGGGATGGCCTCGATGGTGCCCTTGAGGAACTCGACGTTCGTCGCGC
>NZ_LIQZ01000648.1:0-1517 GCF_001418655.1 Streptomyces phaeochromogenes | reverse complement strand
GGCGGCGACGGCCTCGGCGGGCAGAGCGTCGCGTTCGTCGGCGGCGTAGAGGGTGGAGCCGAAGTTCTCGTCGATCTCGACCGGCTGCGGTCCGCAACAGGCGGTGCCGCCCTCGGTGACCTTCACTGCTGCCTCGGCGTACCGCCGGCGGACCGTCTCGCGCAGATCGGTGGACTGCTCGCTCATGACTTCGCTCATGACTCACTCCTGGATGACGGGCCTGGCGGGACCCGAGCGGCCTGTATTGACGTTCTTCGATGCAACCTTGCGCCTTGAATCGAAAAACGTCAACATAGAGGAATGTCGAAACAAGAACTTGAGGTGCTCGGTCAGGGCACGGACGGCGGCTGCTGCCAGGCGCTGGCGACCGCACCCCTGGACGAGGGGCAGGCCACCGAGCTGGCGAAGGCTTTCAAGGCCCTGGGGGATCCCGTACGGCTGCGGCTGCTGTCGATGATCGCTTCGCGGGAGGGCGGCGAGGTGTGCGTGTGCGAGCTGACGCCTGCCTTCGAGCTGTCTCAGCCGACGATCTCCCATCACCTCAAGCTGCTGCGCCAGGCCGGCCTCATCGACTGTGAGCGTCGCGGGACCTGGGTCTACTACTGGGCGCTGCCCGGTGTCCTGGACCGATTGGGTGCGTTCCTGACCGCACCTCAGCCGGCCGGGGCGACCGCGTGAGTGCCTCGCTGGGACGGCGGGCCGTGGCCGAAGCCGTGGGGACGGCCGCGCTGGTCGCGGTGGTGGTCGGCTCCGGCATCCAGGCGACCGGGCTGTCACAGGACGTCGGAGTGCAACTGCTCGCCAACTCGCTCGCCACCGTCTTCGGCCTGGGCGTGCTGATCACGCTGATCGGGCCGGTTTCCGGCGCCCACTTCAACCCGGTCGTCACTCTTGCCGCCTGGTTCACCGGGCGTGGAAGTGGCGACGGCCTCACCGCGCGGGACGTGGCCGCGTACATCCCTGCGCAGATCGCCGGGGCGATCAGCGGCGCGGTGCTGGCCAATGCGATGTTCGCCGAACCGTTGGTGAAGTGGTCCGCGCACGACCGCTCCGCCGGCCACCTGTGGCTGGGCGAGATCGTGGCGACCGCTGGGCTCGTCCTGCTGGTCTTCGGTCTGGCCCGGACCGATCGCGCCGCCCTCGCACCGGCCGCGGTGGCGTCCTACATCGGAGCCGCCTACTGGTTCACCTCTTCCACGTCGTTCGCCAACCCGGCGGTGACGATAGGCCGGGCCTTCAGCGACACGTTCGCGGGGATCGCCCCGGCCTCCGTCACCCCGTTCGTCGCTGCCCAACTGCTTGGTGCCGCTGTCGGCCTGGGCCTGGTGGTTGCGGTGTTCGGCCGACCGGCTCCCGCCGAAACCGACATCGTCGTTCCTCACGGTGAGACCGAACTCGCCACGCCCTTCGCCCGCTGAGTCCCCTCCCCAGAAAGACACCCGCCATGAGCACTCCCGCCCCGCGTTGTGGACGCAGACGAACAGTACGGACGGCCCCGGGGCGGGAGTGCTCATGGC
>NZ_LIQZ01000647.1 GCF_001418655.1 Streptomyces phaeochromogenes | reverse complement strand
CGGCCTCCGCGCAGGCGGCGACCAGGTCCTCGCCGTACGTGAGGTAGGGCCCGACGGTCGTGGCCACCACGCGCGCGTGCTCCGCGAGTTCCCGCACGGACGCCGGATCGGCGACATCGGCCCGCAGCAGCGGCAGCTCCGCGCAGGCAGGGTCGATCGCTGCCAGGCGCTCCCGCAGCCGTTCCAGTTTCGCGGTGTCCCGCGCAGCGATCGCCCACCGCAGCCCCTTTGGAGCGTGCGCGGCGAGATACTCCGCCGTGAGAACTCCGACGAACCCCGTGGCCCCGAAGAGCACGATGTCGTACGCGCGCTCCGTCCTGTCCTGCCTGCTCATGGCACCTCTCAGCCGTCCAGCCCGCGCCGTTGTCGGTGGCTGAGGCTAGCGTGAGGTACGAGGAGCCGAACCAGGACCCCGTCCGAGGGGCCGAAAAGGACCGGAGGCAGCCGTGGCCCCGACGAAGACCGCCCTGAAGAAGTGGGAGAAAGTACGAGAGTTCGCCCTCGGACTGCCGGGCGCGGCCGAGGAGTTCCCCTGGGGCGAGAGCGTCGCGAAGGTCAACAAGAAGGTGTTCGTGTTCCTCGGTGTCGCCGACGGCAGCTATCCGCTGGGCGTCACCGTGAAGCTCAAGGACGAGGTGGCGCACGCCCACGCGCTGTCCTCACCGGGCGCGGAGCCCGCCGGATACGGCCTGGGCAAGGCGGGCTGGGTGAGGGTCCCGCTGGAGGAGAAGGGCGCCCCGGCCGCGGAGCTGCTGTGCGACTGGGTCGAGGAGAGCTATCGCACCATCGCCCCAAAGAGGTTCATAGCGGAGCTGGACGCGCGCTGAAGCTCCTGGTTGGCTTCCAGAATCTACTAAGCGCTTGCTCGCCGGGGCTTGTGCGGAGTGGAACGCGTTCTTAACATCACTGATGTTACATCAGGTGTGTCACAGTGCTGGGGGCTTGATGGCAGCGGCAGGAACGGCAGGGCACGGCCCGCTCGCCGGTGTGCGCGTGGTCGAGCTGGCGGGCATCGGGCCCGGCCCGTTCGCCGCCATGCTCCTGGCCGACCTGGGCGCGGACGTCGTGCGCGTGGACCGGCCGAGCGGCGGGGGACTCGCGATCAAGCCGGCCTACGACATCACCAACCGCAACAAGCGCTCGGTGATCGTCGACCTGAAGGCACCCGACGGCGCGGACCGCGTCCTCGACCTGGTCGACCGCGCCGACATCCTCGTCGAGGGCTACCGCCCAGGTGTAGCCGAGCGCCTCGGCGTCGGCCCCGAGGCCTGCCACGCCCGCAATCCGAAGCTCGTCTACGGACGGATGACCGGCTGGGGCCAGGAGGGCCCGCTCGCCCCGCGCGCGGGCCACGACATCGCGTACATCGCGCTGACCGGCACCCTCGGCATGATCGGCGCTCCGGGCGAGCCCCCGGCTGTCCCCGCGAACCTCGTCGGGGACTATGCGGGCGGCTCGCTCTACCTCGTCGTCGGCGTCCTCGCCGCTCTCCACCACGCGCGCGCGACCGGCGCGGGCCAGGTCGTGGACGCGGCGATCGTGGACGGCACGGCCCACCTCGCCTCGATGATCCACGGCATGATGGCCGCCGGTGGCTGGCAGGACCGGCGGCCATCATGCCGTG
>NZ_LIQZ01000646.1 GCF_001418655.1 Streptomyces phaeochromogenes | reverse complement strand
GTCCGGCTGCAGCCGGACGATCATCAGGGCCGCCTTGGCGATCTCGGTCTGGAACTCGTGGTCGTGCTCCTCCAGGCCCTCGGGCTTGGCGAAGGTGAGCGAGCCCACGGCGACGTCGGAGGGACGCAGCGGCTCGTTCGTGTTCATGTTGACGAGCAGCAGTCCCTTGCGCCACAACGTGTGCCGCAGCTTGTCCTCCGGCAGCGGACCGAGGTCGCGCAGCAGGACGATGCCGGACAGCGGGAACAGCGTCAGCGCGCCGAACATCGTGTTGCGGATCAGCTTGCGGCGGCCGAGCGCGGACTCCTTGGCGCCCTGCTTGAAGTCGGCCAGCACCTTGGCCTTGACCTCGGGCTCCGCCGCGATGGCGTGGCGCTCGTCGGTCATCTCCTCGTCGGACATCAGGGTGCGGGCCCAGTGGACCGCGCCCGCGCCGATGCAGAACAGCGCCAGTCCGAGCGTCATGCCCAGGGCGAAGTTCAGTCCGCTGATGTGGCCGAGCGGGAAGATGTAGACGATCTTGTCTGCGGGGATCGTCACGAACGCCGCGATGAAGCCGACCGTGGCCAGCATCGACAGCGTGAACAGGAAGGCGACCGTGCGCTCGGAGCGCTTGGCGGCCCGCTCGTCGATGTCCTGGATGCGGTGCTCGTGCGGCGGCAGACCGGGGTCCGCGAACGGGTGTTTCTCGTCCGCGACACTCACGGCGCCGTGCGCGTGCTCGTCGTCGGCCCGCTCGGCGGGCAGGTTCTCTTCTGGGGTCTCTTGGCTACTCATGACTTCTTGGCCTTTGCGGTCCGGGCGGCGACCCACACGGCGACGGCGATCAGACCGCCGAGACCGAAGACCCAACCGAAGAGGCCTTCACTGACCGGCCCGAGGCCGCCCAGCTCCAGACCACCGGGGCTCTCAGAGTCGTCGCTGTTGACCGCGTGCAGGTACGCGATGATGTCCTGCTTGTTCTTCTCCGTCAGCGTGGTGTCGGGGAAGGACGGCATGTTCTGCGGGCCAGTCTGCATGGCCTCGTAGATGTGCTTCGGGTCGACATCCTCCAGCGTCGGGGCGTACTTGCCGTTCGTCAGCGCGCCGCCCTTGCCGGTGAAGTTGTGGCACTGGGCGCAGTTGGTACGGAAGAGCTCACCGCCCTTGGCGATGTCCGCGCCCTCGGGGTTGTACTGCGCCTCGGTCGGCACCGTCGGACCGGCGCCCAGCGAGGCGACGAACGCCGCGAGCTGGTCGATCTCGGCCTGCGAGTAGATGACCTTCTTCTTCGGAATCTGCGCGCCGGGCTGCTGGGCCGGCATACGGCCGGTGCCGACCTGGAAGTCGACGGCCGCGGCGCCCACGCCGACGAGACTCGGACCGTCAG
>NZ_LIQZ01000645.1 GCF_001418655.1 Streptomyces phaeochromogenes | reverse complement strand
GTGGGGGTGGTGGCGCTCACACGTTGCCTTTCGCCGGCCTCTTACAGGGGAACCTCGGTGCATGAGCGTACGAATTGCCCGTTACGCCTGTGTCACGTGACGTGATCGTGAGGAGTTACGCCCGGCACACAGCGGCCGTCGGCGAGATGTGAGGGGTTCCCAGGAGGGACGGTCCGCNNGGCAATCAGTGCGAGTCAGGTCGGGGGGAACCGGTGAACAGCCACGACGTCACCGATGAACAGTGGGAAGGACTCGCCCAGGTCGTACCGCTGCGTGGTCGCGACGCCTGGCCCTCGGCGGTCGGCCACCGGGCGATACCGGAGGCGGAGACCGAGGCGCGACGCCGTTTCGTGGTGCTCCGGGTCAGCATCTTCGCGGACGCCCGCGAGGTCGCCGAGACCCTGATGGCCGGTATCCCGGTCCTCCTGGACCTCACCAGCGCGGAGACGGACGTCGCCAAGCGCGTACTCGACTTCAGTACTGGTGTCGTCTTCGGCCTCGCGAGCGGGATGCACCGGGTCGACCGGAACGTGTTCCTGCTCACGCCGCCGGGAACCGAGGTGCGAGGGCTGATGGAGGGGGCGGGGATTCCCGGGGTGTGACGCGCGGGGCGTGATTCGGGGGTGTCGACCCTCGATCCGGTCCCCCGTTCGTAGGAAGGTTTCGCGGACGAAACGGTTCCGCCTGGTCGCGGAGCCCTACCGTCCGGATATGACCGCGTTATCTCCCGGGTCCCGCGCGCAGGCCGAGGTGCGTCCGGACCGGCCGAGCGTCGTCGAACTGCGGCTCACCGCGTTCGCCGCGCACCGCCGCGCCGGATTCCCGCTCGGACCGCTCAGCCTCTTCGCCGGCCCCAGTGGCAGCGGCAAATCCAGTGCCCTGCGGGCGTACGAGGCACTCGCCAGGCTCGGCGGCGGCGCAGAACTGGACGAGGTGTTCCCGGACCCGGTCGCGTGCGTGCCCGAGCGGGCCCGCCCAGACGCCCAGCGGCGGCGCGGCTTCCGCATCGGCTGCACGGCGGACGGCCCCGAAGGTCCCGTACGGCTCGACGTCGCCGTGCAGGCCGAGCCCGAACTGCGCATCGTGGGCGAGCGGTTGACGGCCGGCGGGCTGACCCTGCTGGAGACCGCCCTGCGTGACCCGGGCCGGCGTTCCGTGCAGGCGGCCTGGCACACGGCGGGCTCGTCCCCGGTGACCCGGGCGCCACTGCCCGACGACCGTCTCGGCACGCCGCTCCTGCCGCTCCGCGTCGCCGGGAAGACGGACGGCCAGCGCCAAGTCCTCGCCGCCGCCGAGCAGATGGTGGTCGCCCTGCGGTCGGTCTTCGCCTGCGACCCGCTGCCCCGCTCGATGCGCAGGGCGGTACCGCTCGGCGCGGGACGGCTGCTGCGCGGCTGCGGCAACCTCGCCGAAGTGCTGTGGCGTACGCGGTCGGAGTGCGGGCGCCGGCACGGGCTGCTGGTCGACGCGGTGCGCGCGGGCTGCGCGGGGCCGGTCC
>NZ_LIQZ01000644.1 GCF_001418655.1 Streptomyces phaeochromogenes | reverse complement strand
GGGGGGGGGGTGGGAGTCGAGGTGTGGGTGATGCCGTTGATCAGTACCTGAAGAGACCAGGTCATGCGGTCCTCGGGCGGGCCGGCCAGGAGGCTTGCCGCCAGTGCGTGGACATGGGGGTGGGTTTTCTCGGCGGCGCCGTGGATGGCGCGAGTCAGGGCGTCCCATTCCTCCGCGGCGTCGGTCGCCTGGCTGCGGGTGGACTGCTCGGCCGCCGTGGCGGTGGCGAACAGCAGCAGCACGTCCACACCCCAGGCGGCCTGCGTGCGCGGTACGCCGCCCTCGTCCAGGAGGGCCAGCAGCCGCTCCAGCAGCCGCAGGTAGTGCTCACCGCTGGGGCGGGCGGTCAGGGCCGAACGGGCCAGCGCCGGGTGCTCGAACAGCATGTCCGAGTAGGAGGTCAGTACGCCCGCGAGCCTGTCGCGCCAGTCGCCTTCGCCCTCCGCGGGGTCCAGGTCGACCTCGCCGAGCAGCTCGTCCAGAACGGCCGCGTGCAGTTCGGCGGTGTTCGCCACGTACACGTACAACGAGGCCGGTCCGGTGTCCAGCTCCTGCGCCAGGAGGCGCATGGTCACCTTCTCCAGACCTTCGGCCCGCATCAGGGCGACTGCGGTCGCGACGATCCCTTCGCGGGTCAGCGCCGGTTTCGCCGGACGCTCCCGCCTGCTGGTCGGTGTTCTGCGTCGTTCTGTCACACCACCACGGTAACGAACATGTTCGTCAGAAACAAGTTCGTGACGAACACGTTCGTCACGCTCGTCGGGGAAGCGCGTCAGGGAAGTGCTCAGGACGTGCTCAGGTGCCCCCAGCACCTCGTCGACTCGAAATCCACGAGCCACCTGGTCCCGGTCCAGGCAGGATGCCCTCTGTGAACGACGTCCTGTGCGGGCTCGCCGCCAATACGGCTCTGCCGTCCGAGTTGGTCGACCGGCTGATCGCGATCGCGGACGCCGACATCGCCGCAGACCTCGCCGGTCGCGCGGACCTCAGCCATGCGCAGGCGATCGCGCTGGTCTCGCGCGTCGAAGAGAGCGCCGAGCAGCTTGCGTACGAGGGTCGGCTGACCGCTGCCGACATCGATCCCGCGGCGCAGCCACACGCCGCCCTCGCCCTGCTCCATGAAGGCGTCGGCAGACCGGAGTGGGCGCGCCTGCTCGCGGCAGATCCGCTCGTCGAGCATCGGGAGAGACTGGCTGCCTGTCCCGGCCTCCCGCCCGATGTGGTGGACCTGCTTGCCGCAGACTCGGACATACGAGTCGTCGCGGAGCTGGCGCTCTGTGCCACACCGGAGGTGGCAGCCAGGCTCGCGGGACATACGCACGCCGAGGTCCGTCGCGCGGTGGCGGCGAACGAGGCGACACCGTCGGCCGTGCTTGCGGCGCTGACAACCGGCGAAGGACTGCCTCCCGTGCAACGGTGTCTGGTCTGCGACCGCGAAGAGACGCCGTTCACGCATGATCCTCAATGCGCCCGGCTCGACTGCGATCTACTGCCGGGCGCTTCCTGCGACGGCTCCCACGAGTCCACCGTGCATGACACGCAGCATGCGGTTCTGCAGAACCCCGCCACACCCACCGAGGCCGTCATCGGCTTTGCCGACCATCCGTCAACACTGCTTCGCTGGGCACTCGCTGCCCGCCCGGACCTGCCTTCGGAGGTGTGCGGACGACTCG
Source organism: Streptomyces phaeochromogenes (assembly GCF_001418655.1). Taxonomy (GTDB): domain Bacteria; phylum Actinomycetota; class Actinomycetes; order Streptomycetales; family Streptomycetaceae; genus Streptomyces; species Streptomyces phaeochromogenes. The sequence goes on along the minus strand of NZ_LIQZ01000644.1, from coordinate 6,001 downwards.
CCGTAGACGGCACTCCCGGTGTGCGAGCCGACCTCGCCGAGAATCCCGCGATCGACGAAGCCCTGATCCGCGTGCTGGCCGGCGACCCTGGCCACGATGTGCGGCGCAGGCTCGCGCACAATCCGCACGTACCGCTCGACGTGCTCACCGACCTGGCCGGCGATGCCAGGATCGGCGCCACCCTGCTGCCGCGGATCGCCACCGCCTCGCCCATGGAGGTTGAGGAACTGGCCCAGTCACCGAACCCGGCCGTGCGGATGCTCCTGGCCCAACGACGCGATCTGCCGGCCGGGATCCGCGACGCGTTGGCCGCCGACCCCGACGCGAAAGTGGTCAAGTCCGTCGCGGGGCACCCGGGCCTCTCCGAAGCGCGGTTGCGCACGATGGTCGACCGACACGAAGCCAGGGTCCTCGCCAAGGTGGCCGCCAATCCGGACGCGACCCCTGCGCTGTTGGAGGACCTGGCCCGGCACCAGCCACCGGCACAGAAGGCGTTGCGCGAGGTCGCCCGGCATCGCGATGCGACCGCCCCGGCGCTGCTCGTCTGCTTGGCAGACAAAAGGGCGAGGCCCATCGCCGCCGGGCATCCCGCACTCCCACCGCCGGTGATCGTGGAACTCCTCACGGACACCGACTGGCGGGTGGTTAAAGCTGCTGCCGCCAACCCGTCACTGCCGCCTGCGGTGATGTCGGACCTGGTGCCCCAGCTGTAACCGCCCTGCCCACAACGGAATCACCGTCTCGGAGTGTCAACCGTTCCGCGGAAGCCCTCCGTGTGTTCGGGCAACGTGAGGGCTGTGTGGGCTGGACGCCCGGTTCTTGGTGGCAAGGTGGTGAGGCTGCGGAGTTTGTTGTTGCGCTTTTCGAGGGCTTCGGCCGTGGTGGGGAAAAGCGCCGCGTCGCCTTCCCTCACCTGCGCCTGATTCAGTTCGACGAATCCGCGGACTTCGCGTTCGTATGCGGCGAAGGCCGCGGTGTGGTCGCGATGGGCGGCCAGTGCGCCTGCGAGCATGTACGCGCCGACGAGGGCGAGGCTGGACCCTTGCCCGGTCAGGAACGACGGGGCGTACGCGGCATCGCCGAGGAGCGCGACGCGGCCGTTGGACCAGCACGGCATGTGGACTTGGCTCACGGTGTCGAAGAACGCGTCGTTCGCGTGGCGCATGGCGGCGACCATGGCCGGGATTTCCCATCCGTCGTCGGCGAAAGTGGTGGCGACGAGGTCACGTTGCGCCCCGACATCACGGTGGACCTCACGTGGTGGTTCGGGTTGGGCGAAGTTGAGGAACGCGTGCAGCTCGTTGCTGTCTTTGACCGCGTAGAGCGCCGCGGCCCTTCCGGGAGTGTTCCAGATGAGTGCTTCATGGGAGAGCCCAAAAGTGTTGGGCATGGTGAATATGGCGAAGCAGTACCCGAGATAGCGGTGGAATTGATCCTCGGGACCGAATACGAGCTCCCGGGTACGTGAGTGCAGTCCGTCCGCACCCAGGACCAGGTCGAAGCCGCGCTGGACGCCGCTGCGGAAGGTGACGTCGACACCGTGCTCGTGTTCCTTGAGGGTATCGATGGAGTCGTCGAACACGAACTCCACCTCGTCGCGGACGGCCCCGTACAGGACTTCCGCCAAATCCCCGCGAGGCACCTCTACGTCATGTCCCTCGACCCCACCGACCACCGCCTGTGGATGAACCACCGCCGCCTCGCTGCCATCGGCATTGAGGAAGGTCAACCGGCGCGACTCGATATGCGCTTTCTGGAGCTGCGGCAGGATTCCCATCCGGCGTGCCACCTCAACCGCCGTACCACGCACGTCGATCGGGTACCCACCGCCGCGCAGTCCGGTGGACTTCTCCACCACCGTCACAGTGAATCCGTACCGTTGCAGCCAGAACGCCACGGCGGGACCCGCGATACTCGCGCCGGAAACCAGGACCGTACCCTTCGATGCGGTTCTTGTGTTCATTCGTCAACTCCCAGTCCGTTATGAGGAATTCGAAGGTCGATCACACCGTGTCCCGCTCAAGGGCGGGCGACGGCGAATTGCGGCTGGGGCGGGTGATTCGTACGAGCATGACGACCAGCACCGCGGCGATTGCGAATGCGCCCGAAGCGATCGCGATATAGGTGAACACGCCTGTGGCCGAGTTCGTGGTCTCGCCGTCGACAACCACGGCGGTCGACTTGAGTACCGCCGCGCCCACGAAGTTCAGTACCACCGACCCGATCGAGACCATCACCATGACCAGGCTTGACACGATGCCCTGCCGTTCGGCGGACGCCAGGCTGCCCGCCATGTTGAAGCCGGATGTCCCGAGCGCTCCTACCGTGACACCCAGCAGGAATGCGCAGCAGAGCGCGACGGCAAGCTGGGAGGCCCCGAGGAACATCCCGATGGTCACCACCGTTCCGAGCACGACTGTCCCGGCCAACGTCGAGGCCGGCCCGATGCGTGCGGCAAGCCATCCGGCCACCGGGCCTCCGAGCATGACTCCGAGTCCGGGCGCGGCCAGCAACTGTGCGACTGAGCCCTGGTCGGCCAGTCCGTACCCGAGTTGCTGATCCGCCGAGACGTCACCGATGAGCGGGATGAGCTGAAGCATGCTCTGGTACGAACCGGCTCCGAGGAAGACGACGAGGAGCATGAGTACCAGCGGCCCGTCGAGGTCCCTGACGTCGATCAGGGCGTCAGGCTTTCGACTGGACACCAGGAACCACCTGGCCAATGCCCCGACACCGCCGACGAGGAGAACCAGCGGGCCCGCGGCGAGCCAGCCGAGATCCGAGCCCAGACTGACATAGCTGAGCACCCCCGCGAGACCTCCGCCGAGCAGGAGGGCGCCGCCGATGTCGATCTTCCCCGGTGTCCTGATCGGGGATTCGGGAATGACGTTGCGCACGCAGATCGCCATCACGGCCCCGACGAACGCCGACAGGAGGAACAGGATCTGGAAGCCGAACTCCGTGGCCAGTTTCTCGATGAGGAAACGGGACGCGATGTTGAGCACCGCGGAGCTGGACGTGACGATGCCTACGACGATCATCGCGATGCGGGGTGCGCAGGCACCTCGAACGATCGCGACCGAGAGGAACACGGCCGCCAGAGACGCTCCTTGAAGCATGCGCCCCGGCACGAACAACCAGATGTTGGGGGCCACTGCGCACAGGAGGGCGCCCGCGCAGCTGAGGAGCAGCGCCAGCACGAGCACCTTGCGCTTGCCGTAGATGTCGGCGCTCTTTCCGAGCAGGGGCGCCCACATCACCCCCGCCAGCATCGCGGTGGCGTTGAGCCACGCCGCCTGGTCGGTACCGAAATGGTCGAGCATCTCCGGGAGGACGAGCAGCGGCGCGGTGATGGCCGAGTCGACCACGAAGTTCACCAGGGACAGCACAACCACCAGGCCGATCAACCGCCCGTTCCATCTCGTGTGCGGTCCGGTGTCTGTACTTCCGGTCCTGCTCTGCTGCATTGAGGACTCCTCACTACGGGTTCTCGTCCGGCCACTTGTGCGACGGGGTGGAGAGTGCGGGGGCGGCTGCGCGCCGGGCGTCATACCCGGGAGCCAAAGTGGAGGTGCTACCGCGGTAGGGGGTGGAGGAGCCGAGGCCGGCGGCTCGGCAGCGCAAGGCGACGGCTACGGCTACGGCTATGGCGATGGCGATGGCGATGGCGACAGGGCTAGCGACAACTGGCCTCGCCCGTACCGGCGTTGAGACCGGCTCGCCGACAGCGGGTACGCAACCGGCCCGGCCCCCGGACTGCCTCCCGGCTCAGCCTTTCCGGTCTCAGGCCCCCCGGTCGCGCAGTGCCGCGCGGGCCGGGAGGGTTACGGCGAGGAGGCCGAGGGACACCGCGGTCGCGGCGAATGTGGCGTACAGCAGTGGGGGTATGTGTGGGGACTCGCCCGTCAGGCCGCGCACCATGGGGGTCAGCGTGATCATGGCGATGATTGTGCCCAGGGCCACGCCCGCCACCGATACCAGCAGGCTCTCCCAGTGGAGCATGTGCAGCACCTGGCGGCGGGTGGAGCCGACGAGTCGGAGCGTGGCCAGTTCGCGGCGGCGGTCCAGGACCGTCATCACCAGGGTATTGACGGCGGCGATGACGGCGAAGCCACCCAGGACGGCGGCCATCGTGTAGTTGGCCCAGGCCCCGAGTTCGCGGTCCACGTTCCGCTCGACGGCGTAGCCCGAGGCGTCGGTGACCTCTCCGAGTACGGCGAGCGGCTTGGCGTCGCCGCCGCGCACCAGCAGCGTGCTGTCGAAGGCCGACGTGACGTGGCCGGCCAGGGACGCGCGGTCCATCGTGACCGCCGCCAGGCCCAGGCCGCGGCCGTAGACCGCGACGACTTCCGGGCGCGCCTCGGTGCCGTCGGGGAGATGGAGGGGCAGTTGGTCGCCGACCTTGACCTTCGCCGAGGTGGCGAGGGTCTTGTCGATGGCGATTCGGCCCGCACCCACGCGGTCCAGGCTGCCGCTGCGTACGTCCAGGTCCTGCACCTGCGCGAGCTGGGCGCCGGAGCCCGAGATGCCCTGGGTCGCCGCTCCCTGCAGCGTCGTCTCGCCGCCGGCGTCGACGGGCACCAGCACCTGCGTGTCGAGCAGGCTGACGGCCGCGCCGACGCCGGGAACGCGGGAGGCCCGGTCGGCGGACCCGGTGGGCAGTCCGCCCGGGTCCGTGACGACGTGGTCCGCCGTGATGCCGTCGCGGAGCTGTTCCGAGGCGATCTGGCTCTGGCTCGTGTGCATGAAGACGAGCGTCGAGGCGAAGGCCATCGCCAGCACGATCGGAGTGATCGCGGAGGCCAACCGGCGTGCGTTGGTACGGGAGTTGGCGGCTGCCAGCGCTGCCGAGGCGCCGCCGCCGCGCAGCAGCAGGCCGAAGAGCGCCGCGCACAGCCGGGCCACCAGTGGGCCGAGCAGGGCGACGGCAAGCATGAAGAGCATGATGACGCCGAGGGAGGCGTTGGCCGCGTTGTCACCGGCGGCGGAGGAGGCGACGCCGGCGAAGACCGCGCCGCCGACTAGGGCGCCCAGCCCGAGAACGGTACGGATGACGCCCGGGCGCAACCGCTCCACCGAGGCTTCGGTGAGCGCCTGCCCCGGCTTGATCTTCGCGGGCCTGCGCCCGGCCATCAAGCCGGAGCCGAGCGCCGCGAGCAGCCCGGTGCCGACGGCGGCGAGCAGCGGGATCCACGAGACGTGCAGATCGACCGCCTCCGGGATGGCGCCGCGGTCCTTCAACTGCCCGAACCACCAGCGCGCCAGCGCGATCCCCGGCAAACACCCGACCAGCCCGGCGAGTGGCGCGACAAGCAGCGCCTCGGCGGCGACCGCGCGGCGGATCTGCCGTGGGGTGGCGCCGACGGCGCGCAGCAGCGCGAACTCGCGAGTGCGCTGGCCGACGGACAGGGCGACCGTGCCGGCCGCGGTGAAGACGGCGACCAGGGTGGCGATCCCACCGAACTGGCTGCCGAGTCCGAGGAGCGTCTCCTTGGCGTACGCCAGGCCCCGCTCTTCGGCTTCACCACGGTCGTCGCCGGTGTGCACCTGCGCGCCGGAGCCGGCGAGGGACTTCTCGACGGCGGCGGCGAGGGCGTGGGGGTCGGCACCGTCCGCGGCCAGTACGGCGATGGCGTCGGCCTTGCCGGGATGGCCGGCCAGTGCGGGGGCCTCGGCGTCGGCGAACCAGGCCGTGGCCTTGCCGCCGGCCGCCGCGCCCCCCGCCGCGGTGTCGCCCACCCCGGCCTTGGCCAGCCCGGACACCCGGAAGTCCGTACGGCCGACGGCCGTTTCGAGCGCGACGGTGTCTCCGACGTCGGCCTTCGCGGTACGGGCCGCGGCGGCGTCGAGCACAACCTCGCCCGTGCGCGGGGCGGCGCCCGCGGACAGCGCGGTACCGGTGAAGGCGTGCGAGCCCCAGCCGTGTCCTGCGAGTGCGCCGTCGCCCTGCCGCACCGGGAAGGTGAAGTCCGGCACCGCGGCCTCGGCGCCGGGCGCCCGG
>NZ_LIQZ01000643.1 GCF_001418655.1 Streptomyces phaeochromogenes | reverse complement strand
CCCCCACACCCACCGCACCCCGACGCCCACAGACACGACCCCCCGCCCGAGCTCCACGGCGCACACCTGGTCACCGATCCTCGTGGAGATCGCCCCCAGCGGCTCGGGCAACCGGGACTTCCTCGTCGAGGTGTCCGCGTACAACGACCGGCACCGCCGAGTGGTCGGCTCCCGCCGCCTCCCGGTGGACCGCGTACGCCCGTACGCGCTGCAGCGCATCGACGAGGCGTTCCACGAACTGGAGCCGGGAGCACGGGAGTTGATCGCCTTCGTGCTGCCGCGCCGCTGGCTCAACGCGGACGTGGCGCGCTGGAAGCGCAGTGCCGACGACGACAGCCCGCTCGGCTCCTTCGCACCGCTCGTCGTGATGGACCTGGAGCGGCGGCGCAGCGGCGGCCTGCAGCACAAGCTGAGACAGAAGTGGCGGACCCTGGACGCACGGCCGGCGGCCAGACTCCACCGCATCGACTGCTGGGCCGTCGGCCAGGACCAGGTGAAACTGACCATCGACCTGCGCCGGGACGCCGACATGGTGGGCTTCGGTACGCCGCCCCGCGCCGACGGGGTCAGACGGCTGTTCCAGGCGAGCCTGAACGCGGCGGTGCCGGTGATGCTGTGGCCGCGCTCCGGCTGCCGGGGCGAGCACCGGTGCGGGCGGCCCGCGGACTGCCCGGGCTCGGAGTTCCTGGACCGCCTAGCCGAGCACCTCGCGGACCTGCCGGCTCATGAACTCCCGCAGTACGTGCATGAGTTGCGCGAGACGGCGTACGCCTCCGACACCGCGGAACCGCACTGGGCGCACGACCTGGCACTCCTCTGGGAGGACCCCGAATGCCTGCCCGACCCCGTCGCCTACGCACACAACCCCGTCGGCTGAGGAGGCCGATGAGCAGCCCGCTGAAAATCGGTTGATGAACGGCGGCCCGAAGCCGTCGACTGAAGCGCGGAAACGCACAACGGAACACGGAACGCAGAACACAGAACACGTTCGGAGAGACCATGTCCTTGTGGCCCGTCTACACGGGTACGAGCGAACCGCACGACGGCATCGCCGAGTTGCCCGCGCCACCACCCTGGCGCGCCTTCGACGGCGGCCCGGAGCTGGAGACCCCCGCCGAGGACGACGACGCCTCGGCGACCTCCCCGGACCGTCGGCACCGCGCCCGCACCTATCGCGCCACGGACCGGGCGGTCCAACTCGTCAACGCCGCCCTGTACTTGCGCCGCCCGCTCCTCGTGACGGGCCCGCCCGGCAGCGGCAAGTCGAGCCTCGCGTACGCGGTGGCGAGGGAGTTGCGGCTCGGCCCCGTCCTGCGCTGGAACATCACCAGCCGCGCCACGCTCCACGACGGCCTCTACCAGTACGATCCGCTCTCCCGCCTGTACGCGGCAGGACGAGCCGCCGCACGCGAGGTACCGCCGGACGCTCAACTCCCCACCGACGGCGGGCTCCAGGACCATCTGCGCCTGGGCCCACTCGGCACGGCGCTCCTTCCGTACGGCCGTCCGCGCGCCCTGCTGATCGACGAGATCGACAAGTGCGACCTGGACCTGCCGAACGACCTCCTCAACATCCTGGAGGAGGGCCAGTACGAGATCCCGGAGCTGGTCCGCGCCGCCCGGCACACCACCGCCGCCAAGGTCATGGTCGACGGCACGGACGAACGGGTCGAGGTCTCGCGCGGCCGTGTCCGCTGCCGCGCGTTCCCCTTCGTGGTCCTCACCAGCAACGGCGAACGCGAGTTCCCGCCCGCCTTCCTCCGCCGCTGTGTCCGCCTCGAACTCCACCAGCCCCGCGCCGCCCACCTGGAGAGCATCGTCCGAGCCCACCTGGGCGAACCCGACGCGCACGCCCGGGAGTTGATCGACCGCTTCCTGTCCCGGGGCACGGACGGCGAGCTGGCCACGGACCAACTCCTCAACGCCATCTACCTCACGGGCACGGCGGGCATCGACGCGTCGTCCCGCGACGACCTGGCGGAGCAGCTGATGCCGTATCTGAGCCGTACGGGGGACGAATCGGATGCCTTCTGAGGCCGACGCCGGTTCTGGTACCGGTGCCGACGCCACCACCGGCGTCGGCACCGGTTCCGGCACTCACACCGGCGCCGCCCGCCTGGCCGACGTCCTGGCAGAGGCCGGCGCCGGCCCGTCCCCCACCTCGGTAGAACTGGCCGAACTGCTGTGGCTGGCAGGCCACATGAAGGCCCCCGAGACCGAGGCTCCGGCCACGCCCTCGGCCCACTCGGGCCCGGGCGCGGCCCCGGATTCCGACTCGGCACCCCCTGCCTTCAGGGGCGCGAGGAACCGC
>NZ_LIQZ01000642.1 GCF_001418655.1 Streptomyces phaeochromogenes | reverse complement strand
GGGGCTCAGGGGGTTCGGAGGCTTCGCTCATGCGGGCGGCTGAGGGTCCGGCTCTCTGCGTACGAGCTGCGTTCGGGGTGGGTGCTCGGGTGCTCAGGTGGCCAGCGGGTCGAGGGCCAGGGGCTCGATCCTGCCCTCCAGCATCGCGCCCAGGCCGAGGACCGCGCAGACGTCGGGGCGTTCGGCGATGTGCACCGGCATGCCCGTCGCGTGCCGCAGCATCTGGTCGAGGCCCGGCAGCAGGGCGCTGCCGCCGACCATCATGATCCCGCGGTCGGCGAGGTCGGCCACCAGGTCCGGCGGGCAGACGCGGAGCACCTTGCCGATGCCGTCGAGTACGGCGGTCAGCGGGGTCTGGATCGCGTCGCGCACGGCGGCCGTGTCGACCTGTACGGAACGGGCGAGGCCGGTGGCCACGTCCCTGCCGTGGATCTCGGTGGAGGCGGGGCCGTGCGGGGTGAGCCCGTTCCCGGAGAGGGCGAGCTGCAGCGGTCGTACTGACTGCGACGGGAGCATCAACTCGTGCTGGTGGCGCAGGTGTTGGACGATCGCGTGGTCGATGGCCTCGCCGCCGACGGGGATGCGCGCGGCCGTCACGATCGAGCCGAGGGACAGCACCGCGACCTGGGTGGCGGCGGCCCCGCACACCATGATCATGGTGGCCTCGGGCCGTTCCACGGGCAGTCCGCAGCCGACGCCGGCGGCGATGAGCGTGTCGACGAGTTCGACGCGCCGCGCACCGAGTCCGACGAGTGTCTCGACCGCGGCGCGCTCCGCGAGCGGGTCGGCGTCGTGCGGGGTGCAGATGGCGGCCCGCAGCCGGGGCTTGCGGCGCAGGGCGCGACGGACCTTGTCGCCGAGCAGCTGGCGCAGCATGCGCTGGGCCATCTCGATGTCGACGACCGTGCCGCCGGAGACGGGTCGCACGACGCGGATGTAGTCGGGCGTACGCCCCGTCATCTTCTCCGCGAACTCGCCGACGGCGATCAGGGCGCCGGTCTTCGTGTTCACGGCGGCGACGCTCGGCTGGTCCACGACGAGCCCGGCGCCCTTCACGAAGACACGAGTCCTCGCCGCCCCCATGTCGACGGCGAAATGGCAGCGGCGCAACTGCTCCAGGCTGGCGGTCATGGCGGGTCCTCCCGAGAGCACGGACGTGGGGACTCGGCCGGGCGGCGGTCCTCCTTCGCATCGTGGGGGACCTGACGGGGTGTCGCCTTTTGAGGTGGGCCGGGTGGGGTGCCGCTGGATGGGTGGTCTTGTGGGGTCGCCTGGTGGGGTGGTCTTGGGGGGTCGTCCTGCGG
>NZ_LIQZ01000641.1 GCF_001418655.1 Streptomyces phaeochromogenes | reverse complement strand
CGCCCGACCCCGACCGCCCCGCCCCTCCAGGCCCAGGGGGGGCGCAATCGGCGGCTCTCGAACGGTCGCCCGATGTTGACGTCTTTTGGGTGACAAACAAATGGCGCAACGGCCGTGACGTTTCTGCATTCCGGCCACTGAGCTGGCGCTTTTCGGCCAGTCGGGGTGGGTGGCTCATCAGTTCGGATCGTGTTGCGGCTCGGCGTGATCTTGATCCGATCTAAAGTCGTGCCGCTCGTTCAAGATCACTCTCCATCGAGGCATGTGTGACCTTCCAATTCCCTTGCGCGGACCCCTTCTTGATGACGCTGCTGTCGGCCGGACGCGGTGGAGCCACCCGGTGACAGTGGCTGTTCTCGAAGGCATCGCAGGCTTCGTTCCGCCGCGCACGGTGGCCAACGACGATCTGCCCGTCGCGTGGGGTGTCGACGACGCCTGGGTGCGCAGACGCAGCGGCATCGGCGAGCGACGCTGGGCGGCCCCCGGCGTGGCCACCGGCGATCTCGCGCTGGAGGCCGCCCGCAAGGCACTGGCCGTCGCCGGCCGTCCGCTGGTGGACGCCGTCGTCGTCGCCACCTCCACCCCCGACCGGCCGATGCCCGCCATGGCACCCCGGCTGGCCACCGGACTCGGCCTCGGCGGGGCAGCCGCGTGGGACGTGTCCGCGGCGTGCAGCGGATTCGTCTACGGGCTCGCCACCGCAGCCGGCGCCCTGGCTTCCGGCTGCGCCGACCGCGTGCTGCTGGTCGCCGCCGAGGTGTACTCGACCCTCATCGCCCCGCAGGACCGTTCCGCCGGAATCGTGTTCGCGGACGGCGCCGCGGCGGCCGTACTCCGGCGCGGAGCCGAGGGCGAGCCGGGCAGCGTCGTGGCGTTCGACCTCGGCAGCGACGGCTCCGGCGACACCCTCATCCAGGTGCCCGGCGGCGGCGCACTGGAGCGCGCCCGTCCCGACGGCTACGGCCCGGACGACCGCTACTTCCGTATGCAGGGGCGCGAGGTGTTCCAGCACGCGGTCACGCGCATGTCCCAGTCCGCCCGGACCGTACTCAAGCACGCGGACTGGCCGGCCGAGGACGTCGACCACTTCTGCGCCCACCAGGCCAACGCGCGGATCCTGTCCGCCGTCGGCGCCCGCATCCCCGTACCCGCCCACCGGCACATCACCAACATCGAGCGGGTCGGGAACACTGGCGCCGCCTCCATCCCCCTTGCCCTGGCGGACGCCGCTGCCCGCGGCGAACTGCGCGGCGGGCAGCGCGTACTGCTGACGGCCTTCGGGGCCGGGCTCACCTGGGGTTCGGCCGCCCTGCTGTGGCCGGAGCTGCCGCGTGTGCCGCATGTGGACGGTGTCGCCTCGCCTGCGTAGGCCGCCACGATCGCCCGATCGTCCGACACCCCGTCTGCCGCTGTCTGTCACCGACTGCCCCTGCCTGCCACCGGGGTGCCTCTGCCTGTCGCCCTCACCCTCCCCCCTCGCCCTCAGACCCCGTCCATCGGCCCATGCCTCCATGTCCCCATGGCCATCGACCCCGCTACTCCCGTTGAAAGGAACGTCCATGTCCCCCGCCCAGACCGCCGTAACCGCCGTACTGACGCAGAAGTTCGAGGTGAGTCCCGAGAGCATCCGTCCCGAGGCCACCCTGGAGAGTCTCGACCTCGACTCCCTCGCCCTGGCCGAACTCGCCCTGGCGCTCCAGGAGGAGCTGGGTGTCCCCGTGGAGGAGGACGAGGCGGCCAAGCACAGCACGGTCGGTGAGCTCGTCGCCGCGCTGAACGCCAAGCGGGCCTGATGGCGGGCCCGATGACAGCCCTGCGTGCGCCCGTCTCCGTCACCGGCCTGGGTCTGATCACCCCGGCCGGTGTCGGCCGGGAGTCGACATGGGTGGGGATCCTGCGCGGTCGTTCCGTCGCGACGGCGGACCCCGAACTCAAGGAATGCGCGGTCGACTTCTCCTGCCGCGTGCCGGCGATGACGCCGGAGCAGGCCCGCATCGGCGGCGGCAAGGCCTGGCGGATGGGGCACTTCACCCGGCTCGCCGTACTCGCGGCGCGCGAGGCGGTCTCCGACGCGGGCCTCGACCCCACCGGGTGGGACGGCGCGCGGGTCGCCGTGGTGATCGGGTCCGGGCTGGCCGGCGCCGCGCACCTGGAGGACCAGACCCTCCGCCACCACCACGGAGGACCCGAACTGGTCTCTCCCGCGCTCGTGCCCATGCTGATCCCCAACATGGCGGCGGGCGAGGTGCTTCTGGACCTGGGCGCCCGCGGCCCGTCGCTGGCCACGGAGACCGCGTGCGCCTCCGGGGCCAGCGCCCTGGCCACGGCACGCCATCTGCTCCTGGCCGGTCTGTGCGACATCGCGATCGCCGGAGGCGCGGAGGCCGCCGTCACCCCGGTGATCACGTCCGGCTTCCAGCGGATGGGGGCGCTGTCGTCCCGCACCGGCGACCCCGGGGCGGCCTCACGGCCCTTCGCGGCCGACCGGGACGGCTTCGTGATCTCAGAGGGCGCCGCAGTACTCGTACTGGAGAGGCCGGAGGACGCTCGGGCGCGCGGCCGGCGCGCCTACGCCCAGCTCGCGGGCGCCGGGCTCACCTCGGACGCGTACCACCCAACTGCCCCTTCCCCCGGCGGAGTTCATGCCGAGACCGCGCTGCGGGCGGCGCTCGCGGAGGCGGATCTGCGTCCCGCGGACGTCGACCATGTCAACGCCCACGGCACCTCGACGCCCCTCAACGACCTGACCGAGGCCGAGATGATCGGCCGCGTGCTCCCGCACCGCCCCAGCGTCACCGCCGCCAAGGGGGTCCTCGGGCACAGTCTCGGTGCCGCGGGTGCTATCGAGGCGGCGCTGACGGCACTGACCATCAGGCACTCCACAGTGCCGCCGATCGCCAACCTCACGCCCGGCAACCTCGCCTTCGACCTGGACTGCGTGACGGGCCAGCCCCGTGCCCAGCGCGTACGGGCCGCCGTGAGCCAGTCCTTCGGGTTCGGCGGGCACAACGTCGTGCTGCTCTTCACCGAGGAATGACCAATTGACCGTTCACAGCAGCATCGTTCACGCGGCCGTCCACATCCCCGAGGGGCGGCAGAGCGTGACCGCGGTGGAAGACCGCTTCCGCGCGGGCAACCCCACCCACCCGCTGTCCCGCGGAGTGCTCCAGCGCATGTACGGGCTGGCCGAGCGCACCGTGGCCGACGACCACGACCAGCCCTCCGACCTGGCCGTCGACGCGGCACGCGACCTGCTGGCGGACACCGGTACCGATCCGGCCGGCATCGACCTGCTCCTGTACGCGGGCATCCTCGCCGACATGGAGGAGCCGGCCACGGCCCACGTCGTCGCCGACAAACTCGGCCTGCGGTGTCCCGTGTTCGACCTGAAGAACGCCTGCAACGGCGTCCTCAACGCGCTGGAGGTCGCGGACGCCTTCATCCGGGCAGGTCAGTACCGCAGGGTGCTGGTGGCCACCGCCGAGGTCAGCACCCGCGAGAGCCGCTGGACGGTGGACGACCCGGCCGACGTGTCGACCGCACTGCCCAGCCTCAGCACCGGCGACATGGGCTCCGCGCTCCTGGTCGAGGCGAGCGACCGGCCGGGCATCCTCGGCTCGCGCTTCTTCGCCAACTCCTGGGGCTGGCAGGCTGCGACGCTGCCCAATCCGTACGCGCAACACCGCCGACTCGGTCATCTGCGCATCGACTCGGCGCAGTTGGCGGCCTCGTTCGACGGACTGCCGGACAAAGTACGGGGCGCCCTACGGGAGTTGGACATCGAGGGCGACGACCTGGACCTCGTCTGTGTGCACCAGCCGTCGGTGCCGTTCACCCGCGTCGTCTGCGACTGGGTGGGCGTCGACCCGAGCCGGATCCTGGCCACCTTCCCCACCCACGGCAACGTCGCGACCAACACCATCCCCCTCCAACTGGCCACCGCCCTCGACACAGGCCGCCTCCAACGCGGCGACCTGGTCGGCATGTTCGGCTTCGCGAGCGGGGCGAGCGCGGGAGTGGTCGTCTGCCGCTGGTGAACGACGCCGCATGCGGTCCGCTCCGGCGCCACACATGGCGCCGGTGCCGCACATGACGCCGGTGCCGGACATGACCTCGCCCGGCGCCGGACACAACTCCGGCGCCTCGCACGGAACACGGACTCAGGGCCCGATGCGGGCCCAGCCCCTGCCCCGAACCTCGTACGAACGAACGCGAAAGCTCCCCCCATGCCCTCGTCGCCCACCCAC
>NZ_LIQZ01000640.1 GCF_001418655.1 Streptomyces phaeochromogenes | reverse complement strand
GGTGCGGGGGCGTGGGGGCTGGTCGCGCGCCCACGCGTCGGAGCCGCACAACGTCACGGCCCCGCGCCCCTCATGGGGCCCGCCTGCGTCAACCTGCTTGGCAGGGAAGGTGGTTGAGCCTTCCCCGTCCGGGTGAAGGGTAGTGCTGTGGTTCGGCAAGTCTCCACGGACGAGTGGTTGGTCCGTTCCTCCGGGTAACAGCGGTGGGTCCGTGTGGCACTCTTTCCCGGTGTTCGGGTCCGAGTGTGCAGGCGGGGGCTTTCCGCGATGAGCGTTGACGGGCGGGACGAGTCACCCGGTGAGGGTGGCACGGAGGCCGGTGGGCTGCCGTCGCCGCAGGTGCCGAGCCAGGGGGGCCGGGCCATGGGCACCCCTGCCGGAACCCCGGAGGACGTGCCGGCCAAAGGATCCGTCCCCGAAGCCGGCGTTCCGCCGCAGCGGGAGCGGCGCGAGTGGCACGACAGCGGCGTACTGCCGCCCCCGATCGAGTTGCCGCCCGCCGACGCCGAGCTGATCGAGCGGATGCGCTCGGGCGACGACACCGCGTACGAGGAGCTGTTCCGGCGCCACGCGGACGCCGTCCGCCGGTACGCGCGCACCTGCTGCCGGGACGCCCACACCGCGGAGGACCTCACGGCCGAGGTCTTCGCCCGCATGCTCCAGGCCGTACGCGGCGGGCGCGGCCCCGAGCACGCCGTACGCGCCTATCTGCTGACGACCGTACGACGCGTCGCGGCGAGCTGGACCAAGTCGGCGAGGCGCGAGCACCTGGTCGACGACTTCGCCGTGTTCGCGGCGCAGGCCGCGCGCGGCTCCGAGGTGTCCGACGACGACACGCTGGACCTGGGCGCCGACGTACGGGCGATGCACGAGGCCGAGCAGTCGATGGCCATGCAGGCGTTCCGGTCGCTGCCCGAGCGGTGGCAGGCCGTGCTCTGGCACACCGAGGTCGAGGACGAGTCGCCGAGCGACGTCGCCACGCTCTTCGGGCTGGACGCCAACGGCACGCGCGTCCTTGCCAGTCGGGCCCGGGAAGGCCTCAAGCAGGCGTATCTCCAGGCCCATGTGAGCGTCACGCTCACCACCGACGAGGAGTGCGCGCGCTACGCCGACCGGCTCGGCGCGTACGCGCGCGGCGGGTTGCGCACACGTGCCGAGCGCGGGCTGCGCAAGCACCTTGAGGAGTGCGCCAAGTGCCGGCTCGCCGCCGGTCAGATCAAGGAAGTCGCCAGCGGGATTCCCGCGGTCGTACCGATCGCCGTCCTCGGCTGGTTCGGTGCCGCCGGGTACGCGAAGGCGGCGGCGCTCATCGCGGGCGGGGCCGGCGTGGGTGCGGCCGGGGCCGCGGGTGCCGCGTCGGCGGCGGGCGGCGGCTCCGGAG
>NZ_LIQZ01000064.1 GCF_001418655.1 Streptomyces phaeochromogenes | reverse complement strand
TACCGGAGGGGCGCGGCAGCAGGGGGCCGGCGGGGCGCTCATCCCTTGACCGCTCCCTGCATGATTCCGCCGACGATCTGACGGCCGAAGACGATGAACATGGCGAGCAGGGGGAGCGTGCCGAGCAGGGCGCCCGCCATGATCAGCGACTGGTCGCGTATGTATCCCGCGCTCAGCTGGGTGAGTGCGACGGGCACCGTCGGGTTGGACATGTCGAGGACGATGAACGGCCAGAAGAAGTCGTTCCAGGCGTGCACGAACGTGATCATGAACAGGACGGCCATGGGCGGCCGGGCGATCGGCAGCACGATGCTCCAGAAGATGCGCAGGGAGTGCGCACCGTCCACGCGGCCGGCCTCGACGAGTTCGTCGGGCAGCGCCTCGCTGAGGTACTGCCTCATGAAGAACACCCCGACGGCGCTGACGAGCGTGGGGAAGATGACGGCGGGCAACTGCTGGCCCCAGCCCAGTTCCGTCATCATCATGAACAGCGGTACGACGCCGAGTTGAGGCGGCACCAGCATCGTGCCGATCACGAGCATGAGCAGGATGTTGCGGCCCTTGAAGCGGAGTTTCGCGAAGGCGAAGCCGGCCAGGGTGGCGAACAGCACCGTGGACAGGGCGATCACGCCGGCCACGATCAGGCTGTTGAGCATGGCCTTGCCCAGCGCGGCGTCCTGCCAGGCCTTGCCCAGGTTCTCCAGAAGATGGGGTCCCGGCAGGAACGGCGGAGGCGTCTGGGTGACGCGCGTGTTGTCGGTCGACGCCGCCACCATCGTCCAGTAGAGCGGGAAGAGCGAGAACAGCNNTCCGGCACCCGGGTGCCGGAACAGTTGTCGGCTCCGCCGGGCGGGCGGGGTGTCCTTTCGCGCGGTGCCGGAGCGTGCGTCCGGCACCTGGACCGGGATGCTGTCAGTGGTCATGGAGATCTCCCGGTCAGCCCTTGCGCGCGATGACGCGCGCGACAAGTCGTTGGACGACGAACACCACGATGAGCAGCAGGAACATCGCCCAGGCGACCGTGGCGGCCCGGCCCATCTGATAGTTCTTCCAGCCCTCCTCGTACAGCAGCAGTCCCAGCGTCTGGTACTGGTTGTCCGCTCCCCCGGTGATGCCGTTCGGACCCTGGCCGAAGATCAAGGGCTCGCCGAAGAGCTGGGTGGCGCCGATCGTGGACAGGACGATGGTGAACACGATGGTGGAGCGGATGCCGGGGATGGTGACCGTCAGGAACTGTTGCCACCGCGAGGCGCCGTCGATGGCCGCCGCTTCGTAGCGGTCGCGTGGGATCGCCTGCATCGCCGCGAGGTAGAGCAGGGCGTTGTAGCCGGTCCAGCGCCAGATGACGATCGTTGAAATGGCCGTCTGCGCTGCCCACTTGTTGTTCTCGAAGTCGATGTTGTCGATGCCGACCAGGCTCAGCATCCAGTTGATCATGCCGAAGTCGCGTTCGAAGAGCATCGTGAAGACCAGGGCCGCGGCGCCCACAGACGTGGCGTAGGGCGTCAGAGCGGCCACCCGGAAGAACGTCGAGCCGCGCAGTTGGTAGTTGAGCAGGTGCGCGAGACCGAGCGCCATCAACAGCTGTGGCACGGTCGACAGGACGCCGATGGTGAACGTGTTGAGCAGTGCGTTCCAGAAACGGTCGTCGTCCCACAGGGCCGTGTAGTTGTCGAAACCGACCCACTCCATGAGGTTCAGGGTGGACAGTTCGACGCGGTGCAGGGAGATCCACGAGGTGTAGACGAGCGGGTAGAAGCTGAAGGCGGCGAAGACGACGAAGAACGGGGCGATGAAGGCGTACGGCGCGCCGCGCACGTCGAGACGGTGCAGCAGCGTGCTGCGCCGCTGATGCTCCGCGCCGGTGCCGGACCCGGCGGGCGGGGCGGCACCGGGCGCTCCGTCTGGGGTTGTCGGGGTGGAGATGGCCACCGGAAGGCGTCCTTCCTGGAGGGTGACGGGGAGGGCAGGGGCCCGGCGGCCCACTTGGGGCCGTGCGTGGGACGCCGGACTGCTGCGGAGGTGGGCGAGGGGGCCCGAGGTCAGCCGGCGGCCTTCTCGATGCGCTTGTCCGTGGTCTTCCATGCCTCGTTCGGGCTCTTGTTCTGCGCCTCGATCAAGGTCAGGCCCTGCGAGAAGATGTCCTTGATGGTGCCGTCCTTGCGGCCGAGCACCTGCTCGTCCGGGATCTCCTGGGCCGCGGCGCTGAAGATCTTCCCGATGGGCGCGCCACTGAAGTAGTCGGACTTGGCGTCCACCACTTCGGGCATCCCGAGCGCGGTCTGCGACGAGGGGAAGTTGCCGATCTCCTTGAAGAGGTAGGCCTGCTGCTCAGGGGCGGTGAGCCAGGCGACGAGGTCCTGCGCCTCCTTCTTCACAGGGCTCTTCTCCATCACGCCGAGGAACGCTCCACCCCAGTTGGCGCCCTTCGGCGCTTTGGCGACGTCCCACTTGCCCTTGTTCTCGGGGCCCGCCTTCTCGCTGATGTGCGCGAGCATCCACGCCGGGCAGACGGTGCTGGCGAAGGTGCTGTTGGCCAGGCCGGGGTCCCAGCCGGGCTGGAACTGGCGGAGCTTGGCGGTCAGATCGGACGTGGCCGCCTCGGAGGCCAGCTTCCACGCGTCCTTCACGACAGGGTTGGTGGCGTAGATGAGCTCGCCGTCCTTGTCGTAGAACTGCTGGGAGTTGCCGTAGATCATGGCGTTGAACAGCCCGCTGGAGCTGTCCATGAAGGCGACCTTGTCGTCCTTCGACTTCTGCTTGAACTCCTTGCCCGCATCGACGTACTTCGACCAGTCGCCCTCCCACAGCTTGGCGACCTCGTCGCGGTCGGTGGGCAGGCCGGCCTGCTTGAAAAGGTCCTTGCGATAGCAGACCGCCATCGGGCCGATGTCGGTCCCCAGGCCGATGACCTTCTTGTCCTCTGTGGTGACTTGGCTCTGCTTCCACGGCAGGAAGTGGTCCGTCCCGGCCACGCCGGCCAGATCGACGAACTTGTCCTTCTGCGTGTCCGACAGTTCCTTGGCCCGACCAATCTCTATGCCCTGGATGTCCTTCAGCCCGCTGCCGGCGGCCAAGTGGGTCTGCAGGGCGGTGTAGTAGGTCTGCTCGTCACCTGCGACGTCCGCCTTGATGACGACGTTCGGGTGCTCCTTCATGTACTTGTCGAGCAGGCCGGTCTCCTTGAAGCCCATGACGCCGAACAGCCCCATGGTGATGGTGACCTTGCCGTCCTTCTTGCCCCCACCGGTCCCCCCGCTGTCACTGCTTCCGCAGCCCACGACCAGGCCGAGAGCCGACACAGCCGATATGGCGGCCACGGCTCGTGTACGCAACTTCCTTCGGGCCTTGCCCATTCAGTCCTCCTAGCGGCGGCGCTGACGCACCGGAGTTCGGGCCCCACGGTCCGCTTCGTAGGTCCCGATTTGTCCAAGTGGGTACGTTCCCAAATAACGATGGGAACGTGCCCACTCGGAAGCCCGAAGCGTGGCCGCCGCAAAAGGCTCCTGTCAAGAAGTTGAAGCAACTTCGTTGCCGGAAGATGTCGCACTCCCGCACCCGGACCCGCCGGGCACTCGTGACCGGTCTGGCACAATGCGCTGGTGGAAGCCGTTCGGGCACCGCGCAAGCGAGGAGGCGACATGGAGGGCAGGCAACGCCCGACCATCAAGACCGTGGCCGCGCGCGCCGGTGTCGGACGTACCACGGTTTCACGAGTCATCAACGGCTCGGAGCTCGTCAGCGACAAGGCCAAGGCCGCCGTGCTCGCCGCCATCGCCGAGCTGAACTACGTCCCGAACTCCGTTGCCCGGGGGCTCGTGACGAACCGGACGAACTCCGTGGCCCTGGTGATTCCCGAGTCCGAAAGCAGACTGGGCTCCGAGCCCT
Organism: Streptomyces phaeochromogenes; assembly: GCF_001418655.1. GTDB lineage: Bacteria > Actinomycetota > Actinomycetes > Streptomycetales > Streptomycetaceae > Streptomyces > Streptomyces phaeochromogenes. The sequence continues at coordinate 42,717 of NZ_LIQZ01000064.1, read as the reverse complement.
ACTTCTCAGCAGTCATCCGCGGGGTCAGCACCGCGCTCGCCAAGACCCGGACACAGCTCCAACTGGTCCTCGTACGCGACCAGGCCGAGCGGGACCAGCTCACCGAGTCGGTGGCGGAACGGCGCGTCGACGGAGTACTCCTGGTCTCGGTGCACGAGCACGACCCGCTGCCCGGCCTGCTGGAGGACATGGGTCTGCCCACGGTGCTCGCCGGGCGCCGCTCCCCCGCCGAGTCGCTCAGCCATGTGCACTCCGACAACGCGGGCGGAGCCGCCGCGGCCGTCAGGCACCTCCTCGCTCGCGGGCGGCGAACCATCACGACGATCAGCGGCCCCCTCGACATGGACGTGGCTCGCAGCCGACTCCAGGGGTGGCGCGAGGCCCTTGAGGAGGCGGGCCGCGAAGCCACGGAGCACCTCGTGGTCTCGGCCGACTTCACCGAGGAGGGCGGCGAGACAGCGATGCGTTCACTCCTTGAACAACTCCCCACGCTCGACGCCGTGTTCGTCGCCTCGGACGTCATGGCGGCAGGGGCGCTGGCGGAGTTGCGCAGGCAGGGGCGCAGCGTCCCCGGCGATGTGGCGGTGGTCGGATTCGACGACTCCATCATCGCCCGGCACAGCAACCCGCCCCTCACCAGCGTGCGTCAGCCCATCGAGGAGATCGGCAACACGATCGCCCGCATCCTCCTGGAAGAGATCAGCAATCCCGAAGAGCCGCGTCAGCACGTCGTTCTTCCCACCGAACTCGTGGTGCGCGAATCGTCGTGAACCTGCCGCGCACCGGCAGGATCGGGACCCCACAGAACGCCGACGGGTGACCACGCCAACTGGACTTGCGCATGGCAAAGTTCGAAACGCGCGCGGGTAACACTTTGGACCTGGACGACATGGTCGAGCACTGGACGCTGCTGATGGACGAGCAGGGACTCGTGTCCGGCAAGCGCGGCGCGACTCGGCTACGCCGTGTTGCGGAAGTTCTATACGCAGTACGGCCGGTTTCCCCGAGGCCGATTCGAGCTGCCGGGCGAGACCAGACCTGCGCACTCCGAGAGCATGACCCGCCTCACGATGATCCCCAACCTCGCGAAACGCAGGACAGCAAGCTTGCTACCGGCTCCGCTCGGGCTCGCGCTGCTGGTAGTCGCGCGGAGACAGTCCGTGGAAGCGGGAGAAGGCGGCGCTGAACGTGGGTAGGTGGGCGTACCCGATCCGGCGCGCGACGGCGCTGGGCGGCGCGCCCCCGGCGAGCAGGTCGCGAGCGATGCGCATGCGGGCGGCATAGCGCCAGCGACCCAGTGTCATACCTGTCTCGTCACGGAAGGCACGGTGGATCTCAGCAGCGACATCAACATTGTGCGTCCCGCCAGGCTCGCCGATACGGCGCAAGCACTCCATCGCGACAGCACGCGCGCGCGGATTCGTGGGCATCGGCACCGACAGCGCTCGCTGCGCGGCAACCTGTTCCGCGAACAGGTCGAGGATGTGGCGGGGGTTGTGGTCGTCAGGACGCAGTCCGGACCGGGCGCTGATCGAGCAGAACATCAAGTAGTCGTCCCACGCAGGCGAGAACCGCACATGCAGCGGCACTGTCAGTTGGAGGTCGCCGGGGCTCGCGTTGCCCAGCGGCAGGGAGACGGAGTTCTCGCGGAGGCCGGTGACATGCTCCACTTCTGCGGGGATCCAGGTCGCCACCCCTCGCTCCCGCTCGTAGCGTTGGTCGCCGATGTCCAGGTACCCGCTGCCTCGATACATCCAGCTGAGGACGTGGATGTCGTTGGTGTGCGACGGCGTGCTGGCCGGGGGCAGCATCGCGGGCGCAGCGGGAGTGTCCGTCCTGCGCATCATCCGGATCAGGTCGTCGGTCTGCCGTGCCGCCGCTGCCCGTTGCGTCAGTCCGCCGGCGCCGGGTCGGGCGGAGAGCTCCCGTCCGAACTCGTGGGGGGTCAGTCCGAACCGTCCCTTGAAGGCTCGCGTGAGGCCGTTGCGGCTGGCGAAGCCCACTCGAGCGGCCACCTGGTCCACGTCGTAACCGGCAGCGAGGAACTCCACGGCAGCGCCGAGTCGGCAGAGCAGCCGCCACTGCTCGAACGTGAGCCCGGTGTCGGCGAGGAAGTCACGGCGAAGGGTGCGCGCGCTGGAGAGCACCCGCGCAGCCCATTGCTCGACCGTGAGGTCGAGCGCGGGGTCGCGAATCAGTTCCTCGGCGACTGCTCTGGCGCCGAGGGCTCGCGGCATTGCCGGCGAGGCGAACCCCTCTGAGCTCGGATTTCGCCCGACCCCGACGGGCGTCGGCGAGCGCGAGCCAGGACGCCGAAGGAGCTCCTCGATCGCCTCGGGGGAATACCCGCGGCCTCTGAAAGGAGTGACCTGCAGGTTGAAGAGCTGGATCAACCAGTCCTGCCAGCCACTGGGAACGTCGAACCGCGTCAGTTCCGAGGGCCCCCAAGCGCCGACGCCGGCTTGGGGCCACAGCGGGAAGGCGACAGTGCCCGGCTCAGTGATGATCGCCCGCTCTGTCCAGCCATCTGCGGGAATCCAGGCGCCTTCGCCGGCTTTGAGGTGGTGCACCGGCCCGCCGTCGAGGCGCACCTGCGCCACGCCGGTGCGAACCCAGAGCAGCAGCGGTCGAGCGGGCACATCTGCCGAACCCAACCGCGCGGTCGGAATCGGCGGCGGGTCGCCGGCGCCTGTGGCGAACGAGGAGGGGACCACCATGTCCTAACTCTACGGCAGTTTGCGCACACCATCGTAGGTAAGGTTCACCTAACTTTAGCAGTGCACGCCCTCCCGATGCCGGTGCGCGACTCCTGCCCTCGAAGCGACCGGAAAGGTCAGTTCCCCGCATGCCCAGAACCTCGCGCCGACTCACCGTGCACTCGCCGACCCTGCGTGAGGTCGAGGTGGTCCGGACTGTCGACATCACCCCGGGGATGCGACGGGTCACGCTGAGCGGCGAACAGTTGCGTGCGTTCACCACAGCGGACGGCCTCGTGCGGCCGCCCTTCGAGTCCGCGGGCTTCGACGACGACCTCGGGTTCTACTTCCCGTACCCAGGTCAGCGCGATCCGGTGCTCCCGGTCCAGGGCGAGGCCAAGTTGATCGTGCCCAAGGATCCTCGACCGCTGTCGAGGGTCTACACGGTCCGCCGCTGGGACCCCGAGGCCGGCGAGCTGGACGTGGACTTCGTCAGGCACGGGGTGGGCGCGGGAACGACGTGGGCCTATCGCACCCGGCCGGGTGACCGGATCCACCTCAGCGGCCCGAGCACGTCCAAGGCGTTCCCGACCGGCGCCGACTGGTTTCTCGTGGCAGGCGACGACACCGCACTCCCCGCGATCGGCCGCCTGCTCGACGAGCTCCCGCCCGACGCCCGGGCACAGGTGTTCATCGAGATCGCCGAGGACGCCCACCGCCAGGAGCTGCGCGAGCTGCCCGGGGTCGACGTGACGTGGCTGGTCCGCCCCGGCGAAACGGCCGGGACCGTGTCGCTGCTCACCGAGACCGTCCGCAGCGCGGAGTGGTGGTCGGGCCAGGCGTTCGCGTGGCTGGCCGGCGAGCACACGGCCGTCCGGGACATCCGCCGGCACCTGGTCGAGGACCGGGGCGTGCCCAAGGAGGACATCGACTTCGCCGGCTACTGGCGTCGCTCCGAGGTCGTCGCACTGGAGACCGACGGGGCGGTACCCGACCCCGAGAGGACGGTCACCCCGTTCCAGAAGCTCCACGACCTGACCGAGCTCGTCGCGCCGATCGCGATCCGCACCGCCGTCGAGCTGGGCGTTCCCGATCTGGTCTCCCGCGGCGTGACCAGCGTGACCGAGTTGGCCGCCAAGGTCGGCGCCGACGAGCGCGCTCTGGGCAAGCTGCTGCGTTACCTGCACACCCTGGACGTGGTGACCGAGACAGAACCGTGTCACTACGCCCTGACGCCGGTAGGCGACGTCCTCACTCTCGAGTTCATCGCCGACCGGCTCCACTCCGCCGGGGTGGTCGGTCGCGAGATGCTCGGGATCCACGGCCTCACGGAGTCGGTCCGCACCGGCCGGCCCGCCTACGCCTCGGTCACCGGCCAGACCTTTGACGACGTGCGAGCCGAGCAGGACTACGAGGACCGTCACCTGGAGCGCCTGGCGAAGTTCCAGCCCGCTCTGGCCGAACCGATCGCCACGTCCGACCTGCTTGCCGGAGTCCAGCACCTGGTGATCCACTCCGGAGGTGCCGGCGCCCACGCCCGTGAGTACGTCGCAGCCCACGAAACCCTGCGCGTGACGATCTGCGCCCTGCCCGCCCAGGCCGACTGGCTGCGCCGCGACCTGCCCGCCACGATTCCCGAGGACCAGCAACGCACGCGGGTCGGCGTGCTGGAGCAGTCCGTCTTCGAGCCCAGCCCAAAAGCCGACGCCGTTCTCATCAGCCGCGCCTTCAAGACCCTGCCCGACGCCGACGCTGCTCACGCACTGCGCCGGGCAGCCGAGAACCTCGTCCCCGGCGGACGGGTGCTGCTGATCGAGGAGGTCTTCGACACCGACGACCTCGACGAGCACGACGGCGAGGCGGACCTGATCGGCCTGGTCTGCCACGGTTCCGGCCTTCGCACCGCAGCGGAGCTGGACGCCGTCATCGCCCGGGCCGGCCTCACGCGCAGGTCGGCGCACACCGTCGGCCTGGGAGCCACCGTCCATGAGCTCCTCCGCTCCACCGCCGACTGAACCCCTCCAGACCCAGAACAAGAGAAAAGAAGACCACCCATGAGCAACACCCCCCTGATGAGACGCGGCGCAGCCCTTGCTGCCGCACTGATGAGCGCCTCGCTCGTCCTCACCGCCTGCGGCGGTGACGGCGACGACACCGGCGACAAGGCCGCCGGGACCCGAAGCGACAAGGCCGGCGAGCCCCACAGCGTCAAGGCCGAGAACGGCACCATCGAGGTTCCCGCCGACCCCAAGCGAATCGTCACCATCGGCAACACGAACCTCCCCTTCATCGATCTGGGCGGCAAGCCGGTGGGCGTCACCGAGGCGTCCGAGTCCGAGCTCAACGTGCTGCCGGAGGAACAGAGGACCGCGTACGAGGCAGCCGAGATCATCGGCAACAGCGGTGGTGAGGTGGACCTCGAGAAGCTCGCCGCCCTCAAGCCGGACCTCATCCTGGTCCAGTTCTCCTCGGATGACTGGGACAAGGTCGGCAAGCAGCTTGAGGCAATCGCCCCGACCGTGTCCTGGGGGCTCGACACCGAGTGGAAGGCCTTCGCCGACGCGATCGCGGAGGCCGGCAACACCGCGGATGCGCTCAGCCGGCAGAAGGCGGAGTTCAAGGAAAAGGTCGCCAAGATCCAGAAGACCTACGGCAAGATCATCAACGACACCTCGTTCGTCGACGTCTCCCGCGGAGACTGGAGCGATCCCGGGACGTTCTACATCGCGGACATCGGCTGCTCCGAGATCGCCCGGGACGACATCGGCCTGGACCTCCCCGAGGCAGCCGAGGGCAAGGACCCCCTGGCCTACGAGTCCCTGCCGTTCGAGCAGATCAGTGAGCTGTCCAAGTACGACGTGATCACCTACCCCGTCGACGCCGACGGCAAGCCGACGGAGCCCTTCAAGTCGGTGGTCGCGACCAACACCTGGAAGGCGCTGCCTGCCGTGGGCTCCGATCGAGCGCTGGGGGTCTTCTGCCCCGGCAACAACTCCTACGGGCCCGTCATCCGGTACCTGGACTCGCTCGACAGCGCACTGGCGACCCTCCCCGGCAAGCAGTGACAGCCCTCGCCCTGCGGCAGGACGGTCCGGGCACCGAGGCGGTGCCCGGACCGCGTCGTCGTCTGCTCGGCCTGGTCGTCGCACTGGTGGTACTGGTGGTCCTGCTGGTGCTGAGTGTCATGATCGGGTCGACGGCGATCGCGCCGTCAGTTGTGTGGGACGCGCTGTTCCACTCCTCGGCCGACGTCGACCAGTTCGCGATCCGCGACTTCCGGCTGCCGCGCACGATCGTGGGTCTGGTCGTCGGCGTCGCCCTCGGTCTGTCGGGCGCGTTGATCCAGGCGCTCACCCGCAATCCCTTGGCCGATCCGGGTCTCCTCGGCGTCCATGCCGGTGCGTCCTTCGCGGTGACGGTCGCCGTGGGTCTGCTCGGCGTCCGCGACATCCAGGGCTACATGTGGTTCGCGTTCGCGGGGGCACTGATCGTCACGCTCCTGGTGCTCGCCCTCGGATCGACACGGCAGGGCCACTCGCCGTTGGTCATGGTGCTCGCCGGGGTCTGCGTCGGTGCCGTGCTCGGCGGCGCCAGGGAGGCGCTCCAGTTGACCGACCCGGACGCCTTCGACGCGATGCGGAACTGGAACGCCGGGTCGATCGCGGGTCGCCCGCTCGAGGTCGTGTGGCCGATCCTGCCGTTCTTCGCGGTGGCACTCATCCTGGCCTTCGCGGTGTCGGGCCCGCTCAACGCTCTGGCTCTGGGTGACGAGCTGGCGGTCGCCCAAGGGGTCCGGTTGGTACGCACCCGTGTGCTCGCGGTGACCGCACTCGCCCTCCTTGCCGGTGGCGCCACCGCGATCGCCGGACCCATCGGATTCGTCGGACTCATGGTGCCGCACGTGGCCCGCTGGATCGTCGGCCCGCACCAACGCTGGATCTTCGCCTACAGCATCCTCCTCGCCCCGAGCCTGCTCCTGGTCTCCGACATCCTCGGCCGCATCGTGATGAGACCCGGCGAGATCCCCGTGGGTATCGTCACCGCCTTCGTCGGCGCCCCCGTTCTCGTCGCGCTGGTGCGGCGGAAGAAATCGAGCGGACTGTGAACACGCACATTCCGCGGGTGGACTTCGGGCGGCGGGTGCTGGTGCTGCGGCACCGGCGGATCGCGGTACGGCTCCAGTGGCGCTCGGTCGTCGTCTGCACGGTGCTCGCGGTCGCGATCGCCGGTACAGCGGTCCTCGCGATGATGACGGGCTCGTACTCGCTGAGCCCCGGTCAGGTGCTCTCCGCACTGACCGGCCGGGAGACCGACATCGTCCACGACATCGTGGTCGAGTGGCGGCTGCCCCGGGTGACGGCGGCGCTGGTGTTCGGCGCAGCCCTGGGTGTGAGCGGGGCGGTCTTCCAGTCACTGTTGCGCAACCCGCTCGCCGACCCCGGCATCGTCGGGTTCACCCAAGGCTCCTACACCGGCGCGCTGATCGTGATCCTGGTCGTCAACGGCACCTACGTGCAGTTGGTCGGCGGGGCGTTGCTGGGCGGTATGGCCACCGCCGTGGCCGTGTACGTACTCGCCCACCGACGAGGGGTGCAGGGGTTCCGGCTGATCATCGTCGGCATCGGCGTCGCGGCGATGCTCGAGTCGCTCAACACCTGGCTGATCCTCAAGGCCGACCTGGACCAGGCGATGTCCGCGGCCGCGTGGGGTGCCGGGTCGCTCAACGGCGTGTCCTGGGACCAGGTCGTCATCGGCGGCGCCTGCATCGCCGTACTCCTGCTGCTGGCCGGGATGTTGAGCCGGCCGATGCGGCAGATGGAGCTGGGTGACGACGCGGCCGTCTCGCAAGGGGTACGGGTCTCGCCCGCACGCCTTGGCCTGCTCCTGGTGGGAGTGGCGCTGACGGCGACGGTCACGGCCGCGTCGGGGCCGATCGCGTTCATCTCGCTGGTCGCGCCGCAGATCGGACGCCGACTCGCCCGCACCGCCGGGATCACCCTCGCCCCCGCCGCCTTCGTCGGCGCGCTGATGTGTCTGGCGTCGGACTACCTCGCCCAGCACGTCGCCCCCACCCCGCTGCCGGTCGGCATCATCACCGTCGTGCTCGGCGGCGGCTACCTCGGATACCTGCTGTTCACCGAAGCCAGGAGACGCCTGTGAGCGCAACCCCGCCCGACACCGCGCGCCTGCGTGTGGAGTCGGCGACGATCGGCTACGACAGGCGGATCATCTCCGAGCACCTCTCGGTGGCGATCCCCGACGAGTCGTTCACGGTCATCGTCGGGCCGAACGCGTGCGGCAAGTCCACCCTGCTGCGCAGCCTGTCCCGACTGCGGAGGCCGTCGGCCGGACAGGTCGTCCTCGACGGTGCCGACATCAACTCCTACCGGGCCAAAGAGGTGGCGCGGCGCGTCGGACTGCTGCCGCAGACCTCGATCGCCCCGGACGGGATCACCGTCGCCGACCTCGTGGCCCGGGGCCGGTACCCCCACCAGGGGTTCATCCGGCAGTGGACCGAGGACGACGAGCAGGCCGTGCTCAGGGCGATGCACCAGACCTCGGTCGCCGACCTGTCCGGGCGCCTGGTGGACGAGCTGTCGGGCGGGCAGCGCCAGCGAGTGTGGGTGGCGATGGCGCTCGCGCAGCACACCGACATCGTGCTGCTCGATGAACCGACCACCTTCCTCGACATCACCCACCAGATCGAGCTGATGGAGCTGTTCACCGACCTGCACCACGTCGGCCACACCCTGGTCGCCGTACTGCACGACCTGAACCACGCCGCCCGCTACGGCACCCACCTGATCGCCATGAAGGACGGCGCCGTGGTCGCCGAGGGCACTCCGGACGAGGTCGTCACGGCCGAGCTGGTCGAGGAGGTGTTCGGCCTGCGCTGCCTGGTGGTGCCCGATCCGGTGGCCGGCAGCCCCCAGGTGGTGCCGCTCGGCCGCGAACGAACCCGACAGTGGTCCGCCGGCAACACCGACGTGGAGAGTGCGAGAAATGGCTGATCCGTTGGTCGAGAAGCTGTCGACCGGTGAGTGGAGCCCGGAAAGGTTCAGACGACACCTCGAGGAGACGGGTGCACCGCTGGTCGAGCGGGTCTCCGCGGACGAGGTGGAGGTGACGTTCGTCGACGAGCCCGGAGACGACACGACGGTCACCCTCTCGGTGGTGATCGGCCCCAGAATCGGCTTCAACCCGATCGACACGGAGTTCGCCCCGGTGGCGGGGACGCCGTTCCGCGTACTCACCCTGCGGATGCGTTCCGACCTGCGCTTCTCGTACGTGTTCACACGACGCGGGCCGACGGGTGAGGACGCACGGCTCCCGGACCCGTTCAACCCGCCACCGAGGTTCTCGGAGTGCTCGGTGGAGCGGTTCTCCGGGGCCTCGGTGGCAGTGCTGCCCGACGCGGTCCCGTTGCCCTGGCTCGATCAGGCCGAAGCACGGCCGGCCCCGGCCGTGGAAGCTGCCGTGCTGGCGAGCGAGCTCCTGGGAAACGAACGCCGCATCTGGGTCTCGATGCCCCCGGGAGGGTTCTCGGACGAGAGCCCACTGCCCTTCGTGATCCACCTGGACGGGACGCCGGACCACAGCGCGCCGAGCGTTCGTGACGCCCTGGTCCGGGCGGGACTGGTCCGACCCTGCGCGGTGGTCCTCGTCGGTCAGCCCGCACCGCAGCGCGACAAAGAGCTGCTCTGCAACCCGGCGTTCTCCCGGATGCTGGTCCAGGAACTGCTGCCGTGGCTCCACCACCGGTATCCGCTCTCGCGGGACCCCGGTGACGTTGCGCTGGCTGGCGAGAGCTTCGGCGGTCTGTGCGCCGGCTGGACAGCGCTCCACCACCCGACGACGTTCGGCAACGCCATCCTCCAGTCCCCGTCGTGCGGGTACCACCCTGACCTCAGGTGGGGCACCCGATCGGGCGAGCTGCTGCGCCGTACCCCCGTACCGACACTGATCGCCGACTACCTGGCAGCAGAAACGGCACCGATCCGCATCTTCCACGACGTCGGTGAGCTGGAGAGCTCGAACACCCACAGCCGCTGGTTGGACCACGTACTCACCGAGAAGGGCTACGACACCCTCTACAGAGAGTTCGCCGGCGGACACGACTACGCATGGTGGCGAGGAATCTTCGCCGATGCCCTGCTCTGGTGCTTCCCGCTCCGGAGCAGGAATCGGAGCCAGGCATGAGGAACTCCTTGCGTTTCTCGGGCGCCGACACCGCAGGACTGGGGCGAGGACCGCTGACCCGCCGGCTGCCAGTGCTCCTGCTCGCTCCCGCCGAGCCGCTCGGCGCTCGGCCGTTCGAGTCCGGGCCGGGGACCACCCCGGGCCGGTTCCTGCTGCGCGTGATCTTCTCTGTGAAGCGGATCAGCGTTCCCGCGATGCTGCTGGCGATCGTGTGGCAGGTGGGCGAGTCCGCGGTCCCGCTGGTGATGGGACTCGCGATCGACCGGGCCGTTGCGACCGGGGACGAGGGACAGCTGGTCCTGTGGCTCGGCGTGCTGGTGGCCCTCTACGTCGCGCTGACGTCGGCGGCGAGGCTCTCGCTGCGGCTGACCGCCCACGCGGTGCAGGTACTGCAGCACCGACTCCGCGGCACCCTCTCCACGGGCGTGCTGCACCCGGTCGGCGGCACCGCCCGTGCGCCGGGCGGCAACGTGGTCTCGGTGATGACGAGCGACGTCGCGCGCCTGTCCAACGCGGTGATCCTGACGATCATCCCGGTCTCGAGGGTCACAGCCATCGGATTCATCGCGATATCGCTGCTGGCCACGCACTGGCTGCTCGGACTCGTGGTGCTGTTCGGGGCACCGGTCGCGGTCTGGTCGATGGGCGTGCTCAGCGAGCGGCTCTCCCGGGACACCCGCGAGTACCAGGGGCTGCTGGCCTCCACGGTCGGACAGGCCACGGACCTGGTCGCCGGCTACCGGGTGATCAAGGGGATGCGTGCCGAGGCCGAGGCGACCAGCCGGTACCGGCAGGCAAGCCAGGAGACCCTTGTCGGCGCCAGGCGCAACGCGGGCCTGCTGGGGAGGTTCCTTGTGGGCTCTGGCGTGGTCAGCGGCACGTTCGTCGCCGCGGTGGTGGGGCTGGCGGGCTGGTTCGCCGTGGACGGACAGCTCAGCATCGGCGGGCTGATCACCGCCGTCGGCCTCGCCCAGGCGCTGCTGCCGCAGATCCAGGCGATCGCGAGCACGTCCGTCCCCAATCTCGCCGGCGCCCGCGCCTCGTCCGTGCGTGTCCTCGACGTGCTGCGGGACAACGCCGCGTCGACGGCCGGGCCCGATGACGCGACCCGGCGGGAGGTCACCGCGCTGCCGGAGCTGGACGTGGTCGTGCCGAGCATCTCCGGGCCCGGGGTGACGATCCGGGTCGAGCCCGGCGAGCTCGTGGGCGTACGCGCAGACGACCGGACCGCCGCCCGTGTCGTCGAGGCGCTGCTGGACCCGCGGCCCGAGGGAGGGGTCGAGGCGCGGCTCGACGGGATCGCGGCGCGGGAGCTGTCCCCGGTCGAGTACCGCGCACGGGTCACCGTCGCGCCCCACCGCGTCACACTGTTCAGCGGCACCCTCCGCGACAACGTCGCCGTGATCGCGGGCGCGCCCCAGCGGGTGGACGCCGCGATGCGGGCCGCCGCTTGCGACGACTTCGCGGCCGACCTCGACGTCCCGGTCGGCGAGGGCGGCAACCGGCTCTCTGGCGGCCAGCGCCAGCGGGTCGCGCTCGCCCGCGCGCTGGCGAGCGACGCGCCGGTGCTCGTGCTGCACGACCCGACCACCGCGGTCGACTCGGTCACCGAGCACACGATCGCGGGCCGGCTGCGCGGTGTCCGGGCAGGCCGCTCGACGCTGCTGATCGCCTCGGCCCCGGCACTGCTCGCTGCCTGCGACCGCGTCGTGGAACTGCCTGACGACGTACCCGCACTCTCAAGGACGGCGCTGTGAACGGCACCTCCGCCGTGGCCGAGACCGCGACTTCCCATGCCGGGCTGCCGGTCGCGAGCGGCCGCGAGACGGCCAGGGAGGTGTGGCGGCTCAGCCACGGGTACCGGCTCCGGCTCGCAGCGACCGGGGTGCTGGGGATCGTCAGCACCGGCGTCGACCTGATCGTTCCCGTGGCGATCGGATTCCTCGTCGGCCGCGTGCAGGCCGGCACCGCGGACCTCGCCACAGTGCTGACGGTCACGGTCGTCATGGCACTCTCGGCAGTGCTCGGCGCTGCGGGCACCGCGCTGACGATCGTGCTCGCCACCCGCGTCTACCACTCCATCCTCGCCGCGCTGCGCGAGGAGCTCGTGAGCCGCGCCATGACGCTCCCGCAGCACCTCGTCGAGCGCGCCGGTACCGGGGACCTGATCTCGCGGTCCAGCGACGACGTCACCGCCATCGCCGACGCCGCCCCCGCCGTGATCCCGGTGCTCACCGTCACCGCCTTCACCATCGTCGTCTCGCTGGGCGGGCTCGCGGCACTGGAATGGCCCTACGCCGCCGCCTTCGCCGTCGTACTGCCGGTCTACGTGCTGGCCGTGCGGTGGTACCTGCGCATCGGACTGGGGGTCCATCGCGCCGAGCGCACGGCGATGAGCGCGCGTGCCCAGCAGATCCTCGAGTCCCAGCGCGGCTACGCCACCGTGCTCGGCTTCGGGCTCGCCGAACAACGACACCGGGCTGTGATGACGGACTCCTGGCGCGTCGCGGGGCAGTCGCTCCGTGCACGCACCGTGCTGAGCATGCTCAATGCCCGGCTCAACCTCGGGGAGTGCCTGAGCCTGGCCGCCGTACTCGTCGTCGGCTTCGTCCTCATCGACCACAACGCATCGACCGTCGGCGCCGCCACCACCGCCATGCTGCTCGTGCTGCGCCTGCTCGGACCGGTCAACCAGCTGCTGCTGGTCATCGACACCCTGCAGTCAGCCCTCGCCTCGCTGAGCCGCATGATCGGGGTCGTCACGATCGCGTTCGGCTCGTCGGATGTCCCAGCGCAGGCCGCGAGCACCGCCGTACGGCTCGACGCGGTCTCGTTCCGTTACGGCGAGGGGCCACGGGTGCTCGACGACATCACCCTCGACATCCCGTCAGGTCAGCGCGTGGCCGTCGTCGGCGTGTCCGGGGCGGGCAAGACCACGCTCGCCGGCGTGGTCGCCGGCACCCACCTGCCCGAGGCCGGGAGGGTGACTCGCCCCAGCCGTACCGCGATGATCACCCAGGAGGTCCACGTCTTCGCGGGCACCCTGCGCGACAACCTCACCCTCGCCGCGCCCGGGGCCACCGACCTCGACCTCCATGCAGCGCTGGAAGCCACCGGCGCGGCATCGGTCCTCGATGTTCTCCCCGACCGGTTGGACACTCTGCTGGGTGTCGGCGGACACCCGCTCACCGACGCACAGGCGCAGCAACTCGCCCTCGCCCGCCTGCTGCTCGCCGACGCCGATCTGGTGATCCTTGACGAAGCGACCGCCGAGGCCGGCTCCGCCTACGCCGGACAGCTCGACCGCGCTGCCGATGCTGTCCTCGCCGGGCGCACCGCAGTCGTGGTCGCGCACCGTCTCTCCCAAGCAGCGACCTGCGACCGGATCATGGTGATGGAGCGCGGTCGGATCATCGAGACCGGCACCCACCGAGAGCTGGTTGATGCCGGTGGTGTGTACGCCGGGTTGTGGACGGCCTGGGAGGCCGCTCGGTGACAACTGCATGACCAGGCCAGGACTCGCCGCAGTCCGCGCAGCTTGTCGTCCCGGGTGAGTCCCCCCAGCCCTGGCAGTCCGGGCGCTGAGCGGGATGAGATCGTGTCGCCATTCGTCAGTTCGGTGGCAGCGAGCGACGGCTGCCCTGCCGACGGGGCGTCGGCCGTACTGGCCCCCGTCGAAGCCTTCAGCGACTACAGCCTTCGGCAGTGCTTCGGTCTTTGCCGCAGCGGCCTCCAGGGGCTCGGCCTGGAGCAGGTCTCCAACCGTGCAGTTCAGCACGGCACAGATCTTGTCAAGGTCGTCGAGCCGCACCGTGACCGGTGTGCCGCTCCACATCGCGGCGACCGTGCTCAGCGACGGCGTGAATCCAACTGTCTTGAACACCTCCAGCAACTCGGTGGGACGCCACAGGTCCCGCTGAGCGGCCACCATCCGCAGATTCCACTTCACTGAAGGTTTCCCTTGTCCATCACCAGGCGCTGGGCCGCCCGCGAGCTCGCTGCCACCTTTGGCATGCTCGGGGTTGAAGAGGTGCGGGAAGAGGTCGGTGATCGGGCCGGTCAGGTAGCTCGCGGCCGCCGCGTGGAGCTGGCGGCGGAATGTCGAGGGTGTGGTCGCCGGGGCGATCGGCAGGTTCAGCGCCGCTATCGCCCTGGGCTTGCGCTCGGACGGCCACAGGGGCGCGGACGGGTGATCAGCGTCGTCGCCGAACTCCGCCCGGACCTCCTCGATGTACCACCAGAGCAGCTCGCGCCCCTCTCGGAACATGTAGGCCTCTCGGGGCCGTGTCCCGAGCCGCGAGCGCCCTTGCCTGGACGACGAACCGGCCCCACTGGCCGTGTTCCCAGTGAATGTCGCCGATCGTCACCGGGCACAGCCCGGCAGCCCGTGCTCCGGAGAGGTACGCGATCTTCGTCATGACGTAGTCGCGGCAGGCCACGGCGTACTTCCGGGCGTACGGCAACTGCTCCCGCCAGCGGGCGAAGAACTCCCTCATCGCCGCTTGTGAGGTTGGGATCCGCAACCCGAAGTCCCCACGGTGCACAGACCTGTTCAACGGGTCGACAGGTTCCACCGTCGCTCCGAACCGCATCATGATCAGCTGGTCGATCGTCGACGGGGCCAGTCCGGCTGAGTCCCGTGCCCACTGGTACTCGGTGGGCGCGTCGACGAAGAAGCCCTGCTCGTCCTGGGCGGACATCCGTGCCTGGCGGCGCCGCTGGAGCGTGACGACAGCTGCCAAACCGGTCTCGATCGAACCTGATCCCTCCTCCGCAGCACGTGGCGGCGGCACGAGAGTGAGAGTGCGACCTTCAGAATCTGACACAAGCACATGGATCACTGAAGTTGCTGCGAACTTCCCATAGTTACTCGCAGATTCCTGGAGATCGCAGCACGGGTATCATGCACACCGCTGACCTGCTGACGAGCATCATCTCCATTCTCAGAAGCCCTCGGAGAACCTGCACGTCAATCAGCGAGGTTCCCGGCCCGGGTCGGCTGCGGGCAGGACCAGGCGGAAGGTGCAGCCATGGCCGGGAGTCGTGTCGAGTTCGAGGCGGCCGCCATGGCCCTCGGCGATGGCCGCGGCGATGGCGAGACCGAGGCCGCTGCCGCCGTGGAGGCGCGAACGGGCGGGGTCGGCGCGGTAGAAGCGTTCGAAGACGAGCTCGGCGTCGACGGGTTCGAGGCCCGGCCCTTCGTCCGCCACCTCGATCACGTTGATCGGCAGGCGTTCCGGCAGGGGCGGTGAAGCGGCGGAGCGTCCGGGTCGGTCCGTGCCGCCCGTTCCGGGCCCCGCCTCCGCCGTGCCGACGCGGACGTGGACGCATGTGCCCGGCGGGGTGTGGACGCGGGCGTTGGACAGCAGGTTCTCGAGGATCTGCCGCAGCCGGTGCCGGTCGCCGACGGTCTCCGCGACGTCGAGTTCCTCGGCTCCGGTGGGATCGGCCGCCGTGTGCAGCGGGCCGAGGTCGACGGGATGGGACGCACGGTGGACGGCGGTCGCACTGACGGCGTCCGCTGCCAGGGACAGCAGGTCGACCCGTTCCCTCCGGTAGGAGGGTTCCTTGTCCAGGGTGGCAAGCAGCTGGAGGTCGTCGACGAGCAGGCTCATGCGTTCCGCGTTCTGCGCGATGAACCTGTTGGCCTCCTGCAGTTCCTGCGCCGGGCGCCGCTCCGGGCGCAGTGCGAGTTGGGCGTAGCCCTGGATGGCGGTGAGCGGGGTGCGCAGTTCGTGCCCTGCGTCGGCGACGAACCGACGCAGCCGCGCCTCGGAGGCCTCGCGGGCCAGCAGCGCCTTCTGGAGGCGGTCGAGCATGGAGTTCAGGACCCGGCCCAGCCGTCCGATCTCGGTGCGCGGATCGGTGTCGGGCAACCGCAGGCCGAGCCGACCCGCGGTGATGTCCTGGGCGGTACTTTCCATTCTGGTCAAGGGCAACAGGCCCAGCCTGACCACCCACCGGCCCAGGGCGAGCAGGGCAACGATCGTGACGGCAAGCAGGACTGCGTTCAGCCACAAGACCTTCGAGGCGGCGCCGTCGACGGTGTCGAGCGGCAGGGTGACCACCGCGCTCATTCCGTCCGGGCCGGGGTTGAGCATCACTCGCCAGCGGCCGTCACCGCTCGTGGCGGGCATGGTTTCCGGATGTCCGTCCCGCAGACCGAGGTCCTGCACCTCATCGGCCAGCTGAGGTCCCGGCTTTGATTCGGAGCCGAGGGAACCGTTCAGACGGTGGCCTGAGGCGTCGTAGAAGTAGACGTGGAAATCCGAGGGCAGCACGTCCAGTTGTTTCCCCGGCGCCGGGAGTGTGCCGTCCAGGGCGTCGTAGAAGGCCGGTGCCGGTGGGTGGAACTCGACGAGTTGCTCGTCGACGCGGTCCAGCAGCCAGGACCGAAGCACTACATAACCGATGGCCTGGGAAGCCAGGACCGCCGCGGTGGCGAGCACGGTGACACCCACGACGAGGCGTCGTCTCAGTGATCTGGGCGGCCGGGGCAGGAGGTGGGTCACTGCTCCGACGTCCCTGCGTGGTCGCGGGGAAGACGCAGGCTGTAGCCGACACCGCGCACGGTCTGGATGAGGGGTGGATCGAAGCAGTCGATCTTCTTGCGGAGGTAGCGGACGTACGTCTCGATGATCCGTACGTCACCGGCGAAGTCGTAGCTCCAGACGTGGTCGAGGATCTGGACCTTGGTCACCACCTGGCCCGCGTTCGCCAGGAGGTAGGCCAGGAGCTTGAACTCGGTGGGTGACAGCGCGATGTACTCCCCCGCGCGGTGCACCTCGTGGGCGCCCTCGTCGAGTTCCAGGTCGGCGTAGCTCAGGACGCTCGGCATCACCCGTGCCGTGATGGCCGGAGCCGTTCGGCGCAGGATGGCCTCGATGCGCAGCAGGACCTCCTCGATGTTGAACGGTTTGGAGACGTAGTCGTCTCCGCCCGCGCGCAGGCCGCTGACCCGGTCGTGGGTGCCGGTGCGGGCGGTGAGGAACAGGATCGGACAGTCGTTCCCCGCCGCCCGCAGTCTGCGGGTCACCTCGAAGCCGTCCAGGTCGGGCAGCATCACGTCGAGCAGGACCAGGTGCGGTTCCAGGCGTTCGACCTCCAGGAGGGCCGACTGCCCGGTGTCGGTGCTGCTCACCTCGTATCCGGTCAGACGGAGCGTCGCCTCCAGCAGCGTACGGATGCTGGGCTCGTCCTCGACCACGAGGAGCCGATGTCCCGGCCTCGCTGCTGGGGGCCTGTCGGTCATGACGTCTGCTGGTCCGTTCTGCCGTCTGGTGGTGCCCGCTCCGGCCCGGGTTACTTGGCCGCGCAGTCGTAGAGCACGCCGGCTCCCCCGAATCCCATCACAGCTCCGCTGTCCTCCTCGGAGGACGTGCCGCCGTAGGACGACGCCGGCACCTTCGTGCAGTTGTCGGCGATCCAGTCGGAGCGCTGCTTGGCGTATCCGCCCGACATGCCGCCGGGCCCGCCGCCGTTGGTGCCGGAACCCAGGATGTAGCGCAGTTCGCCGTTCTTGGTCCACTCCTTCAGCTGGGCCACCGACGGCGCGTTGTCGCTGTTCGTGAAGCCGCCCATGCCGATGACGGTCTCGTCGGTGCCCAGGATGAAGGAGCTGGCGGACAGGGCGCCGCCCTCGACGGCGAGCTTGATTCGTGCGTCGGGTGCCTGCTTGACGGCGTACTGGAGGATCTTGCGCTGGTCAGTGGTGAGTTCCCCACCGCCGCCGGGACCGCCGGGACCGCCCGGGGCACTTCCCGAGCCGGCTCCTGGCGTACCGCCCCCCGCTCCCGCCGTGGGCATGCCGGAAGGCATCCCGGACGGCATCTCGCCGGACGGGGGTGCACCGGACCCGCTCGAGGAGCCGTCGGCGCCGGGGAGGCCCGGCATGTTCGACGGCATCCCGGACGGCATGCCCGACGGAAGGCCTCCGCCGTTTCCACCCTGCCGGGGCATTCCGCCGCCCCCGCCGAAGCCCATCGTCGTCGGCCCGGCCGTCGGGTTGGAGCCGCCCATACCGGTGGAGCCGGGCACGCTCACCGCCCAGGCTCCGGGGGCGACGAGGACCGACGCCACCGCCGCGCCCACGGCGACCGTCAGCAACCGGGCGTTCCGTCGTGCCAGCACCAGCAGGACGACGGCGGCGCAGCCCACGAGCAGCACCGGCCACACCAGCCAGCCGTTCCAGTCGGGTACACGGCGGACCAGCACCACCGCCCAGACCACGCTCACCAGGACCCCGGCCGCGCCGGCCAGGGGCGCCCAGCGGAAGCCCGCACGGTGCACACGGACCAGGCCGGCCGTCAGCCCACCGCACAGAGCGGCGATGGCCGGGGCGAGTTGGGTGGTGTAGTACGGGTGGAAGATGCCCTTCTGGGTCGAGAACACGGCGGCGCAGACCACCAGCCAGGTTCCCCACAGCAGCCAGCCGGAGGCCGGCAGCAGGGCGGAGGCGGGCAGCTTCCCGCGTCGGTGCAGCACCACCACCACGACCGCGCCGGCCAGCGCCAGTCCGCAGAGGGGCAGCAGCCAGCTGATCTGACCGCCCACCTGCGAGTCGAACATCCGGGTCGGACCGGACTGGCCGCCGAACCCGCCGGCGAACCCGCCGCCGCCTCCGCCTCCCCCGCCGCCCATGCCCTGGGGCATGCCGTCACTGGAACCGAAGACCCGCCCCAGCCCGTTGTAGCCGATCACGAGGTCCCAGGCCGAGCCGTCCTCACTGCCGCCGATGTACGGGCGGTCGCCCGGCCACAGGGCGACCATGGCGACCCACCACAGGGAGGACGCCGCCAGGATGGCTCCCGCGCCCAGCAGACGCCGCACTCGCGGTATCCAGGCGCCGCTTCCTCCCACGAGCCAGGCGACGGCGAACGCGGGGACGACCATCCAGGCGGCGAGCATTTTGGTGAGGAATCCGCACCCGATCAGGAAGCCGCTCGCGCACAGCCACCAGGTCGCGGACCTGCCCTCCGCCTGCAGCGCGCGGGTGAGCGCGTACGCCGCCGACACCAGCAGCAGGACCAGCAGCGTGTCCGGGTTGTTGTCCCGGTTGATGGCCACGGTGATGGGCGTGAGCGTGAGCACCAGGGCGGCGACCAGCGCCGCGCCCTCACCCGCCCAACGGCGAACGGTGCGGTGCAGCACCAGCACCGCGGCCACTCCTTCGAGCACCTGCGGCAGCATCAGGGCCCACCCGTGCAACCCGAAGAACTTGCTGCTGATCACCTGCGGCCAGAGCGCGGCCGGCGGCTTGTCGACCGTGACGACGCCGATCGGGTCGAAGGAGCCGAAAAGGAAGTTCGTCCAGCTCTTCCCCATCGACTTCACGGCCGCCGAGTAGTAGCTGTTGCCCCAGCCCAGGGAACCCAGTGCCCATCCGTACAGGATCGCCGCGAGCACCAGGACGGCTCCGAGTGCCGCGGGTGCCGCCCAGGTGGGCAGTGAGCGGACGGACGTACGCGTCCCGGCGTGCTCCGAAGCCGCCGGTACGGACGTGATGTGCGCGTAGTTGCTCATGTCTCGTTTCGCTCTCGTCAACTGGTACGGCTGCGGGGACCGGCGAAGACGGCCAGCCGCAGGGTGGCGAAGCGCACGCCGGTGACGGCGACGGACGCCGCGGCGAGGACCGCGGTCTCGGCTGCCGGTGAGGCGCCGGGATCGAACCACTTGAACCACAGCACCGCCCCGGAGGTGACCAGGTAGCCGAGGACGAACAGGCCGCCGGCACCGAGGTGGGCGCGGGCGGGCGCGGTGGAGGAGTGCCGGAAGGTGAGGCGCCGGTTCGCCTCGGTGTTGAGGACGGTGAGGACGAACAGCGAGACCAGGTTGGCGACGGCGGGGGTCCACCAGCCGCGTGCCAGCCAGTACAGCAGGGCCTGCCCGACCGTGGAGACGACGCCGATCGCGATGAAGCAGCCGACCTCCCACGACAGCACTCCACGTCCCGTGGCCGGTGCGAGGACTGCGTCGGGGTGCTCGGCGGACGGGGCAGGACGCGGTCGAATGCCGACGCGGGCGCCGCCGGAGGCCTTCAGTCGCGCCATGCGCCACAAACCCCGCAGGTCGTCCGTGGCGGTGCTCACCACGTCCACCCGGGTGTCGACGTCCTCGACCCAGTCGACCGGCACCTCGTGGACGCGCAGTCCGTTGTGCTCGGCGAGCAGGAGCAACTCGGTGTCGAAGAACCACGCGTCGTCGCGGGTCACCTCCAGCAGCGGCCGGAGCACGTCCGTACGGGCCGCCTTGAACCCGCACTGGGCGTCGGTGAAACGGACACCGTGGGTGAGCCGGATGATGCCGTTGTAGCAGCGGGAGACGAACTCGCGGCGCGGCCCGCGCACCGTGCGCGCTCCGGGTGCCAGCCGGGAGCCGATCGCGAGGTCCGAGTGCCCGCTGGCCAGCGGGGCGACCAGCGGGAGCAGCCCGTCGAGGCCGGTGGACAGGTCCACGTCCATGTACGCCACGATGTCCGCGTCGCTGGCGCCCCAGACGGTACGCAGGGCCAGCCCGCGCCCCTTCCGGTCCAGGTGGACGACGCCTACCCCGGGCAGTTCGTCGGCGAGGCGGCGGGCGGTGGCGAGGGTGTCGTCGGTGCTGGCGTTGTCGGCGACCGTGATCCGCCAGGGGAAGGGGAATCCCTCGGACAGCCGGGCGTGGAGGGTGTGCAGGCACCCGGGCAGGGCACGCTCCTCGTTGTAGACCGGCACGACGATGTCCACTGTCGCAGTACCGGCTTCCGGGAGAAGCGAACGGTCGACCGGCTGGAATGGGGCCGGCCGCTCCACGCGGGCGGCGATTTCGGTGAGGTGGGGGGTGGGAGTCATGGATTCCTCAGGCATGAGGGGACGGCAGACTGCGGCTCACGGGCCCTGGTCCAGGGCCGCGGCCTCACTGTTGCCGCCCCGCCTGTGGGGGCGGGGGGAGGATACCGAGAACTGACAGGGAGTCAGATCAATGGCCGAAAGCGCTCCCACGATTCACTGTGAACTCGGCCGCATCACGATGTTGCGGTGTTCACCGACGCCTTTGATCACACTGATCACCTGTGTTCCCGGCCGAGGGGGTACCTCGTGTTTACGACTGGTACCGGTTCCGGCCGGCGTTCCGGTCGTGATCAGATCGCCGGGCAACAGGGTGACGGAGCTGCTGACGTGCGCGATGACGGTGGCGACGTCGAAGATCAGTTCCGAGGTGTTCGCCTTCTGCGTGACGCGCCCGTCCACGAGACAGTTGATCGTCAAGCCGCGAGCGCCGATCGGCGCATCATCAGTGGTGATCAGGGCGGGCCCCACCACAGTGGCGACAACAGCGGACGGGATGCGCTCCGGGCCGTTCCGCACCGCGACGTCGTTGACCACGGTGTAACCCGCGACATGGCTCAGGGCCGACCGGGCCGTCACATCCCGGGCCCTTCGCCCGATCACCACACCGAGCTCCACACCGCAGTGCACATCCTGTCCCTCGGCCGGCAGGCGGATGTCGTCGTCGGCACCGACGACCACACGGCCGTCGTTGCGCACGGAGAACTCCGGCGCGGCAGGGACGGGACACCCCAACTCCCGTGCCCGGACGGCATAGTTGAGGCCGACGGCAACCATCTTGCCCGGTCGGACGATCAGTGGGGCATAGGAGACGTCGTCCAGCCTGTGACGCTCACCGATATCGGCACCGGCCCGGTCCCGCCAGCCGTCGCCGGACGCGATCAGCGCCCCGACGTCCGGATACGGCAGCAGCACGCAGTGCCTTTTGTGCACACGCGCGGCGGCCGTACGGTTCCGCCCCAGTCGTACGGTGCTGAGTTTCACCGTTGAAACTCCTTCGGTAGTGGTGAGGAATTGGTCAGGTGAAGGTCATCCACTGACGCCGGCAGCCGTGGCGGACAGCAACGGAGGGGTCCGTCCATCGCGGTGCGCCGTGGATGCGGCAGTGGGCCGGTTCGGCAGAAGCAAGCGGAATGTGCAGCCCTCCCCCGGCCAGGTGTCGAGCTCCAGACGCCCGCCATTGGCCTCCGCGGCACTGGAAGCGATCGCCAGTCCCAGACCGGAGCCGGCCGCAGCCCGCTGGGCGGAACCGGCGCGGTAGAAGCGTTCGAACACTCTCCGCGCGTCCGACCCGGCGAGGCCGGTCCCGTCGTCGGCCACCTCGACGGCACAGGCAAGAGTCCCGGCGGCAAGTGGAGGATTGACACTGGTGCGGCCCCCTCCGTCCGTGCCCTGGCCGTTCGGGCGGATACGGAGGGTGCCGACACGCACCCGGACGTGGGTCCCGGTCGGGGTGTGGACGCACGCGTTGGTGAGCAGATTGGACAGGATCTGAGTCAGCTGGTGCGGATCACCGAGAGCATCGACGACGTCCAGCTCGGCTTCGTGGGCATCGCCCTCGGTGTCGGCAAGGGCGCCCAAGCCGATACTGCGGTCGGGGTACTGCACGGCGACGGCAGCAATGCTGTCCGCGGCCAGAGACAGCAGGTCGACCGGCTGCCACTGCATCGCGGGTACGTCCCCCAGCTTGGCCAGCTGGGACAGGCTGTCGACGAGGCGGCTCATCCGTTCCGCGTTCCGCACGATCAGCTGCTGCGCCTCGTGGCGTCGTTCCGGACTCATCTCCGGCTCCTGTACGAGGAGTTCGGCGAAGCCCTGCAAGGAGGTGAGAGGCGTGCGCAGTTCATGACCGGCGTCCGCCAGAAAGTGGCGCAATCGCTGCTCGGACGCCTCTGCACGGTGCAACGCGGTGCGCAGCCGGTCGAGCATGGTGTTCAAGGCACGGCTGAGGTGGCCGACTTCGGTGACCACGTGTTGGTCCGGAACGCACAGCTCCAACTCGCCGTCGGCGATGCGCCGTGCGGTGCGCTCGACCCCGGCCAGCGGACGTAGCCCCACTCGCACGACGAGGCTGCCGAAGAGGACGACGCCGACGGCGACAGCCACCCCCACGGCGAGGCTGAACCACAGCATCCTGACGGTCGCGTTCTCCACCTCGTTCAGAGGCAGCGCCACCACCACCCTCGTGCCGTCGGCGCCGGGCCGGGCGATCACCCGCCAGGTGCTTTCCCCGTCGGTCGCGGCGAGCGTGACGGGTCGGCCGTTCCGCAGACCGAGTGCCGACTCCGACCAGGGCAACCGTGGCCCGGCACCACCCTCGTCGCCACTCAGTGACCTGGGCAGCCTGCGTCCGTCGCTGTCGTAGAAGTACACCCGGTAGTCGGAGGGGAGGGCGTTGTTCCTGCCGCTCTCCCCTGCTGTCGTCCGTCCGTCGACGACGTCCCGTTCCAGCTGGGCCACCGGTTGGAAGCGGCTGAGCCGACCGTCGACCTGGTCCGTGAGCCAGGTGTGGAGCAGTGCGAGCCCCGCCGCCTGGCAGAGCAGAACCGCCGAGGTGGCCAGCAAAGTGGCGCCAAGAACCAGCCGTGCTCGCAGAGAGCGCGGTTTCAGCCGCCCCAGCCGCTGCCTCACAACGCCGCCGCTCCCGGTCCGGGACGGGCGGCTCGCAGACAGTAGCCGACACCGCGGATCGTCTGGATGAGCTGGGGCTCGAACCGGTCCATCTTGCGCCGCAGATTGCGTACGTACGTGTCGACGATGCGGGCGTCTCCCGCGAAGTCGTAGTGCCAGACCTCGGACAGAATCTCCTTCTTGCCCACCACACGTTCGGGCTGCGCCAGCAGACAGACCAGGAGCCGGAACTCGGTGGGCGACAGCTGGATCGGCAGGCCCGCCCGCCACACCTCGTGCGTCTGCTCGTCCAGCACCAGATCGGCGTACCGCAGGGCCGGCCTCCTGGCCCCGCCACCCGGCGGCATGTCACTGCGCCGCAGGATCGCACGGATGCGCAGCAGTACCTCCTGCACATGGAAGGGCTTGGTGACGTAGTCGTCCCCGCCGGAGCTGAGGCCGATGATGCGGTCCTCGACGTCGGTGCGGGCCGTCAGGAACAGCACGGGTGTGTAGACACCCTCCGCGCGCAGATGACGCGTCACCGCGAAGCCGTCGATATCCGGAAGGCCCACATCCAGCAGGATCAGATCGGGCTGGCTGCGGCCCGCCTCGAACATGGCCGTCCTGCCGGTGTCGGCGGTGTTCACCGCGTATCCGGCGGCGTGCAGAGCTGACGTGAGCAAGGTGCGGATGCTCGGGTCGTCCTCGACCACGAGCACGTTGTGTCTGGGCGGCGCGGGCGCTGACGGCGCGACGGGCATGGAGCTTCCTTCGCTGGTGCGGGGTTCGGATTTCGCCGAACACCCCGGACGGCGTCCCACGGGGAACTGCCGTCCGGGGCGCCGGAGATCAGCCGGTCACCTCCTTGTTCTTGCTCAGCGCCTCAGCGCGCTCGGTGACCGTCGTACGCAGCTTTTCGACGGCGGAGTCCAGCTCCTTCCCGCCGGCACCGGCCCTGCCCGCCTGCTCGGCGATGTCATTCAGCGCCTTCAGAGCGTTCCCGGAGCCGTAGAACTTCTCGTACAGCTCCTTGTACGCCGTCTTGTAAACGGGATCCAAGGTGTCCGAGTCCAGGAAGCGTTCCTTCAAGGGGTGACCCATGGAGCCGCCGGGCCCGCCGCCTTCGCCTTGGCCGCCCTGACCGCCCGGCATGCCTGAAGGCATTCCCTCCGGCATTCCCTCCGGAGGGCCTTCGGGCATTCCCTCCGGCATTCCCTCGGGCATCCCGGAGGGCGCGCTCTGCGCCCCCTGACCACCTGTGTCCTGGTCGCCTTGGCCGCTCTGCCCGTTGGCAGCGCCTCCGCCACCACCGAGTGCGCCGCCCATGCCCATGTCGTCGTCCGGGCCCGACGTCGCGTCGCCGCTGAAGGTGAGGTTGTGGTCCCACCCGAGGACCGAGAACTTCCTGGTGTCCAGGTCGTACCACAGCAGGTAGTTCTTGCCCGGTCCGGCCATGTCGTCGAAGTTCATCAGCAGGTTCTGCGCGGCGACGTACGTGGCCAGCGACTCGACGTCCACGTACTGGTCGAGCTCCTTCTCGAACTCTTCGTCCGATGCCTGGTTCGCCCACTTGATGAGCTTCATGACCGGCGACAGGTCCTGGCTGCCGACCTTGTTGAGCTGTTTGAACGAGTCCTCGTAGTCGCTCGGGTCGTCACCCTGGTAGTCGAAACTGCCGCCGGCCCGCGCCTTGTACAGGACTCCGTCACCGTCGCCGATGGACTCGGCGTACTCCGTGTCCGGGCTCTCGACCATCAACCTGGTAGTGACGGGACGGTTGTTGACCTGCATCGACGTGAAGGCGTACCGCTCGTTCTTCTGGCCGGTGCTGTCCGTCAGGCTCAGCGATAGAGCCTCGTTCACCGGTACCTGGCCCTTGCTGCCAGGGCGCAGCGAGATCTCGCGCTCGCCCTGGTAGGCGCGGCCCTCGATGAACTCGTCCACCTTGACGAGCCACGGCAGTTCCTCGGGCTTCTTCTCGGAGAGGTTGTACTGCGTGATTCCGCCCATGGCACCGCCGGCTCCGCCGGGACCGCCGCCGTTGCCCTGGCCGCGGTCCCGGCTCCCGGTCCCACCATCCTGTGGCAGGTCCGGGGCGCCCTGCGCGGCTCCTTCGGGCATGGTCCGGCCGCCACCGGGCCCGCCCTGACCGCTTCCACGCAGGGACATCAATGTGGAGTTGCCCTTGAGGCGGATCCCGACGTCTTCGAGGTAGACCCCGTCGATGGTGAGGTCCGCTTCGATGTAGTCCTTGGTTCCGTCCTCGCGGAACTCCTTCATCATCTTGGTGAAGTCGGTCTGGTCGTACTCCAGTTGGATGGAGTGGGACACAGAGGTGTCGTACAGGTCGACCGTGCCGTGCACGTCGTCCGTGATGGCGTCGGCCTCCACGCGGGAAGAGGACGTGACGTACGGCGAGACGCGGGCGTCGCCGAAGAAGTAGACCATCACCGCCAGTCCCGCACACAGGGCTCCGGCCGGCTTCCAATGGTGCCGCAGACGTACGGGGATCCGATCCCGAAGTCGCCGTCGCTGTCGCCGAGGGGTCGCCTCGTTGCTGCCGGACATCACAGGTCGGTCGAGTCGTAACCGGTCAGGACTGTCACCCGCTGGCCCGAGGTCCGCTCCTGGAGCGCGTTCACCAGATCACTGGGCTCGGTGCCCTTCTTCATCCGTACTGTGTAGAACACCTCGGTCAGCGCGCCGCCACGGATTGTCTCGGTGCTCACCAACTCGAACTCGGTGGTGTACCGGATGAGGACGTCGCGGATGGCCGACGAGTAGTCCTCGCCCGCGGGTACCTGGACCTTGACGACCTGGCGCTGGACGCTCAGGGCGAACCAGTTGAACTTGAACATCACGACGACGACCACGCAGATCACGACGGCACCGACAGCCGCGAGGGTGTAGAAGCGGGCACCGCAGGCCATGCCGATCGCCATCGCCATGAAGACGAAGCCGACGTCCCTGGTCTCCTTGATGGCGTTCCGGAATCGGATCACCGACAGGGCTCCGACCAGGGAGAACGCCCGGGCGAGGTTGGACCCCACCACCAGCATGATCAACGCGACGACCATGCCGACGATGACCAGGGTCTGGACGTAGGACTGGCTGTAGGAAACGTTGCGGTGCGTGTACCGGTACACATGGCCGATGATCGTGCTCAGGACGAAGGACAGCGCCATGGCCACGACGACGTCGGTGACGCTGAACGTACCGCTGAGTTCCTGCAGATCGAAGTTCACTGTGCTCCTGCTTTCAAGGGCGCGACGTGCGCCTGCCGCTGTCCGGACAGCGGGTTGATGGTGGGGGTGCTGGGCTGTGGGTGGTCCGCCTCGTGGACGTGGAAGACGGACCGGGGCGCCAGGCCGAACGCCTCGATGGACTGCACGTACTTGGAGACCCGGATCAGGCTGAGGTTCCGACGCGCCGCCAGGTCCGTGATCCAGTACGGCGTGCGCTCATTGACCTTGATCTCCATCACCGACAGGTGCGGCGGGATGGTGAACCGGTTCTCCGGGTTCGACGTGCCGAAGTGGAAGTCCCGGTCCCGGCCGCGGATCCGCCGGTCGAAGGTCACCCGCAGCCCCGTGTCCGCGTCGCGGCCGACCAGGGCCTCACGCTGGTAGCCGGTGATCGCGGTGGGCAGGAGATTCAGCCGAACCACGAGTTCGAGGACCTCTTGGACGAAGGCGCTCTCCTTCGGCGAGTGTTCGATCATCTCGCGGCCGTCGCACAACTGACGTGCGACGCCGTACGGAAGGGTGATGCGGCGCTTCTGCGTGACCCGGTTGACGCGCTGCTTGATCTCCACACACACCGGGGACTCGTCCGTGACACCGTCCGGGGTCCCGTAGTGGCGGATGCGCAGCTTGCGCCTGAACTTCAGGCCCTCGATCTTCTCCCAGTAGAACCGCAGCTGCGGGGTGTCGTAGTACAGACTCCACACGCCGTAGCCGCCGGCCGGGCTGTTCAGATCACGGTCCATCCGCTCGGCCAGCTCGTCCCGGATCTCGGCCGCCTGCTCGACCGGCACGAGGTACTTCAGCTCGAACCGGTTGAACGCGTGCAGCCTGCTGGCCACGTGCAACGGCTGTTCCTCTGCCAGGTCTTGATCCTCCTCCTGGCCAGGGGACTTCCGTCGTGTGGTCACCGGTAGCGCCACCATGCGCCTCCTTCGTCGTACGGCCCGGTCGGGCGACAGAGGACACGAAACCGGTGGTACGTGAGAAGCCACTGAGAATTGCGGGGTAATTCCAGGAGTATTCGAGGTGTCCACAAGGTGAACTGCGCGCGTTGACACCGAGGTCACAGTTCGAACATTTCGCTGCCTGCGCATCACCCGAGCCGCGACATGACACAAGGCCCGCCACGCGGGCACGGTCGGCACAACCTTGCGACCGCGCGGGATCTCGGCGGCACGGCCGGAGTCGGCGTCCGCAGAGCCCGTAGGACGGCACTCGCCGTACGGATGACAGGTCCAACGGTCCTCGACCTGCGGGAGTGGCTTCAGCGACCCCGAGCCCAGGCTGCGGAACTCCCCGAGGGTCAAGGGCATCGTCGCTGCCAACGCACTGGCCTCGGTCTGGCCATCCACGGAGGTGTGGACACCTCGCCGAATGAGCTCTTGATGACCTCTGCGAGCGAGCGTTCCGCCAGGTTCAGCCGGGGCGATTCTGTCGAGGTAAGGCAGTTCGAAACATTCGATGCCGCGACCCATATATCTGATCTTCAGTGAACAGACATCACCCCCATGGTCACATCGACAAACCCGAAAAGGCCAACGAACAGGTGTTATCACCTTCGTGGACATCGAATCCCCTACGAATGTTTCGCAATCGAGGGCGAAACTATTGACGCTTGACGGGTGCAGGTCAACACTGTCGGACCAAACCCCCGCCCGTGGAAGACGGAGGAAACCCGCACATGAACCTCATACCTGCACAGCCGAGCCGCAGGCAGGCCTGCGCCATGATGCTGGGCGCCGCGACCGCGCTGGCTCTGCCCGGCACGGCCCGCGCCGACACGGTCGTCACCACGAACCAGACCGGCACCAACAACGGCTACTACTACTCGTTCTGGACCGACGCACAGGGCACGGTCTCCATGAACCTCAGCTCCGGCGGGAGCTACAGCACCACCTGGAGGAACACCGGGAACTTCGTCGCCGGCAAGGGCTGGAGCAACGGCAGCCGCAGGAACGTGTCCTACTCGGGCTCCTTCAGCCCATCCGGCAACGCCTACCTGTGCCTCTACGGGTGGACGTCCAACCCGCTCGTGGAGTACTACGTCGTCGACAACTGGGGCACCTACCGGCCGACGGGAACGTACAAGGGCGCCGTCACCAGTGACGGCGGCACTTACGACATCTATCAGACGACGCGGTACAACGCCCCGTCCGTCGAAGGCACGAAGACCTTCAATCAGTACTGGAGTGTCCGCCAGTCGAAGCGGACCGGCGGCACCATCACCACCGGCAACCACTTCGACGCCTGGGCGCGAGCGGGAATGCGCCTCGGCAGCTTCAGCTACTACATGATCCTCGCGACAGAGGGGTACCAGAGCAGCGGCAGCTCCAACATCACGGTGTCGGCATGAGCACCCGGACACGTCTCGCGTTACATCCCCTGCCGACGACGCTCGCCGCCGTCGCGCTGGTCGCCGCGGGCAGCCTCACCGTCAGCTCCGCCCCGGCGCAGGCCGCCGCCTGCAACGGATACGTCGGGCTCACCTTCGACGACGGCCCGTCCGGCAACACACCGGCCCTGCTCAACGCGCTCACGCAGAACGGGCTACGGGCCACGATGTTCAACCAGGGCCAGTACGCCGCCGCCAACCCGTCCCAGGTACGGGCGCAGGTCAACGCCGGTATGTGGGTCGGCAATCACAGCTACACCCACCCGCACCTGCCCCAGCTCGGCCAGTCACAGATCGACTCGGAGATATCCCGGACCCAGCAGGCGATCGCGGCCGCAGGCGGCGGTACGCCGAAGCTGTTCCGGCCGCCCTACGGCGAGACCAACTCGACGGTGAAGGCAGTCGAGGCCAAGTACGGCCTGACCGAGATCATCTGGGACGTGGACTCACAGGACTGGAACGGCGCCGGCGCGGATGCCATCGTGCAGGCCGCCGGACGGCTCGGCAACGGTCAAGTCATCCTCATGCACGACTGGTCCGCCAACACGCGGGCCGCGATCCCCCGTATCGCGCAGGGGTTGACCGCCCGGGGCCTGTGCGCAGGCAGAATCTCGCCGCAGACCGGCCGCGCCGTAGCCCCCTGACAGGCCGCTCCGGCGTCCCCTGTACGCCCTCCGCGCACCACCCATGAGGTGTCGTCCCGGCGGCATGCCCGCAACGACGGCCGGCCTCGCGCCGGCCGTCGTCTTCGTGTCCGTTTCAACTCTCGTTCGACTCGAGCGCTGTTCGCAGCCCGGGCGCCGGTCGAACGCGGCGTCGTACGACTGAAGTCGTGGCACATCTTCCGCACTCCAGCAGGCAGCCTTCGTGGTTGTGATACGTTTTTCGCTATGGGTTCTCTGTGAGAGTTGAGTAAATACGTGATGGCGTCGAGCGCGACTCCGCTGTCACGTATTTCCGTGTACCTCCACAATGCCTCGCCCCGGTGTTCGGCCGTTTGGGCTTTTTAGTCGAGGGCTTCCCCGGCGGTTGTGGTGTACGCGGGCACGGCATCCCGCACTCAACTGTGATCAGGAGGACCCCTGCGTGAGCTCCGCCCAATTCGCCCTGCATGACATCACCAAGCGGTACCAGGACCGTGTAGTACTCGACCACGTGGACTGCACCGTCAAGCCCGGCGAGAAGATCGGCATCGTCGGTGACAACGGATCCGGCAAGTCCACGCTGCTCAGGCTGATGGCGGGGCGGGACACCCCCGACAACGGGACGGTGACCGTGGTCGCGCCCGGCGGTGTGGGATATCTGCCGCAGTCCCTGGATCTGCCGGAGAACGCCGTCGTCCAGGACGCCGTCGATCTCGCGCTGGCCGAACTGCGGGAGCTGGAGAGGCAGTTGCGAGCGGCCGAGGCCGAACTGGCCGACCAGACACGGTCGGACGAAGAACTCGCCAAGCAACTCAAGGCCTACGCAGAGTTGATGGAGCGCTATCAGGGCCGCGGCGGGTACGAGGCCGACTCGCGGGTGGACATCATGCTGCACCACGTCGGCCTGCCGGACCTGGAGCGGGACAGGACGCTCGCGACCCTTTCCGGGGGTGAGCGCTCTCGCCTGGCACTGGCCGGGACACTCGCATCGGCACCCGAACTGCTGCTCCTGGACGAGCCGACCAACGACCTGGACGAACGGGCGGTGACATGGCTGGAGGAGTATCTGCGCCGCTATCAGGGCACCGTTGTCGCGGTCACCCACGACCGGGTGTTCCTGGAACGGCTCACCACCACCATCCTGGAGGTCGGCTCAGGCCGGGTCACCCGCTTCGGGGACGGCTACGACGGCTATCTGTCCGCCAAGGCGGCGGAACGCCGCCGGCGGCTGCGCGAGTACGAGCAGTGGCGCACCGAACTCGACCACAACCGGCAGTTGGTGGCCACGCAGGTACAGCGGATGGACGGCATACCGCGCAAGTTGCCCCTCGCCGTCTTCGGGGCGGGCCAGTTCCGGTCACGCGGTCGCGTGCACGGCGCGACGTCCCGGATCCGCAACGCCAAGGAACGGGTGGCCCGGCTGACGGAGACGCCCGTCGCCCGTCCTGCCGACGCACTCGCGTTCACCGCCCGTATCGCCACCGCGGACCAGGAGACGGCCAAGGACACGGTGGCCGAGCTCGAAGAAGTACGGGTCGGCGATCGCCTGCGGGTCAAGTCGCTGCGCATTCGTCCCGGCGAGCGACTGCTGGTCACCGGTTCCAACGGGGCGGGCAAGACCACTCTCCTGCGCCTGCTGGCCGGGGAACTGCCGCCCGACGACGGTTCGGTGGTGGTGAGCGGGCGGGTCGGACACCTGCGGCAGGAACCCACGTCCTGGCCGCCGGGCCTGACCGTGCCTCAGGCCTTCGCCCAGGGGCGGAGCGGGCACCCGGACGATCACGTCGAGGCGCTGCTCTCCCTCGGACTGTTCGGCCCGGACGATCTGCGGCAACGGATGGGAGAGCTGTCCTACGGACAACGCCGCAGGCTCGAACTCGCCCGGCTGGTGAGTGACCCGATCGACCTGCTGCTGCTTGACGAGCCGACCAATCACCTGTCGCCCGCCCTGGTCGAGGAACTGGAACAGGCGTTGACGGACTATCAGGGTGCCGTGGTCGTCGTCACGCACGACCGGCGGATGCAGCGCCGGTTCGCCGGATCCCGGATGATGCTGCGCGAGGGGCGGGTCGCCGCCTTCGGGACACGCTGCCCGGGGACTCCCGACGGCCGCTCCTCGGGAGCCCGGTGATGTCGGTCAGGCCCGCCTGAGCAAGGCCTCGACGGCCTCGCTCAGTTCGGTCCACTCGGCGCGTGCGGCCTTGAGCTGAGTCTGCTGCAGCTCAAGGCCGAGGTCGTACAGGTCGACTCCGTGGTGGTGAAGGGTGGACAGCACCTGCCGCGAACACGTCTCCGTACCGCTGACGGAGTCGCCGCGCAGCTCGGCCCGGCTGCGCACGGCGCGCAGCGTCCCCGGCCCCGCCGAGAAGACGCTGTTCCAGGCCACCAGCTCCTCCAAGTAGTGCACCGCTTCCGTCACGGGCGCCGCGTGTGAGGACCAGACGAAGTGTGGGGGACGGACGCCCGCGCGGACCAGCGACCGCCAGCGGGCGCCGTCCATCAGCTGCTCGCGGCGGTGGTGCAGCAGCCGGGCAACCGCCACCGCCC
Organism: Streptomyces phaeochromogenes; assembly: GCF_001418655.1. Lineage (GTDB taxonomy): Bacteria > Actinomycetota > Actinomycetes > Streptomycetales > Streptomycetaceae > Streptomyces > Streptomyces phaeochromogenes. Next base: position 10,554 of record NZ_LIQZ01000064.1, on the reverse strand, counting down.
AGTCCTCGCGCCGCGCCGTGAGGCCGAGCCGGGCCGCGATCGACTCGTCCAGCAGCCGTAGCGGGACAGAGGCCGCGAAGTGGATCCCCGACAGCTCGCACCCGGCGTCGCGGGCCCGCTCCAGACCGCTGAGGAACTCCTCGAAGAGCCGATCGAACTGTTCGAGCGTGAACAGCGACCGGACATCGACGCTGATGCCCCGCGCCAGCAGATCGCCGACCAGCGGCCCCTCGCCGTGCGCCACGTGCACGGACACCACCGCGTTGGGCCGGTCCACCGTCCACCACAACGCCGAGGCCTCCGCGACCGCCCTGCGGCCGTCTGCGTACGGGTCCAGTGGTACGAAGACACAGGCACACAGTCCGGCGCTCTTGCGGTAGTGCGGCAGCAGCTTGTCGCAGGCGGCACGTGCGTCCTCGTACAGCAGGCTGTGCACCGCTTCGCCGGTCGACACCCGCCGTGACGCGAGGTCGGACAAGTGGGCCTGGTAGGCGTCGCCGTTGCGTACCGCCTCGGCCACCGCGGCGGGCTGGGCGGCGACGGCGCACGCGCCCAGCTCACGGAGCAACTCCGCGAAACGGCCGGTGCGCTGGAGTTCGCGGGTCGTCCCCTCCACACACAGGCAGACGCCTTCCGCCGCCAGCTCGACCGCCTGCCGGGATCTCTCCGTCATGTCCCCTGACCGCGCGTTCACTCGCTGTGGACGGGCAGGGCCTGATACGTACGCACGCATTCCTCGTACGTCGGCAGCGATCCGTCTGAGGCTGCCTCGGCGAGGGACCTGGCCGCTGCGTCCCGGGCGGATCTGATCGGGGGCTCGGCCAGATTCCACGGAAGCCCCAGGGCGGGGTCGAGGGCGTCGACATCGATGATGGTGCCGTGGACGTACTCACGCGTGCACAGGTAGTTCATACAGGTGTCGTCGCTCAGCGCGACATAGGCCAGGCCCAGCCCGTCGGGCAGGTACACGGCGGTGGCGCTGTCCGGGTCCTGTCGGAGGACGTCGTGGCGGCCGAAGGTCGGTGAGCCGACCCTGAGGTCGACGACCATGGTGAGTGCGGCGCCTCTCACGCAGGTCACGATCTTGCCCTGCCCGGGCGGCAGCGTGGTGCCGTGGATGCCGCGCAGGACGTTGCGGTGGGAGACCGTGAAGTTGACCTGCCGGACCTCGAAGGCGTGTCCGGTGGCCGCTCGCAGTGACTCGTGGCGCAGCGCCTCGTAGAGCCGGCCACGTTGGTCGCGGTGGGGCTCCGGCTGGATGCGGTAGGCGTCGCGGACGGCTGTTTCGGTGATGAGCATGGTGCCGTTTCCCACTGGTCGGAGGATGGGCGCTCTTCGCGCAGACGGATACGTTCAGCGGTTCGTCGGCAGCAGTTCCTCGATGACGGTGGCCGCCGCGGTGGCGCCGCCGGCCGTCTGGATCCGCGTGCGCATCTGGCGCAGCCGCTCCCGTGTTCCGTCGTCCGCGAGGACCCGCAGTGCGGTGTCTCGCAGGTTCGCCGCCGTGACCTGCGTGCCGGTCAGCTGGGCGCCCAGCCCGAGTTCGGCGATCCGCCGCGCGGTGGCCCTCGGCTCCGTCATGACCGGTACGGCCAGTACGGGGACGCCGTAGGAGAAGGCCTCCATGGCCGTGCTCATCCCGCCGTGGTTCACCACCAGGTCCGTGTGCGGGAACACGTCCGCGAGCGGCACGAAGTCCCGCACCAGGACGTTGTCCGGCAGCGGGCCGAGGTCCTCGGCAGCCAGCCCGCCGCCGAGGACCAGGAGGATGTTCCAGGGTTCGTCGCGGAACGCCTCGACGCACGCGTGGAAGAACTCCGGCCGCTTGTTGTAGAGGGTCCCCATGCTCACCATGACGAGCGGCCTGCCGTCGCGAGGTGGCTCCCATGTGCCGTGAATGGAGGCACGGGGTGCGCAGGGTCCGACGAAGTGGTGCTGGTCGTCGAAGGTGTCCCCGGCGTACTGGAAGTACCGCGGCATGTAGAGCAGGGCCGGACCGCTGTGGACGTGCCCGGTGAAGGTGGTCGCGTCGTCCTCGATCCCCTGCTCGCGCAGCAGCCGGTCGATTCCGGCGACCAGCTCCCGGAGGGCCGGTTCGTCGGGCGGTCCGGCCGCCTCGGCGTCGGGCTGCATCGACCAGTGCTCGTTGGCGGCGTACGTGGGTGTACTCCGGATGGCTGGTATCCCCCACCGGTCGGCGAGGATACGTCCCACCCAGAACGAGGACGGGTCGTGCACGATCACATCGGGACGGTCGCCGGTGAAATGCCTCTCCAGTGGCGCCACGGTCCGGCGGGTCATGTCCAGCAGCCATTCCAGCACTCGGAGTATTTCATCCTTGTCGGTGTACTCGTCGGAATTCTGCTGCGGCACCATATGGGTGCGGAACCGCTCCTTGTCCATGGGGTACTCGACCACTTTGGCGCCGACACGGACCGCGCGTTCGGCGATGTCCTCGGGAAGTGCGTAGGTCACCCGGTGACCGCGGGCCACAAGTTCCTCGGCCACTCCCAGTGTCGGATTCACATGCCCGGGAACAGGGAGGATGAAGAATGCGATGTGAGCCACGCGGAACCCTTCACTAGGTGTCTTTGGTTACGCAATCCTGACCGTGGATCAGCGGCAGAGAGGCATCTCCGGGAGTACGGCACCACACGGTAAGAGAGCGGTCCGGCCGAGGCAACACCGAGCTGACATAGTGGTGTTCGCGTTTTCTGCCGGGAAGAAGACCGGCCTGCGGCCACCGGGGAATCATTCCGGCCATGCCGGGCTCGAAGGTATCCGCCCGGCCCGTGCCAGGTGACAAAGTGCCGACCGATTCGTCGATCGCTCGACCGCGACGACGAGAAGATCCGGTAATGATCATCACTGCGTGCCGCATTTGCGGAAACCGCGAACTGCTCCCGGTGCTGGACCTCGGGGAGCAGGCGCTGACCGGTGTGTTCCCGACGAGCCGTGACCAGGTAGTCCCCTCGGTCCCGCTGGAACTGCTCGTCTGTTCCCCCGCGGGGTGCGGGCTGGTGCAGCTGCGCCACACCCCGGACGCCGACCTCATGTACGGCGACGACTACGGCTACCGCTCGGGCATCCGGCCCTTCATGGTCAATCATCTCCACGGCAAAGTGGCGGCCATCCGGGACCTGGTCGAACTGGGCCCGAAGGACCTGGTCGTGGACATCGGCAGCAACGACGCCACCCTGCTGAGCGCCTATCCCGAGGACGGCCCCCGGCTGGTCGGCATCGACCCGACCGGCGGGAAGTTCCGCGACAAGTACCCGCCGAACGCCGAACTCGTCGTCGACTACTTCTCCCGTGAGACGTACGAGAGCCACTTCGGCTCCGAGCGCGCGAAAGTCGTCACCTCCATCGCCATGTTCTACGACCTGCCGGATCCGATGCGCTTCATGCAAGACGTCCACGACGTCCTCGCGGACGACGGCATCTGGGTCATGGAACAGAGCTACATGCCCTCGATGCTGCACGCCGACGCGTACGACGTCGTGTGCCACGAGCATCTGGAGTACTACGCCCTGCGGCAGATCGAGTGGATGGCGGAGCGGGTCGGACTGACCGTGATCAAGGCCGAGTTGACCGATGTCTACGGCGGCAGCCTGTGCGTCACCCTGGCCAGGAGCCCCGACCGGTATCCCCGGGACGAAGCCGGTCTGGCGCGGATCCGTGCGCGGGAGGCGGAGGCAGGGCTCGACACGACCGCTCCGTTCGAGGCGTTCGCACGACGGGTCGAGAGGCAGCGGCAGATCCTGCTCGAATTCCTCGCCCGGTCCCGCGAATCCGGCAGGGTGACCGTCGGGTACGGCGCCTCCACCAAGGGGAACGTGATCCTGCAGTACTGCGGACTGACCGAGTCGGACCTGTCGTGCATCGGTGAGGTGAGCTCGGAGAAGGCCGGTCGTTTCACGCCCGGGACGAACATCCCGATCGTGTCCGAGGAGGACGCCAAGGCGTGGAAGCCGGACCAGCTGCTGGTTCTGCCGTGGATCTACCGGGAGGGCTTCGTCGAGAGGGAGCAGCGGTTCCTGGCCGACGGCGGCAAGTTGGTCTTTCCGCTGCCGGCACTCAGCGTCGTATGACGGCGGCATCGGTCGGCGCGAGCCGGCCGATGCACCGCCCCGGCCGTGTCACCCGGCTTCGGCCCCGGCCTCGACCCCGGTCACTGGGGCGGCGCGGCGTGGCCGGGACGGGGCAGGGGGAAGAGGGCGTCCAGCTCGGTCAGTTCGGCCTCACCGAGGTCCAGGTCGAGGGCGCGTAGCGCGGAGTCCAGTTGCTCGATGGTCCGCGGCCCGATCACAGCGCCGCTGATCCCGGGCCGGGACAGCACCCAGGACAGGCCGACCTCCGCGGGGTTCTCACCGATGCGATCGCAGAACCGCTCGTACGCCTCGATGTTGGAGCGCAGTTCGGGCAGCAGCTCCTGTGCCCTGCCCTGGGCCGACTTGACGGCCGTGCCCTGCGCCAGCTTGCGCAGGGCTCCGCTCAGCAGTCCGCCGTGCAGCGGCGACCAGGCGAACACACCGACTCCGTAGGCCTGGGCGGCGGGGATCAGTTCCGCGTCGGCCGTGCGAACGGCCAGGTTGTAGATGCTCTGCTCGGACACCAGCCCCATGGAGTTCCGCCGCATGGCGGTCTCCTGGGCGGCGGCGATGTTCCAGCCCGCGAAGTTGGACGATCCGATGTAACAGACCTTTCCGCTGGTGACGAGGCGGTCCATGGCCTGCCAGATCTCGTCCCAGGGCGCGGCGCGGTCCAGCCGGTGCATCTGGTAGAGGTCGATGTGGTCCACGTCGAGGCGCCGCAGCGACTGCTCGCAGGCCGCGACGATGTGCCGGGCGGACAGGCCTCCGTCGTTGACGCGGTCGCTCATGCCCTCGCCGACCTTGGTGGCGAGGATGACGTCCTCCCGGCGGACACCGCTCTTGGACAGCCAGCGGCCGACGAGTTCCTCGGTGTGTCCCTTGTGGACGCGCCAGCCATAGATGTTCGCCATGTCGACGCAGTTGATGCCGCGGTCGAGCGCTTCGCTCATCAGTCTCGACGCGTCGGCGTCCTCGACCCGTCCGCTGAAGTTCACCGTTCCCAGCCAGAGCCGGCTCACCAGAGTCGCGCTGCGTCCGAGCCGTGTGTACGGTGTCCGCTTCCGATCCTCGCTCACGCTCGGATTCATCCCTTCAACTCGACCATCAAGGCTCGCAGAGCCGGTGTCCGGTCACCGCTCGCGCGACGTGCTCGCTGCCGCGACCGTCAGTGCGGCCACCAGGTCTTTCAGTCCCTCGCGCAGTGGCAGGGCGGGAGACCAGCCCGTCACCGCGCTGAAGGCGGCGGGGTCGGATTCCGGAGTGTGGAAATCGCCCGCTTCGGCGAAGTCGGGCGGCTGCACGGACTGGACCGGGACGGGTGGACGCCCTGTCTGCTCGGCGACGGCGTCCGCGAGGAAGGTGAACACCTCGCCCAGGCGGACCCGACTGCCGCTGCCCACGGCCCAGTTGCCGCCCTCCAGTCGCGGTACGTGGTCCAGCGCCGTGACGAAGGCGTGTGCCGCGTCGCGCACATGGAGGAAGTCACGTTCGACGGATCCGTCGTGCCACATGGTGAGCGGGTCACCGTCGAGGGCTCGGCGGGTCATGGCCGCGAGTACTCCGCGTCCCGCCGAACCGGACAGCGGGGAACGGCCGTACACGGTCGACAGCCGCAGCACGACGCCTCGGACCGTACCCCGTGAGGTGCCCTCGCGCAGCACCTCCTCGGCGGCGATCTTCTGCTGGGCGTACGCGGCCCTGGGGTGCTCTCCGGACGTCCCGGCCTGTGCGGTGCTGGCGAAGACGACGGCCGGCGCGGGGGCGTCCCGGCCCTCGAACGCCGTGACCAGGTCGCGCATCACGCCGACGTTCACCCGCTCGGTCCGTTCGTCGGCCGCGCGCCAGGACCGGTCGCCGCCCACCTGAGCGACGAGGTGGACGACGGCGTCGGCTCCCTCGACCGCGTCGGCGAGCGCGCCGGGCCGGGCGAGGTCCACCTGATGCGTCTCGACATCGGCCACCGCCTCCGCCGGTACCGGGCTGAGGCCTCGCGCCACCGCACGCACCGTCACCGGCAGGCCGGCGAGTCGGTCGACGACGGCGGACCCCATGAACCCGGACGCACCGAGCACCACGATCAGCGGCCTTCGTGTGTCCTTCGACTGGTTGAGCAACTCGGCAGCGAGCTTCACATGCCTCCTCATTCGCCCATCCCTCGTACGCCGAACCTACCAGAGGGGTGATCGCCCGCACGAGGTTTGACCTGCCAATTCATGCTCTGCGAGGGCGAATTGACGAAGGTGTGTCAGGTCGCCCCCCTCGCGTTCGCCGAGGCTCGCGAGAGGCCCGAACGCATCGCCTACCACGACCCAGGTGTGCCGGAACCACCACTCGCACCGTGTCAAAAGGCACGAGTGGAGGCGGAGATGGTGACCGGGCAACCACCTCGGTACCTGTATGGGGGCGCTTCGCCCCACCGTTGTGAACCCGTCACCGCAGTCCTCCGCGAAGTGGGTCCCCTGCGGACCTGGGGAGCGAGGACGTGGCCGACGAGGCTGAGAGCACGACGAGCCCGGCCGTCGAGCGCTGCGGGAACCCAACTCTGAGGAGCTGCATGGGGACGCTGACCACTGCCCCGAAGACGCACCACGAACCGGCCAACTCCGCGGAATGGCACATCGCCCAGGAGGTGTGCGCCTCGGTACTGGCTTCACTGCGCCGCCGCGACCAGCGGCACAAGGGACGGCTGTACGTGCACGGCCTGCTGACCGCACAGGGCCGCAAGACCATGCGGAACCTCGCCACCAGCACGCAGGAGCCCGCCGCCGCGCAGAGTCTCCATCACTTCATCAGCGTCTCCACCTGGGACTGGTCCCAGGTGCGCACCTCGCTCGCCCGCCAGATGGAGCGAGTCATGACACCGCATGCCTGGGTGGTGCAGCCCATGGTGACCCCGAAGACGGGTGTCCATTCGGTGGGGGTCCAGCGGCGTTTCATACGCCACCTGGGCCAGGCCGTCACCAGTCAGCACAGCCACGGACTGTGGCTCGCGGGGCAGAACTCCGCGGCTCCCGTCAACTGGCAGCTCTCCGTGGACGAGGACAGGCCGAGTGGCATGGCGCCCGGCGCGCGCGGCGCGGTGCCCGAGGTGTCGAGCGGCAGCCGGACGTACGACGACACGGCGATCTCCGTGGTCCTGCAGGCCGCCTCCTGGGGGCTCGCGCCACGGCCGGTGGTGATCGACGCGCGCGACCTGCCGCCGGCGCCTCTCATCGAGGCGTTCACCGCCGCCGATCTGCCGTTCCTGCTGCGCGTCGGCAGCCACACACCCCTGCTGGCCCCGGAGTTGTCCGGTGGACAGCGCCGCGTACTGTCAGCGTCCGCGGAGCACCTCACCATGCTCGCCAGGTCCCAGCAGCGGCCCGTCGAATGGGTCGATCCGGCCGTGCCCCGGGTCCTGCGCACCGGTATGGTCGCGCTGCTGCCCGTGCTGTGGCCCGGGATCAGCGTTCCGCGGCGGCCTCGCCCGGACAGGGTGTCACCGGTCGAGTCGATGCGGTCCGGCGGAGCGGACCTGCTGCTGATGGGCGAGTGGCAGCCGAACAGGCGCCGGGTGGCGGAACTGTGGGTCACCAACATGACCCGGGCGAGCCGCGGCACCCTTCTGCGTCTGAGCAAGCTGACCCGCCGGGCCGACACCGACTTCGCGCGTATCTGTCTCGACGTCGGAGCCCAGGACTTCGAGGGCAGGTCCTACGAGGGCTGGCAGCGGCACATGACGATGGTGTCCCTGGCGCACGCCGTGCGGGTGCTGAGGCGTGAGAGCCAGGACCGTGGTGAGGCCGAGCAGTCCGGATGACGGATCACCGGCCCCGGGACGGGAGGTGGCCGACGTCCGGGGCCTGTTCTTGGGCTTGGGTCTGTGAGGCGTATCGCGTCCGGTGCAAACGCAGCGCAAGCTGTAGTTCCAGGGCGTGGTCGGGCTCCTGCCAGTCGCGGCCCAGCAGTTGAGTGATGCGTTCCAGGCGGCGCGAGACGGTGTTCGGGTGGACGTACAGCAGCTCGGCCGCGCGGGTCTGGCTGCACGCCGCCTGGAAGTACGCCTCGAGCGTCTCGACGAGCACGGTGAACCGCTGGGTGTCGTACTCGATCACCGGTCCGATGATTTTGTTGACGAATTCGGTGACGTCGTAGTCCTCGGCGAACAGCAGGCCGAGGAAGCCGAGGTCCCGCGCGCACGCCGTCCGGCCGACACCTCCCATGGCGATGAGGGCCTCCACGCACCGCATCGCCTCCTGATGGAAGCGCTGAACGCTCTCGGGCCCCTCCGTGGGACCCGCGGCACCCACCGTCACGGTCTTCTCCAGCACGGCACTGAGTCCGGCCGACACCTCGTCCGCCATGGCCGCCGGATCGTCTCCGGGCAGGAGCAGCACGAGACAGTTGTCACGTGCCATCTTCAGTCCCTGGTGACGCTGTACCCAGGAAGCGGCCCATGCCTTGGCCTTCTCGTCGACCGGGCCGTCCGGTCGGGCCACGACCACGACGTGGGTCCGATCCAGCCGCACGCTGAGCCTGCGGGCGCGGGCCACCGCCGCTTCCGCCGGGTCATCGATGCCTATCAGGTCCTCCAACAGGTCGTCCCGCCACGGCTGACCGGCGGAATCGTCCTGCCAGAGCGCCAAGAGCATGCTGACAACGTTGGCCACCGTAGGGAGCAGTTCCAGCTGCCCGGGGTTCATCGGCTCGTCCGGGCGGTGCAGCAGCCATCCCGGATCGGAGCGGGCCGTCAGCGTCATCAGCCATGTGCCGTCGGCCAACGCGACAGGCCGTCCGCCGGCGTTGCCGTTCGCAACGGACCGCTCCAGGTCTCCGGGGTGTGACGGCTGCCCGGGCCCGGACGAGGCGACGACCTCTCCGGACCGGTCGTACACCGCCAGCGGGCCTCCCAGCTCACGTGCGCAGTGGTCCAGCAGATCGTTCATCTCGGCACCGTCCAGGGCCAGTTGCAGCAGGCGCCGCTGGATCCGGGCCGCACGGGGTTCGGCGGACCCGACAAACCTCCCTGGCGGCCGCTGGTCCCCCCGGGGCTCCCCTGCCCTCATCTTCGCGAGCAGCCTGCCCGACTTGACCGCGACAGCGGCGATGTCGGCGAGGGACCGCAGCAGGGTGACCTCGTCCGGCAGGAACTCGTGCACGCGGCGGTGGCCCACACCGAGCACGCCCAGTTGCTCGTTCTCGGCCCACACCGGCACCGACAGAATGGCGTGCACTCCCTCGGCCCGCGCCGCGGCATAGACGACCGGGTCATGGTCGAGGTCGTACTCGGTGAGGTAGTCGGCCGCCGAAAAGGGCCCCTGATGCTTGGCGACGCTTCCTCCGGGCCTTTTCCCGAGCGGCACTTCGAGACCGATGAGTTCTGGTGTGACGGCGCCGTCGACAGCACTGATCACGGCTTGTTCACCCGACTCGTCCAGCAGAGCGACATAGACCACGTCGGAATTCATCAACAGCCTGGCCCGCCGGACGATCTGGTCCAGCGAGGCGCCCGGATGTGGTGAGCGGCTGAGCTCCCGGACGACATCGACCAGTCCGGTGAGTTCCGCTTCCCTCTGCCGGCCACGGCTGACACGGTCCCCGACCTCAAGCGCGAGGCGTTTGGCGCGTCCCAGGTATTCGACGGTCTCTCTGTCGGCACCCTTGGCACGTGCTTCCAGTACGAACTCCTCGAACCGCCAGGCCGGAGCGCCCGCACTGAGGAGTTCCAGAAAGCGAAGCGCTACCGCCGTGCCGTGTGAATTCTCCGCTCCCATCCAGCCCCCGCTTAGGTGAGATGACCGATGCCCTGGACCTGCAATCCCGGAATTGCCACTCCACAACTCAAGTGGATAGCCCACGAAAGGAACTAACGGATGCTCCGCATCAAGCGTCACACCATTTGTCCCAAAACAAGCAACCGGAACAACCCCGTAGGTAAAGACATGCCCATGACCTTCTCTAGGAACGATTAGATGATCACCATGCTTCGCCCGTCAAGGAGGCGTGGGACACCTCACTGGAGACAGGCCGACCTCAAGGCAAAACAGGTCACGATCACGCCAGCGCATTCCAGCCAGTCACGACCGAGCGAAGCGGGCGTATCCGGTATAGATCGGGACGGAGATACGCCGGTGTCTCGCGATCCTGATTACGTTGCTTCGAGTTGTTATCGACGATTTTCTTCACACTGGTCTGGACCACTCAGGCCTTGGTGGGGATCTCGTCGGCAATACCGGTCCGGGTGAATGTTTTCGCGTACTCGTTCCAGGAGTTGATGTGATCGCGAATCCCTTTGACCAGGATGTTCACGCTTGCGAACATGCCGCGGCTGATGGCCCGGCGGATGTCTTTCCAGAGAAATCCGTGCCGGACTCGACGATCACTCCGTGGGCCTGCCGCTCAAGCGGAAGCGGTTGATGGCGTCGACGTGTTGGGCGCGCTTCTCCTCGTCGCGGACGCCGAGGCCCTCGGCGGGCGCCAG
>NZ_LIQZ01000639.1 GCF_001418655.1 Streptomyces phaeochromogenes | reverse complement strand
CCTGCGCCGCCCGCGCCAACTGGGCGATCTCCCGCGGATTCCCGAGCTGCGCCGCGAGGTGGCTCATGGACGCGGCCAGCACGTACCCGCCGTATCCGCGGTCGCCCGCCGCCTGCGCGAGCCGCAGCGCCTGGATGTAGTACCGCTGTGCGAGCCCTGGTTGTCCGGTGTCGACCGCCATGTAGCCGGCCAGCTCCGTCAACCGCGCGACCGCCGCGAAGAGTTCACGCCCGACCGCTTCCCGGTACGAGCCCGCGAGCAGCCCGGAGACGACACTGTTCAGGTAGTGCACGACGACCGGGCGTACGTGCCCGCTGCCGTACTGGTGGTCGAGGTCGACGAGCGCCTGGGTCATCGCGCTCACCGCGGCCACGTCGGACTGCCCGACCCGCGGCCCTGCAGCACGCGACACCTGCGCGTCCGGCGAGGAGATCAGCCAGTCCCGGCTCGGCTCGACGAGCGCGGAGGCCGCGACGGACGAGCCGGACAGGAAGTCCCGCCGCCCCACGTCGCTGCGCCACAGCTCGCAGACCTGCTCGATCGCCCCGAGGACGGTCGGCGAGAACTGCAGCCCCACACCGGAGGCGAGGTTCTTGCCGTTCGCCATGCCGATCTCGTCGATCGTGACGGTCCGGCCCAGCTTGCGGCCGAGCGCCTCGGCGATGATCGCGGGCGCCCGCCCACGCGGCTGCTGTCCCCGCAGCCAGCGCGCCACGGACGTCTTGTCGTAGCGCAGATCGAGGCCGTGCTCCGCGCCGCACATGTTGACCCGGCGGGCCAGCCCGGCGTTGGAACAGCCCGCTTCCTGGATGAGCGCCTGCAGTCGTTCGTTCGGCTGCCGCGCGACGAGAGGCCTTGCGGCCATTGGCGTACCCCCTGTGGCTGCGGTGCCTGCCCACGCACCGAGTTGACGGTCCTCAGTGACCGGGACCTCCCGCACCCCTGCTGGGGAGCGAAAAGATCCGGCCTCGAAGATCAATGCCCCGCGGACATACCGAAGATGCGAGACATGTGAGGATTGCCGGGGTAAAGGCTGCTGCCCGCCCCTCCGGTGGCTACCCACCCCC
>NZ_LIQZ01000638.1 GCF_001418655.1 Streptomyces phaeochromogenes | reverse complement strand
GGGACGGGAATGGGTAGGGGCGGCGGGGGCGAAAACAGTCGGGTCGACCCGTATCGGACCGGCCCACCCCGTAGCACCTGACGCTGCGTGACACGCACTCGGACACGCCCTGTAGCCTCGGTCATCCGCACATCTGTGACCCGAAGGAGCCACCACCGTGAGCCAGCGCACCCTCGTCCTTCTCAAGCCCGACGCGGTCCGTCGCGGCCTGACCGGCGAGATCATCAGCCGCATCGAGCGCAAGGCCGGCTGGGAGATCACCGCGCTGGAGCTGCGCACGCTGGACCAGGACACGCTGGAGCAGCACTACGGCGAGCACAAGGGCAAGCCCTTCTACGAGCCCCTGGTCGCCTTCATGGCCTCCGGCCCGGTCGTGGCGCTGGTCGTCGAGGGCGAGCGCGTCATCGAGGGCGTACGGGCACTCGCGGGCCCGACCGACCCGATCGCCGCCGCCCCCGGCTCCATCCGTGGTGACTTCGGCGTGATCGTCCGGGAGAACCTGATCCACGCCTCCGACTCCGAGGAGTCCGCCGAGCGCGAGCTGAAGATCTTCTTCCCGGGCCACGCCTGACGGCTCCCGCCGGACCGACACACCCCGAGGCCCGCACCACCGGCGGGCCGACGGGGCGTGCCGACCCGGGCACGGAACACGGCGGCATCCCCTGGGAGCCTCGCCGAGGCCGAAGGCCCCGTGTGGGCCTCGCTCCCGGCAGCCCTCGGCCCACGCCGCCCAGGCGTGGGCGCCCGGGGAACTGGCTCTGTGCCCGGCAGACCCAGGCCGCTGAGCCCAGCGCCCTTGGCTGAGGCAAGCCCGAGCCCGGAATCCAGGGCCCTGTACGCCCAGGCGACGGCTTCCGCGCCCGACGGGTCCCGCGGCCCCAGGACGCTGGACCCAGCGACCCTGGCCGAGGTAAGCCCGAGCCCGGAATCCGGGGCCCTGTACGCCCAGGGGACCGCTTCCGCGCCCGACGGGTCCGGCAGGTCCAGGTGGCTGAGCCCAGCGCCCCTGGCCCCAGCGAGCCCGGGTGTGTGGAGTCCGGGGCCCTGTACGCCCGGGAGACCGGTTCCGCGCCCCGCAGGCCCCGCAGGCCCGGCAGGTCCAGGACGCTGAGCCCAGCGCCCTCGGCTGAGGCAGGCCCGAGCCCGGAATCCAGGGCCCTGTACGCCCGGGAGACCGGTTCCGCGCCCTGCAGGCCCGGCAGGTCCAGGCCGCTGAGCCCAGCGCCCTTGGCCGAGGCAGGCCCGAGCCCGGAGTCCGGGGCCCTGTACGCCCAGGGGACCGCTTCCGCGCCCGACGGACCCAGCAGGCCCGGCAGGTCCAGGCCGCTGAGCCTAGCGAGCCCGGCCGAGGCGAGCCCGAGCCCGGAATCCGGG
>NZ_LIQZ01000637.1 GCF_001418655.1 Streptomyces phaeochromogenes | reverse complement strand
CCGCCCGGTAGCGGTCGACTCAGGGCCCGCGCACCGCGCCCAGAACGCTCCCGAGGGCCCACTGAAGCCGCGTACGACCCCGTTCCGTGCGCCTCTGAGCCCCTCAATTCCAGTACGCGGGAAAGCCACTTGAAGCTCTGCAAGCCGGGGCAACGCACATCGCCCGAGACTGCGTCAGCCGACCATGTCGAAGTGGGCCCGGGCCCGGTCGAAGTGGCGGCCGGCCAGGTCGTCCCGGCGAATCACCCAGTGGACGACGCCCAGTTCACCCTCGGTCACGCCCTCGCCCCCGACCTCCGCGAGCAGCACCCAGTCGCCCGGGCCGTGGTCGTGATCGGTGACGGGATCCGCGTTCCAGACCCAGGGGAAGCCACCTATCTGCACAGGCCCGTCCGTCGTCATCTCCCCGCAGGTCTTCCACCACACGGAGCCCAGTTCGCTGCCGTGCGGGAACTCCTCGGTGTCCGAACCGCGGTTGGGCAGCGAGGGCTTGAGCGTCAGATGCAGGTCCCGGGCCGGGAGGACCTCCGGCAGCCACTCGCAGGCCGAAGCGCGTTCGGAGACGGGCGTGCCGACCGGAACGTAGACGAGCCGGTGCCAGTCGTCGTCGCTCCAGGGGTCTTCCGTGTCCGCGAAGAACAGCAACGTGCCGTCCTCGGGCAGCGGGAGGTCCGTCGCGCCCGGCGGGACGGCCGCGAGGTCGACCGAGGCGAGGAACGGCAGGTCCGGAACGGGCTCGCCGTCGGGCATCGGCGGCAACCCGCCGAGCCGTCCGGCGAGCGGGCCGTCGGGCGGTGCCTCACCGGCGAGGCCCAGCATCGCGCTGCGACGGTCGGTGGCGAGCCATCGCTCGACCTCGTCCTCGGGTAAACCACGACTGCGGGCTTCGTCGCGGAACGGATCCATCGATGTCATTCGCAGAGTATGCCAGCGCCGCTCACGCCCTCTTCCGGGATGAATCGAACCGGTCGCGGGCCCCGAAAGCCGACGCCGATTCCGACCGAACGGGCCGACACCGGCGGGGTGTTGGGGTCGGTCGCCGGGCGTCGGCACGAAGCCCGGTCGCTCACGTCATTCCGGTCACTTCGCGAAGCGGTACTTCAGGTGCGTGGCCAGTGGCGTGCCGACCACGCTGACGGGTTCGAGGCGCCGCCCGGCGCCCAGTCCCTCGAAGAGCCGCAGTCCCTCTCCGAGGAGCGCGGGCACCACATGCAGTTGCAGTTCGTCGATGAGCCCCTCCTTCAGGTACTGCTGCACGGTGCTCGCCCCGCCCGCGATGTCGACGTTCCGGTCACCCGCGGCTGCCTTCGCCCGGTCGAGCGCGCTGTGGATGCCGTCGGTGACGAAGGTGAAGCTGGTCCCGCCCTCTTTGACGAGGGTCGGCCTGGGCCGGTGGGTGAGGACGAGGACCGGGGCCCGGAACGGTGGGTTGTCGCCCCAGAACTCCTCGCCGGTGTCGTACATCATCCGGCCCATGACCACCGCGCCGGTCGCGTCGAACCACTCGCGCATCAGCTCGGAGTCGCGGTTCTCCTCCCCGCCGGTCATGCCCTGGCGCTCCCGCCAGCTCGCCAGGTTGTGGATCCACTCGAAGAGCGGCTCGGCGTCGTCGCCTCCCGGGTTGTCGATGGCGACGTTGGCACCGGCGATGAAGCCGTCGAGGGAGATGGCCATATCCGCGGTTACGGTCACGATGCGTGCTCCTGAGTCCTGGAGGTGCTGCCTTCACCCTTACGTCGATCGGGACCCGGCGCATTCGACAGGCTTCCGAAAGTCACAGCGCGAGACACCCTCACACAGCCCGGCCACGAACCTGGATAGCACACACATTCGAATATGTGGGTACTCTGGAAGCATGTCCACGCACCTCCAGGGTTCACTGTTCGACCAGACCGACGAGGTCCGCC
>NZ_LIQZ01000636.1 GCF_001418655.1 Streptomyces phaeochromogenes | reverse complement strand
CCCAGACCCACACCAACAAGACGCCCCCCGCTCCGGCGGCCAAGCCTCAGCCCGCCCCCGCGCCGCCAAAGTCGTCGCATACTGCGGCAGCAGTGACGCATCCCCAGGCGAAGCCCCCTCCGAAGCAGCGAACGCCTCATAAGAAGGAACCGTCCCCGTGACGATCCCGAGGTTCGGCGTACCCGAGGCCGCAAGCTCCCTCAGCGACCCCTCTATCGTCGCGAGGTGCTCCTCATAGGACGGGTACTCCTCCGTCAAGGACGGGTACGCCGCCAGCAGCTCCGCCAGTTCGCTCGCCGGCCAGTGCAACACCGCGACCGGGAACGGGCGGGACAGCGCCTCCCGGTAGGTGCCCAACTCGGCGCGGAGGCGGGAGATTTCGGCTTCCAGTTCCGCCGGGTTGTCCGAGCCCAGGGACCAGACGCGCTTCGGGTCGTGGAGTTCGTCCAGGGAGACCGGGGAGGAGTGGAGCGTGTCCGCGAGGGCGTCCCAGTTGTCGTGGGGGAGGCCCAGCATGCGGCGTACGCGGTGGCGGCCGAAGAGGACCGGGTGGGTCGCGTACGGGGGTTCGGGGACGTCCGTCAGGAGGTGGGTCGCCGCCTCTGTGAACGTCTGCTGTGCGGCTTCGAGCTCGTCGTGGGACTCCAGGGACTCGGCCACGATCACCCATGGGGCCGGGTCGCGGGGTGACGCCCCGCGGACGCCCTCGATGATCGCCTTCGCCTCCGCCTCGTGGCCGTACTCCCAGAGGTTGGCCGCCTTCAGGGCACGTACCAGGAATGGGTTCTCCAGGGGGGTCTCGCTGGAGAGGAGGCGGTCGTAGAAGGCGGTGGCTCGCGGGCGGTCTTCGGCCAGTTCGAGGTGGGCCGCAGCCTGCAGCAGCAGGTGCTCGGCGTCCTCGGGGTAGAGGCCGGCGGTCCGCTCCAGGCGTGCTGCTTCGGCGTTGTGGTCGACGTACTCGGCAGACGTGTCGGGGCGCATGGTGGACACCGTACTGCCGACCGCCCGGCTGAGGAGAGGTATGGGCAGGCCAGGGGTGAGATCGGGGGAGGAGCGTGAGCGGGTCGTGGGCGGTCGTGAGCCGTGGGGAAGGGCGGCTCGTTCATGGGGATGGTGAGTTGGGGCTTCAGCCCTTATCGTGCGGCCCCGGCCATCGCCATCGCCTTGGCTCCGGCCCGGCCACGGCAGCCGCCCGGGCCCAGCCCGCCACGGCTCCCGCACGGAGGGAGGCATACGCGCATGCGAGTCCCCGTCGTCCATCAGCAGGCCCGGCGGCGGCGTGCCCGTTACGCCCGCCTCCTCTGGAACGGTGCCGAGGTTCTCGTAACCCTCGGTGTCGTCCTCCTGCTTCTCGTCGTCCACCAGCTGTGGTGGACCAATCGGCAGGCCCGCGAGGGCGCCGAGAGAAAGGTCCAAGCCCTGGAGCGGCAGTGGGCGGGAGAGGGGGAGGAGGGAGAGA
>NZ_LIQZ01000635.1 GCF_001418655.1 Streptomyces phaeochromogenes | reverse complement strand
GAGCACGACGAGGTGGAGCGAGGTGAGGAGCGCCAGGCCGAGGGCGGTCAGGGTGACGGGGGAGGGGCGGGTACTGGTCTCGGCCGCGGCCGATGTCGGGGCCGGGGGCTCTGCCGGGCTTGTGGGTCCGTCGTCGGTCGGGTGTGCGTGACGGCTGTACGCCGCCGCCGTCAAGGTGGCGGCAGTGGTCACGCCCAGCATCAACAGGCCTGCCAGGTAAGGGAGTTCGAGAGTGGCGGGCAGGACCAGGACCGCGGCCCAGGCCAGACCGAGCGTGCCGCTCAGGGCGGCGGACCGGTGCGGCCCGCCCCGGAACGTCAGGACCAGGACCGCCGCGACCGCGGCCAGCACCAGCGGAGCCGCCTCCGTGTTCGACGGCCAGGGCGTGGAGACCGTCACCGCGTCCCGGGCGTCGGAAGGCGCACCGGACCACACGCGTTCCGCCCAGCCGACCGGGCCCACGAGGACCACGGTGACGAGGGGCAGGGCCCATGCCACGGCGAGGGCCCGCACACTCGCGGAGGACCACCGCAGGCCTCGGCGTACGGACTCCGACAGCCAGGTGCCGCGTACCGCCAACAACGCGACGCCGCACAGCAGATGGCCCGGAACCGTCCAGGCGTCGGGCAGCACCGAGCGGAGCACGCCGCCCGCCGCGGCGACCGTGATCAGGCCGCCGGTCAATGCGAGACCGGAGGCGGCCTGCGCGGCGGGGGCGCGCCACGCGGCCCCCAGCGCGATCGCCGCGGCGAGGGCGAGGAGCGCCGCCGCACGGGTGGCGGCGCTCGGACCGGTGGCCTCCCACGAGAGCCAGCCGGCCGCCAGAACGCCCCAGGCGCCCGTCCCGTACGCGCCGACGGTGGCGACGACACGTACGGACCGTACGGGCACCGAGAGGGCCACGACCGTGTCGAACGCTGCCGTCACCAGCAGCGCCGCCGTGATCGTGTGATGGCCCGCGTCAACCGCCACCATCCAGAGCAGCAGCGGGAGTTGAGCCGTCGCCATCGCCGCCGGGAGCGGCAGGCGCAGGGAGCCGAGCGAGCGTCCGTACGCCGCCCACAGCACGGCCAGGAGGGCGGTCGCGGCGGCTGCGTACCCGGTGCCGTCCACCTCCGGGAGAGCGACCTCGTGCAGGGCGTAGGCGTCGAGCACCGTCAGCACCAGGCCGAGGCCCGCCACCGACTCGGCCGTCGAGCGGAGTCCGCGCTTCAGCAGCGGCACGGGTGCGGCGAGCGCGGCGAAGGTGACCGCGCCGAGGACCGCCGCCCGGCCCGCGATGCCCAAGTGCCCCCAGCTGACCAGCGTGAACGCGATCGCCGCGACGGTCAGCAGGACGCCGCCGAGCACGAGCAGCACGTTCTGCACACCGGGAGCCGTGGCCTCCGGGCGGCGGGGGTGGGGTGCAGGTGCTGCCCAGACGGCCGGGGTCTGTGCCGATGCCCGGGCCGGGCCCCAGGCCGGGGCCGGTGCCTCGGCCGACCGGATCACACCGAGCAGCCAGGACCGACGGGCCAGCAGTTGGGCCCTGCGCGCGTCCAGTTGCCGCAGCTCGTGGTCGAGGATCCGCAACTCCTCGGCCGGTGGCGGAATGTTCGTCATGCTTCGGAGTGTGGTCCGGGTCACGCCGTACGGCATGAGCGCGGGTACTCAGGACGTACTCAGATCGGGACGCCTCGAGTTGCGGACGTGCGGGCTTCTCCCGTGCCGGGCCGCGGACCGGCAGACTCGGACCATGAAGCGCATGGACTGGACGCATTACCGCTTTCGCAGCCTGTGGAGCCTCGCCGCCCCGCCCGGCGAGGTCTACGAGGCGCTGGCCGACGCCGAACGCTATCCACGCTGGTGGCCGCAGGTACGCGAGGTGACGCCGCTCAGCGCCAGCAGCGGCGTCGTTCGCATCCGCTCGGTGCTGCCCTACGACCTGGTGTTCACCGGGCGCGAGGTGCGCCGTGATCCGGCGGCCGGCGTCCTCGAGATAGCGATGACCGGCGACGTGGACGGCTGGGCGCGGTGGACCCTCGCCACCGACGCGACCGGTACCCGCGCCCGCTACGACCAGGAGGTCCATGTGACCAAGCCGCTGCTGAGGCGGTTCGCCGTGCCCGGACGGCCCGCGTTCCGCGCCAACCACGCGCTGATGATGCGGGCCGGGCGGAAGGGGCTGGTCGCCTACCTTCGCGGCACCCCTTCGCGCGAACCGTGAAGCGGTTTGAAGGAAACGCGAGGAGACCTGTATTGTTCAGTGCGTTCCCGGGCGATTAGCTCAGTGGGAGAGCGCTTCGTTCACACCGAAGAGGTCACTGGTTCGAACCCAGTATCGCCCACCGGGAAAGGCCGGTCCGTCACAGACGGACCGGCTTTTTTGTGTCGCCGCCGACGGATTCGGCGCCGACGGGATGCCGCTCAGGCCGCCGCCGACAGTTCGGGGCGTAGCGGCCACGCCGGATCGACCGCCTCCTCCGTGCCGCTGCGTGCGAACCACGCCTGGAGGCCGCGTGCCTGGGCCGCGTGCCAGACGGCCTGCAGCGTGTGCAGCTCGGCCGCCGAGAGCCGCTCAAGACGCGTCGCGAAACGGCGCCCGACCGCCCGTACGACCTCCAGTGAGGCCAGTGCGTCGGCCGCCGCGTCATGCGCTCCCGTCAGCTCCACGCCGTAGTGCGCGCAGAGGTCCGTGAGCGTGCGGCGGCCCTTGCGGTAGCGGTCCAGGTGTTTGTCGAGGACCCGCGGATCGAGGACGCGCATCGGCACGGTCTCGAACCAGTGGTCCAGGGAGGACGCCCGGTGCCTGCGCAACTCCCGGTCCAGGAGCGTCAGATCGAAGGGCGCGTTCATCACCACGAGCGGGCGGCCCGCCGCGCTCTGTTCGGCCAGTTCCCTGACTATCTCGTCCATCACCGGCGACGGCCAGCGGCCGTTCAGCCGGAGATGCTCATCCGTCAGCCCATGTATCGCCGTGGCCCCTTCGGGCACCTGCACTCCCGGATTGACCAGCCAGCGGCGCACGCGCGGGCGGCTTCCGGGAGCGTCCTGGACGACGACGGCGGCCGACACGATCCGGTCGGTCTCCACGTCCACACCCGTCGTCTCGGTGTCGAACGCGGTCAAGGGCCCCTCGTACCAGCACGTCATACGCACACAACTCCTCGTTCACCTTCGGCAGTTGACGCGCCGTCCCCTGCCCTTTTTGTGATACCCGGGCTGTTTGCGCCGTACGCCGGAAGGAGACAACAGAGGTACGGGTCTTTGCAGTTCAGCGGCCCGCAGCGGGGATTCACCTGATTCGGAAGGCTGTTGGACATGGCGCTCGCGCAGCCCGAGCAGGGCGGGCTGCTGCCCCAGAGGACGGCACCGCATCGCGGCTCACTGGCCACCACGGCATGCATGGAGACACTGCAGGTCGGTTATCTGCACGCGGTCGCGGCGGCCTCGGGCTGTTCCCTGTCGCAGCCCTTTCCGGACAACGGCATCGACTGGCACGTCAGCCACAGCGCCCCCGGGCACACGGTCGACGACGAAGTCACCATCAAGGTGCAGCTCAAGTGCACGTACCAGATCCCGCCGAACCCGCCGGGCCCCACCTTCTCCTTCACGCTCGACAACGCCCACCTGGAGAAGCTGGCCCGCACCCCGGTCTCGGTGCACAAAATACTGGTCGTGATGCTGGTGCCCAGATCGCAGGACAACTGGCTGCGCGCAAGCCACGACCGCCTCGATCTGCGGCACTGCTGCTACTGGATCAACCTCGCCGGACACCGGATCACCGGCCGGCGCAGGACCACCGTGCGGATTCCGACCTCTCGCGTCTTCGACGACCGAGCGCTCTGCGAGATCATGACGCGGGTCGGAACGGGAGGCAGACCGTGACGCACCGCCCCACCGACGAGCCCCTACGCCCCGTCAGGCCCCACCCCGTCGAGACCCCGGGACTCTGGGACCAGTCACCCCGGACCGACCAGGTCGACCCGGCCGTCCTCGGTGCGCTCCTGCACCGGCACGGCTGGCAGCGCCGCGGCGGAGCCCCCGGACGGTACGGCCGCTGGACCCCAC
>NZ_LIQZ01000634.1:928-2065 GCF_001418655.1 Streptomyces phaeochromogenes | reverse complement strand
CGGGGTGCCGTCCGTGAGGTAGCCGACGGTGTCGGACCACCAGGCCGAGGCCGCCGAGTCTCCGTCCGTGGCCGCGGCGACCGTGGCGTTCGCGTTCGGGACCAGGCGCAGGGCGAGCCAGGAACCGCCGTAGCCGAGGACGGCCGACCCGCCGCCGGCCAGGGCCAGTCGGGCACGGACCTTGGCCCGGCCGAGGTCGAGCCGCGCCACCACCATGCCGACGATCATGAACGGCATCCAGGTGAGCACCGGGTACTCGCCGGTGAACAGCAGCTCGACGAGGCCGTCCGTGTCGCTGATCCGCGCCAGCGGGTCCCAGCCGATGGCGGTGTCGGCCCAGTCCCCGTTGTCGATCGACTGGCGGATCACGTACAGGAGTTGGGGCATGACCAACGCGCACGCGGCGCCGATGACCGCGAGCGTCCGGACCCTCAGCCGGTACAGCGGGAGCACGGCGAGGAAGGTCAGTCCGTAGAACGCGAGGATCACGTCGACGTCGNNGCGAGCAGGGCGAAGAGCGCGGAGGAACGCCCGCGCGCCAGCTCAAGGACGAAGCCCAGCGGCCCGCCCTCCGACGGGTCCGGGCCGACATGGGCCGCGTACATGCCGAAGACCGCGAGTCCGCGGGCCAGGTCGATGCCTATCAGCCGTCCCGTCGACGGCTCGGAAGCGGAGGCGGAAGCGGAAGCAGTGGTGGAGGCGGTGGCGGGAGTGCTGGTGGGAGTGCTGCCTTGTTCAGAGGCAGGCGCCGGGGACAGAGCCGTTGAGACCGATGGCGCGTCGTGTGTCATGCGTTTCAGGATCGGGCGGGTGCGGGCTCCGACCCATCCGGCAGGTGGCCGGAGTTGCCCCGCCGACCGGCCGGAGCCGCCCCCGTCGCCCGGCGAGCGCCGACGCGAAGGAACCGGCGGAGGCTCCTGGGCGTCGTAGGAGTCCAGCGGCGGCCCCGGGGCGAGGGGAGCGCAGGTGATCCGCGTACTGGTGGTCGACGACGAGGCTCTGATCCGTACGGGTTTCCGGCACATCCTCGACTCCGCGGACGGGATCGAGGTCGTGGCGGCGGTACCCGGCGGCCAGGCGGTCCACTCGGCGCGGGAGTTGCGTCCCGATGTCGTGCTGCTCGACATCCGGATGCCG
>NZ_LIQZ01000634.1:0-900 GCF_001418655.1 Streptomyces phaeochromogenes | reverse complement strand
GTTCCTGCTCAAGGACACCGATCCCGTGCAACTGCCGCTACTGGTACGCAGCTTGGCCGACGGCGGTGTCGTCCTGTCGTCCCGGGTCACCCGGACCGTGGTCGACGGGTATCTGGACAACGGTCCCCACGAAGAGGCCGCCCGTTGCGTGGGCCTGCTGACCGAGCGCGAGCGTGCCGTCCTCGTCCTCATCGCCGAGGGACTGTCCAACACCGGTATCGGGGCGCGGATGCATCTGAGCATCGGCACGGTGAAGGACCATGTGAGCGCCGTCCTCGCCAAGTTGGAGGTGGGCAGCCGCGTCCAAGCGGCCCTGCTCGCCGAACGCGCGGGTCTGCTCAGACCACCGCGGGACCCGGAGGACGGATGAGGCACCGCCGCGTCCCCGCCCCGCTCATGGACGCCGTGCTCGTCGCCGTCNNCTGGATCCACTACGACGGCGAGGAGCGGCTGCGCATGGCCTGTGCGCTGCTCGCCGTCTTCTCTCTCGTACTCCGTCGCCGTCTGCCGCTGTTGACCTTCCTGCTCGCCCTGCCGGCCACCCTGGTCAGCGACGCGGTGCTCGCCACGCTGATCGCGCTGTACACCCTCGCCTCCCTGAGCCGTCGTCGCGTGCTGCTGGCCCTGTGCGCGCTGGCGTTCGCGGCGTGCGACATCACCTGGTGGTCGTGGCCGTCACCGGAGTTCGCCGATCTGGCGGACTCCTCCGACCTGCTCACGGTCACCTACAGCCTGGCCACGGCGGTCGCGCCCGTCTTCCTCGGCCAGCTCGTCCAGACCGGACGCGAACTGTCCCTGCGGCTGTCCGAGATATCCGAGGCGCGGGAGCACGAACGCCGGCTGCTGGCCCAGAGCGTGCTGGCGAAGGAACGCGCGCAGCTCGCCCGGGAGATGCACGAC
>NZ_LIQZ01000633.1 GCF_001418655.1 Streptomyces phaeochromogenes | reverse complement strand
TTCTACTGGTTCCGACTCCGCGCGGATGCTCCCCACACCAAACAGCGATTGATGGTGTGCGCCTGAAAGGACGGGTCGCCATGCGCAAGGTCGTATCACCCCGCCCCAGCAGTCACAGTCCGGCTCTTCTGCTGACGTCTCTCGCAGGACTGCTGCGGACGTGGTTGCCGGAGCAGCGCTGGTTCGCGGGCAAGGGCCGACGGGTCACGGAGCTGGCGCTGCTGTCGGCGACCGAGCTGCATCCGGGATGCCTGCATCTCCTGGTCAGTACGCGGCACGACACCGCCGCTCATCTACCCGGGGACTGCTACCAGTTGCTTCTCGGTGTCCGGGAGGTCCTGCCACCACGGCTGGCCCACACCCGTATCGGCCGGGCGAGCGAGGGGCCGCTGGCCGGAATGATGGTGTACGACGCCCTTCAGGAGCCCCGGTCGGCGGACCTGCTCCTGGAGCGGCTGCGCACTCCGGGCACGGTGGGCCCGCTGCGGTTCGAGCGCGAGGCGCATGTGTCGATCCCCGCCGGTCTCACTCCGCGTCTCCTCGACGCGGAGCAGTCCAACTCCTCGCTG
Organism: Streptomyces phaeochromogenes; assembly: GCF_001418655.1. Classification (GTDB taxonomy): domain Bacteria; phylum Actinomycetota; class Actinomycetes; order Streptomycetales; family Streptomycetaceae; genus Streptomyces; species Streptomyces phaeochromogenes. The sequence goes on along the minus strand of NZ_LIQZ01000633.1, from coordinate 3,099 downwards.
GTGTACGGGGACTCGTACATCCTCAAGATCTTCCGGCGCGTCCAGCCCGGCATCAACCCGGACCTCGAAGTGCCCTGGGCGCTGGCCCGGCAGGGCTGCACCCGCGTACCCGCACCGGTGGCGTGGATCCGGACCTCGCAGCCGCAGGAGGCGACGCTCGGAGTGCTGCAGCCGTTCCTGCGCGATGCCGACGACGGGTGGACCCTGGCACTCGAATCGCTCGCCGCAGGACGGGACTTCACCGACGAGGCCTACGAGCTGGGCAAGGCGACGGCCGAGGTGCATCTCGCACTGGCCGGTGCGTTCGCCCTCGGCGTCCCGGTCGGACGCCGGAGCAGACGGCTCGCGGCCTCGATGAACGAGCGGCTGGACGCCACGAGCCGCTCTGTGCCGGACCTCCTGCCGTACGTGGACGGGCTGCGGGGTGCCTTCGACGCGCTCGCCGCCCTCGACTCGGGCCGTCCGGTGCAGCGGATCCACGGTGATCTCCACCTCGGTCAGGTGCTGCGGGCCGGGAAGCGGTGGTTCGTCATCGACTTCGAGGGCGAGCCGGCCCGCCCGATCGCCGAGCGACGGCACCCGCAGCCTCCCGTACGCGATGTCGCGGGCATGCTCCGCTCCTTCGACTACGCCGCCCGCAGCCGTCGCCCGTGGCGTCCCGAGTGGGCGCGGCGCTGCCGGGACGCGTACTGCGCGGGGTACGCCGCCCAGGCACGCTGGGACCCGCGCGCGGAGCCCGAGTTGCTGCGCGCGTACGAGACGGACCGGGCCGTGTACGAGGTGCTGTACGAGGCCCGGCACCGGCCCGACTGGCTGCCCGTACCGATGGCGGCGATCGCCCGCCTCGCCGAGCTCGCCCCCGCATCCTCCGGCCCTGGTTCGCAGAAGCCGGTCCCGTCCTTCCACAGTGCTCAAGGAGGCTGAACCCGTGGCCCGCAACATCACCGCAGCCGTGACTCTTCCGGTGCCCGAGGACGTCCGGCCCGCAGTGCGGCCGCCGGCGGTTCCCATGGACGCGACGGATCGGGAGCGTCTGTTGTCGGGCGCCCATCACGATCCGCATGCGCTGCTGGGGGCGCATCCCGCACCGGAGGGGGTCGTCTTCCGCGCGTTGCGGCCCTTCGCCACGGCCGTGGCCGTGTTGTCGGCGGACGGGCGGCGTACGGAGCTGGCAAGCGAGGGCGACGGGCTCTTCTCGGGTGTTCTGCCGTGTGCACTGCCGCTCGAATCGATTCCCGAGTACACCCTGCTGGTGAGGTACGAGGGTGGCGGCGAGGTGGCGGTGCAGGATCCGTACCGGTTCATGCCCTCGCTCGGCGAGTTCGATCTGCATCTGTTCGGCGAGGGGCGCCACGAACAGCTGTGGAAGGCACTCGGTGCCGAACCGATGGCCCACCAGGGCGTGGCCGGCACCCGTTTCACCGTCTGGGCACCCAACGCGCGGGGCGTCCGGGTGGCCGGGGACTTCAGCCACTGGGACGGGACCGCGTTCCCGATGCGGTCCCTGGGCTCGTCCGGCGTGTGGGAACTGTTCCTGCCGGGCATCGGCGAGGGCGCGCGGTACAAGTTCGAGATCACCTCACGACACGGCCACCGGTTCCTCAAGGCCGACCCGATGGCACGCCGGACCGAGGTGCCGCCCGCGACGGCGTCGATCGTGACGGCGTCCCACCACGAGTGGGGCGACCAGGAGTGGCTGGCGCACCGCGGGGACATCGCCGTGCACGAGGCGCCGTTCTCCGTGTACGAGGTCCATCTGCCGTCCTGGCGCCCCGGACTGACGTACCGTCAACTGGCGGACGAACTCCCGGAGTACGTCACGGACCTGGGCTTCACCCATGTTCAGCTGATGCCGGTGGCGGAGCACCCCTTCGGCGGTTCATGGGGCTATCAGGTCACTGGTTTCTACGCACCGACCTCCAGGCTCGGCACGCCGGACGACTTCAAGTACCTCGTCGACGCGCTGCACCGGGCCGGGATCGGCGTGATCATGGACTGGGTGGCCGCCCACTTCCCGAAGGACGACTGGGCGCTGGCCCGCTTCGACGGGGAGCCGCTGTACGAGCCGGGCGACTCGCGCCGTGCCGAGCATCCCGACTGGGGGACCTACGAGTTCGACTACGGTCGCACCGAGGTGCGCAACTTCCTCGTCGCCAACGCGGTGTACTGGTGCGAGGAGTTCCACATCGACGGCCTGCGGGTCGACGCGGTGGCTTCCATGCTCTATCTGGACTACTCGCGCGAGCCCGGGCAGTGGGCGCCCAACCTCCATGGCGGGCGGGAGGATCTCGCCGCGGTCGCGTTCCTCCAGGAGATGAACGCGACGGTGTATCGGCGGGTGCCGGGTGTCATGACCATCGCCGAGGAGTCGACCGCCTGGGAGGGGGTGACCCGTCCCACCGACAGTGGCGGTCTGGGATTCGGTCTGAAGTGGAACATGGGCTGGATGCACGATTCGCTCGAGTACATCGCGCACGAGCCGGTGCACCGCAAGTACCACCACAACGAGATGACGTTCTCGATGGTGTACGCGTACAGCGAGAACTACGTCCTGCCGATCTCCCACGACGAAGTCGTCCACGGCAAGCAGTCGTTGGTGTCCAAGATGCCGGGCGACTGGTGGCAGCAGAGGGCCACGCACCGGGCGTACCTGGGCTTCATGTGGGCGCATCCCGGCAAGCAACTCCTCTTCATGGGGCAGGAGTTCGCGCAGGGCACCGAGTGGTCCGAGGCGCACGGGCCCGACTGGTGGCTCCTCGATCCGTCGTACGGGGCCGCCGCCGACCACCAGGGTGTGCGGGACCTCGTCCGGGAGCTCAACTCCGTCTACCGGACGACCGGTGCGCTCTGGGAGCGGGACTGCGACCCCTCCGGGTTCGCCTGGGTGGCCGGGGGTGCGGCGGAGGACAACGTCTTCGCGTTCCTGCGGTTCGACGCGGGCGGCTCGCCGTTGCTCGCCGTGTCCAACTTCTCGCCTGTGGTGCGGCACGAGTACCGGCTCGGTGTTCCGGATGACGTGCCCGCCTGGGGGGAGGTGCTGAATACCGATGCCGTGTCCTTCGGGGGCAGCGGGGTGACGGGGCCCGGCCCCGTCAAGGC
>NZ_LIQZ01000632.1 GCF_001418655.1 Streptomyces phaeochromogenes | reverse complement strand
GTAGGGGCGGCGGGGGCGAGATCAAGCCCTCGGCTCGCGCGGGAGCCCCAGTACCTTCTCCGCGAGGATGTTCCGCTGCACCTGGGACGTCCCCGCGTAGATCGTGCCGGAGCGGGCGATCAGGTAGGTCGTCGACCAGGACGCTGACGAGTTCGCGGCGCCGGGATCGTCGGCGCGATAGGTGCGCAGGGGCAGCCGCCCGACGGGAACCTGACCGTGCAGGCCCATGATGTCCATCGCCAGGTCGGTGACCTTGGTGTGGTACTCGCTCCAGTACAGCTTGGCGATAGACGTCTCGGGTCCGGGCTCGGCGCCCTTGAGCCACCCGGTGAGGATCCGGTAGCCGAGGAAGCGCATGATCTCGACCTTGGACCAGCACCAGGCGATCCGCTGCCGGATCACCGGGTCCTGGTCCCTCCCGTACAGACGGGCAAGTTCGACGAGACGCTCGACCTCCGCCCGGAAGAGGATCGGATTGGTCGCCGCCTCCTCCCCGCGCTCCACACCCAGCAGGCTCTGCGCGACCGTCCAGCCGTTGTCGACACCGCCCACGACGAGGTCGGCCCGGGTGCGGGCGCCGTTGAAGAAGACCTCGTTGAAGTGGAGCTGGCCGCTCATCATGCGGAACGGCCGGACCTCGACACCCGGTTGGTCGAGCGGCACGAGGAGGAACGAGATGCCGCGGTGCTTGGAAGCGTCCGGGTCGGTGCGGGCCAGGACGAAGATCCAGTCGCTGTGGTGGGCGCCGGAGGTCCACACCTTCTGCCCGTCGATCACCCACTCCTCACCGTCACGCACCGCGCGCGTCCTGAGCGAGGCGAGGTCCGAGCCCGCGTCCGGCTCCGAGTAGCCCTGGCACCAGGTGTCCTCACCGCTGAGGATGCGCGGCAGGAAGTGGCTCTTCTGCTCCTCCGTGCCCCAGCGCAGCAGCGTGTTCGCCAGCATCTTCACGCCGAAGGTGTCCTGCGGCAGGCCGAACGGCACGCCTGCCAGGGCCAGTTCCTCCATCAGGACGACCTGGTGGAGCTTGGACAGGCCGCGGCCACCGAACGCCTCGGGCCAGGTGAGCGAGAGATAGCCGTGCTCGGCGAGCCGTCGGCGCCAGTCGCGGGCGAAGGTCCATGCGGCCTCCTCGTCGAGGGCTCCGATGCCCTTCCAGTCGGCGGGCAGGGCGTCGGCGAGGAACGCTTTGACCTCGGTGCGGAACGCCTCGGTCTCCGGGGGATAGGTGATGTCCACCTGTAGTGCCTCCTGCGCTCGGCCGCCTCATCGCGGTATTGATTGTTTCAGTGTAATAGGTTATCTATTTAAGAGGAATAGCGACGAGCCAGGGCGGGCTGACATGGGACTGCTGGACGGCCGGAACGCCGTGATCACCGGCGGCGCACAGGGCATCGGCTTCGAGATCGCCGGAGTGCTCGGCGGCGCGGGCGCCTCCGTCGTCATTGGCGACATCAACGAGGTCGCCGCGGCCCAGGCCGCCGAACGCCTCGCCAAGGACGGCGTGGCCGCCACCTCGCTGCGCTGCGACGTCACCGACGAGGACGAGGTGGCCGCTCTCGTCGCCCATGGCACCGACGTCTTCGGCCCGGTCGGCGTCATGGTCAACAACGCCGGGATCACCCGTGACGCGACCCTGCGCAAGATGGCCCTCGCCGACTTCCGCGCTGTCGTCGACGTCCACCTCACCGGAGCCTGGAACGGCACCCGGTATGCCGCCGAGGCCATGCGCGCCCACGGACAGGGCGGCAGCATCGTCAACATCTCCTCCATCGCCGGCAAGGTCGGCAACTTCGGGCAGACCAACTACAGCGCGGCCAAGGCCGGACTCGTCGGTCTCACCAAGGCGTCCGCCAAGGAACTGGCCCGGTCCGCCATCCGGGTCAACGCCGTGCAGCCCGGTCTCATCCGCACCGCGATGACCGAGGCGATGCCCCAGGCCGCCTGGGACGCGAAGCTCGCCGAGATCCCCATGGCCCGCGCGGGCGAACCCGCCGAGGTCGCCCAGGTCGTCCTCTTCCTCGCCTCCGGCATGGCGAGCTACATCACCGGAGCCGTGGTCGAGGTGACCGGCGGCCGGTACATGTGACGGCGTTCCCCTGATGCCCCGTCCCGCTCGCTGCCCCGTC
>NZ_LIQZ01000631.1 GCF_001418655.1 Streptomyces phaeochromogenes | reverse complement strand
TGCGCCGACTCGGCTACGAGGGAAGGGAGTTGGGGCAGCCCGCCCGCCTCTCCGACATCCTGGCCACGGCCCACCAGGTGCCCGGCGTCGACTACATGGACGTTGACATCTTCACCGGCGTCCCCGCCTCCGCCACCGCCGGGGAACTCACCGAGCTCCTCACGAACCCGGGCCTGCCGAAGGCCTCGGTCCCGGCGCGCGGGGCGACGTACGNNCGCCGAACTCCTGCGCCTGAACCCCGACATCACCGACACCCGCCGTCTGGCGAAGGGTCGTTCGGTGTACGTCTTCCGCGGCATCCGCCCGGCCCAGCTCGCACTGCTGTCGCCGAAGGCCGCGGACACCCTGATTCTGACGGAGGTCAAGTGATGTCCCGGCACACCAAGTGCGAGACGGAGGCCGTGTGATGTCCAGGGAACCGGACGGCCTCGCCGAGCTGCTGCCCCAGTGGCACCGGCTGCGCGACGCCCAGGAGGGCGAACCGCTGCGCGCCCTGCTCGCCGTCATGGCCGAGCAACTCGACCTCGTACGCAATGGAGTCGAGCAGGGCTACGAGGACCTGTTCGTCGAGACGGCGGCCCCCTGGGTGCTGCCGTACCTCGGTGACCTCGTCGGCTACCGCACACTGCCCGGCTACGAGCGTGTCCTCACCACCGGTCTGCGGGGCGGGAGTTCGGCCGCGCTCACCGAGGCCGTCGCCCCGCGTCGCGATGTCGCCGCCACCGTCGCCAACCGCCGCCGCAAGGGCACCCTCCACCTCCTCGAAGAACTCTCCGAGCGGGTGGCCGACTGGCCCGCCCGCGCCGTCGAACTCTCCCGCCACGTCTCCCACCAGCAGCCCGTCAAGCTGTACGGGACCGGTGGCGCCGAGCGCGGGTCGCGTGGCCGCACGGTCGACCTCAGGGACAACTCGGCGCTCGACCTGGCGGGCGGCCCCTTCGGCGCGGTCGCCCGCTCGGTCGACGTACGCAGGGCCGACTCCCGTCACCGGCAAGGTGGTTGGAGCCCGGCGGGCGTCGGACTGTTCGTATGGCGGCTGAAGGCGTACTCGCTGACGTCCTCACCGGCGTACTGCATCGACCGGGCCCGCAACCTCTACACCTTCTCGATCCTCGGCAACGACACGCCGCTGGTCACCAAGCCGGTCCCGGAGCCGTCGCCCACCCACATCGCGACCATCGACAACGTCCCGGCCTTCGTCCGCCGCCGTCAGCTCCACGACCGCCTCGCCGACTACTACGGCCCCGGCAAGAGCTTCGTGATCCGCCGCGACGGCGAGGACCGGCCGGTACCGCCCTCCGACATCGTGGTCGCCGACCTGTCCGACTGGCGCTACCGGCCCAAGCGCGGCCAGGTCGCCGTCGACCCGGAGCTCGGCCGGATCGCCTTCGGCGCCCGCACCGCACCCCGCAAGGGCGTCTGGGTCGACTATCACTACGGGTTCGGCGCGGACATGGGCGGCGGCGAGTACGTACGCGATCGCGAGCCCAGGCCGGACGCCGAGTTCTACCGGGTCGGCCCCGGAGAGACGTACCGGCAGATCATGGACGCCTACCGGGCCTGGCAGAACGACCGCAGGGCAGGCCGTTGCGGACCCGAGGGCATCATCGAGATCACCCACAGCGGTGCCTACCAGGAGCAGTTGGACTTCGACCTCGACCCGGGCGACCGCCTCGAACTGCGCGCGGCCGAGGGTACCCGGCCGGTGATCCGCCTCCTCGACTGGTACAGCAACCGCCCCGACGCCCTCAACATCCGTGCGGTGTCCGAGGATTGCTCGCCCGGTGAGCGACCGCGGATCGTGCTCGACGGGCTGCTCGTCGCGGGCCGCGGCATCAACGTCACGGGCCCCATGGGCGCGGTCGTCGTACGCCACTCGACGCTCGTGCCCGGCTGGTCGCTGGAGCCGGAGTGCGACCCGCACTCGCCGGAGGAGCCGAGCATCGTCCTGGAACGCACCACCGCGTGCCTCCAGGTCGAGCACAGCATCCTCGGCACGATCGAGGTCATCGGCGACGAGGTCTCCGAGGACCCCCTCGACATCCACATCCGCGACAGCGTCCTCGACGCCACCGCCGACGACCGCGAGGCACTCTCCGCCCCCGACTGCCGGCACGCCCACGCCGTCCTGCACCTGCACCGGACGACCGTGATCGGCGAGATCCACACGCACGCGGTCCGGATCGCCGAGAACTCGATCTTCACAGGGCGGCTCCACGTGGCCCGCCGAGGCATCGGCTGCATCCGCTTCTCGTACGTGCCCACCGGATCCCGTACGCCACGCCGGCACCGCTGCCAACCGGACCTGGCCGGTCCGGAACAGGCCGCCCGCGTACGGCCGTTGTTCACTTCGCAGCGCTACGGGACGCCCTGGTACGGGCTGTTGGCCGACCGGTGTGCCGAGGAGATCAGGCGCGGCGCGGAGGACGGGGCTGAACTCGGCGCCTTCCACGACCTGTACCGGCCGCAGCGCGAGGACAGCCTGCGGGCGCGGCTCGCGGAGTACACGCCCGCGGGGACGGACGCGGGGATCTTCTTCGTGACCTGACCCCTGCCCGCCTCCACGCGCACCCGGCTCGACGCCCGCCCGGCTCGACGAGCCCCAGAACCCGCACGCACTTCCTGAACCAGGGGGACCCCCTTCATGCACGCAGACCTCTCCCGCTCCACGTTCCGCCCGGAGCGGCACTACTCCGCGGTCATCGCCCAGCAGGGCCGCGTCCAGCTCGACGCCGACGCCAACGAGCAGACCGCGATCCAGCTGTACCAGGCCCGCGCGCTCACCGCCGACCTGATCGGGCAGCACGGCGGCCCGCGCGACGCCGCCGGCTTCCGTATCGAGTACGTCGGCGGCAAGCACGACATCGACACCCTGCACATCCACGGCGGCCGTTACTACGTCGACGGCA
>NZ_LIQZ01000630.1 GCF_001418655.1 Streptomyces phaeochromogenes | reverse complement strand
GGCGGATTCCGTTCGGGTGGCGGCGGGGGCCGCTCGAACTGAACACGCCGAGAGGCCCCCGTCCTGGATCCCCAGGACGGGGGCCTCGGTTTTCTCCCCCTTGAGCCGCTCTCCCCCAGGGTCCTGTCAGACCTTCAGGGTCTTGATGGACGTGGGCGCGTGGCCCGGCTCGGTCGCGATCTCCTCGAACTCCACGACGTTGCTGATGTCGTTGGTCGTGGACATCGAGATGTTGGTGACGCGCTCCAGGATCGCCTCGACGACGACAGGGACCCGGAACTCGACCGCGAGCTTCTTCGCCTGTTCGAGGGCGGCGCCCAGCTCGCTCGGGTCGGTGACGCGGATCGCCTTGCAGCCGAGGCCCTCGACGACCTTGACGTGGTCGACGCCGTAGACGCCCAGCTCGGGCGAGTTGAGGTTCTCGAACTCCAGGTTGACCTGGAAGTCGATGTCGAACGCCCGCTGTGCCTGACGGATCAGGCCCAGATAGGAGTTGTTCACCAGCACATGGACGTACGGGATCCGGTGCTGGGCCCCGACGGCCAGCTCCTCGATCATGAACTGGAAGTCGTAGTCGCCGGAGAGCGCGACCACCTGCGCCTCCGGGTCGGCCTTGGCGACACCCAGCGCGGCCGGGACGGTCCAGCCGAGGGGGCCCGCCTGACCGCAGTTGATCCAGTGCCGCGGCCGGTAGACGTTCAGCATCTGGGCGCCGGCGATCTGCGAGAGGCCGATGGTGGTGACGTACCGGGTCTCGGGGCCGAAGGCCTTGTTCATCTCCTCGTAGACGCGCTGCGGCTTGATGGGGATGTCGTCGAAGTGCGTACGGCGCTGGAGGGTCGCCTTCTTGTCCTGCGCGGCCTGGGCCCACGCGGAGCGGTCCGGCAGCCTGCCCGCGGCCTTCAACTCCCGTGCCACCTCGACGAACACCTCAAGGGCGGCCTTCGCGTCGGAGGCGATCCCGTAGTCCGGGGCGAAGATCTTGCCGATCTGAGTGGGCTCGATGTCGACGTGCACGAACTTCCGGCCCGCCGTGTAGACGTCCAGCTTGCCGGTGTGTCGGTTGGCCCAGCGGTTGCCGATGCCGAGGACGAAGTCGGACTCCAGGAAGGTCGCGTTGCCGTAGCGGTGCGAGGTCTGCAGGCCGACCATGCCTGCGTTCAGCTCGTGGTCGTCGGGCAGGATGCCCCAGCCCATGAGGGTGGGAACGACCGGCGTGCCGGTCAACTCGGCGAACTCCACGAGAAGTTCGGAGGCGTCGGCGTTGATGATGCCGCCGCCCGCGACGATCAGCGGGCGCTCCGACTCGTTCAGGAGCGTGATCGCCTTCTCGACCTGGGCGCGGGTCGCGGCCGGCTTGTAGACCGGCAGCGGCTCGTACGTGTCCGGGTCGAACTCGATCTCCGTCAGCTGGACGTCGATGGGGAGGTCGATGAGGACCGGGCCCGGGCGGGCCGAGCGCATCAGGTGGAAGGCCTGCTGGAAGACGCCCGGGACCTGCGCGGCCTCCAGCACGGTGACTGCCATCTTGGCGACCGGCTTGGCGATCGAGGCGATGTCGACGGCCTGGAAGTCCTCCTTGTGGATCACGGCGGTCGGGGCCTGGCCCGTGATGCACAGGATCGGGATGGAGTCGCCGGTCGCGGAGTACAGACCGGTGATCATGTCGGTGCCCGCGGGCCCCGACGTACCGATGCAGACGCCGATGTTGCCGGGTGCGGTGCGGGTGTAGCCCTCCGCCATGTGGGAGGCGCCCTCGACATGGCGGGCGAGGGTGTGGCTGATGCCGCCGGAGGCCTTGAGCGCCGCGTAGAAGGGGTTGATCGCCGCGCCCGGGACACCGAACGCGCTGGTGACGCCCTCACGCTTGAGGATCTCAACTGCCGCGCGGGCAGCGGTCATACGTGCCATTGCGTACTCCTGCTTCGGCCGTCGGATTCGGGCTCCCGTCGCGCCCCGCGGAGAGCTTCAAATTCCGTATTACGGAAACTAACTTCTACTATCTGGAAGCAATGTAGGTGGACGGCCAGAAGGCGTCAAGGGTCGGAGACCGGTCGGCGGGCGGGGGAATCACGGGACGTCGGATCGTTTCGCTGCCGGAGGAAGGGGTTCCGGAGGACGATGGAGGCGCTGTCCCCATATGGCGTTGTGGTGTCGCGGTGTTCTGGAGAGGGTCATGTCCGAGAGCGTGCCGGTGAGGTGTCCGGCCTGTCGGCGCGAGCATGTCTATGCGGCGCCGTCGTACCCGTGCGTGTGCGGCGTGCCTGTCGCGCCCGTCCTCGACCGGAGCACGCTCCCGGAGCCCGTCACGCACCACACCTGGGACGAGGGCTGGGTGACGATCCGCTGCGAGTCCTGCGGGCGGGCGGACCACTGGCCCCGGCCGGAGCTGGGGTGCCCCTGCGGGGTGCTGTTACGGATACCGGTGACGGAACCGGGGGCCGACGGCGACGCGAGCGCCTCGGACGCCGACGCAGCGCACTCCTCGGGCGCGGACACCGGCGAGAGCCCCGAGGGCGGCTCCCATGAGGGTTCGCACGAGGGTTCGTACGAAGGCTCGCACGGCGGCCCGTACGAGGGCTCGCGCGAGCACTCCGGCCGCCCGCCCCGGAAGCCCCGGGCCGACCGGGCCAACCGTCTCCCCGCCGCCGCCATCCCCCTCCCCCGGAC
>NZ_LIQZ01000063.1 GCF_001418655.1 Streptomyces phaeochromogenes | reverse complement strand
GCCCCCACCCGTCCACCACCGTCGCGACACCCGCCAACAGCACCACGGCCGCCAACGCGAGCCACCACGACGTATTCATGGATATGACGGTACCGGCGTGACGGGGCCCACGTCTGGCCACCCCGCTGGCCCCCGAACCGGTGACACCGCAGGTGAGTTCCCCCACAACAGCCCTCGACGGAGGAGCGACAGGACCTTTTGCGCCTTACGCTCGACGGACCGCACGACCCCCGTCTTCACTCCCCGCCAGCGGAGGTTTCTGCTTTATGAAGCTCACCGTCGTCGGCTGCTCGGGGTCGTTCCCGTCCGCGGAATCGGCCTGCTCGAGCTACCTCGTCGAGGCCGACGGCTTCCGGCTGCTTCTCGACATGGGCAACGGTGCCCTTGGCGAGCTGCAGCGCCACTGCGGTCTCTACGACCTTGACGCGATCTTCCTCAGCCACCTGCACGCCGACCACTGCATCGACATGTGCGCGTACTTCGTCGCACGCTACTACCGCCATGACGGCGGGCGCTGCGATCCGATCCCCGTCTACGGACCAGAGGGCACGGAACAGCGCCTGACCACCGCGTACGCGGACACCCCCTCCGCCTCCTCGATGAGCGAGGTCTTCGACTTCCACACGGTCAAGCCGGGCTCGTTCGAGATCGGCCCGTTCTCGGTGCACACCGAGAAGGTGAGCCACCCCGTGGAGGCGTACGGNNAGGCCCCCGGAGCCGATCGGCTCCGGGGGCCTTCGTCATGCCTCAGACCTTGGTGCTCAGGCCTTGGTCCTCACGCCTTGGTGAGGTCCTCGACCTCCTCGTCGGGCTCGCGGCCCGGCGTCGCGAGGTTGAACCTGATGATCGCGAAGCGGAAGGTCACGTAGTAGATCGCCGCGAAGACCAGGCCGATCGGGATGATCATCCATGGCTTGGTGGCGAGGTTCCAGTTGAGGAAGTAGTCGATGGCGCCCGCGGAGAAGCTGAAGCCGTGGTGGACGCCCAGCGCCCAGGTGACGGCCATCGAGATCGCGGTCAGGACCGCGTGGATCACGTACAGGACCGGCGCGATGAACATGAACGCGAACTCGATCGGCTCGGTGATACCCGTGACGAACGAGGTCAGCGCGAGGGAGACCATCATGCCGCCGACGGCCTTGCGGCGCTCGGGGCGGGCGCAGTGCGTGATCGCCAGGGCGGCGGCCGGGAGCGCGAACATCATGATGGGGAAGAAGCCCGTCATGAACTGACCGGCGGTCGGGTCGCCGTGGAAGAAGCGCGGCAGGTCACCGTGCCAGACGGCACCGGCGGAGTCCGTGTAGGTACCGATCTCCTGCCAGGCGACGGTGTTCACGAACTGGTGCATGCCGACCGGCAGCAGCGCGCGGTTGATGGCGCCGAATATGCCCGCGCCGACCGAGCCGAGGCCGGTCATCCACTCGCCGAAGTTGGTGATGACGTCGCCGACGGGCTCCCAGACGAGGCCGAAGAAGACGCCGACGGCGGTGCCGATGAAGGCCATCAGGATCGGTACGAGACGGCGGCCGTTGAAGAAGCCGAGCCAGTCGGGGAGCTTGGTGCGGTGGAAGCGCTGCCAGGTGACGGCGGCTATCAGGCCCATCACGATGCCGCCGAGGACCTTGGGGTCGTTGTAGGTCGCGGCGACGTCCGCGCCCTTCTGGACCTTGGCCTCGCTGATCGGGAACGCGGTGAGCACGTTCTTGTAGACGAGGAACCCGACGAGCGCCGCGAGCGCGGTGGAGCCGTCCGACTTCTTGGCGAAGCCGATGGCGATGCCGACGCAGAACAGCAACGGCAGGTTGGCGAAGACCGCGTCGCCGGCGGTGGCGAACACGGACGCGACCTTGTTCCAGCCGAGCCCGTCCGGGCCGAACACATCGGGCTGGCCGAGACGGAGCAGGATGCCGGCGGCCGGCAGCACTGCGATGGGGAGCTGCAGACTGCGGCCGACCTTCTGCAGGCCCTGGAGCAGGCCGGATCCCCACTTCTTCGCGGGGGCCGCCGGAGCTGTGGCGGTGGTCATGGTTCCTCCATGTGCAGGGTGCTGCCGGGGACGGGAAATGAACGGAAGGAAATTGCACGGGGGATGGACAGCATCCACGTGGTCTACACCACTCAGTGGTGTAGACCTGTTGTAGCACGGTGAAGGTGAGATAAGGAACCCGCAGTTTTTGTGGCCTGGACCATACGGAATCAAGTGCCTGTAAGCATGAAAAAGCGCCCCATAAGGGGCGCGTGGAACTGCGCGAAATGGCCACGACGGTCCGCAGACTACGAACGGCCTCGGGGCCCCAGGAAAGGCGGAGCGCTTACGCCTTCGTCACGTCCTCGACCTCGTCCTCCGGCTCCCGGCCGGGCGTCGGCAGGTTGAACTTCGTGATCGCGAACCGGAAGACCACGTAGTAGACGGCGGCGAAGCACAGGCCGATCGGAATGATCGCCCAGGGTTTCGTGGCCAGATTCCAGTTGATGACGTAGTCGATCAGGCCCGCCGAGAAACTGAACCCGTCGTGCACGCCCAGACCCCATGTCACCGCCATCGAGACGCCCGTGAGGATCGCGTGCACCGCGTACAGCGCGGGTGCGATGAACACGAAGGAGTACTCGATCGGTTCCGTGATGCCCGTGACGAACGACGTCAGGGCGATCGACGTCATCAGGCCGCCAATCTCCTTGCGGCGCTGGGGTTTCGCGCAGTGCGTCATCGCCAGGCACGCCGCCGGGAGCGCGAACATCATGATGGGGAAGAAGCCCGACGTGAACTGCCCCGCGTCCGGGTCGCCCGCCAGGAACATGTTGATGTCGCCGTGCACGACCGTGCCGTCCGGCTTGGTGTAACTGCCGAACTGGAACCACATGGGCACGTTCAGGAACTGGTGCAGCCCGATCACGAGCAGCGCCCGGTTGGCGAGACCGAAGAGACCCGCACCCCACGAACCCAGGCTCACCAGCCAGTCGCTGAAGTCCTCAAGACCCCGGCCGACCGGCGGCCACACCCACAGACACAGCGCCGCGAACGCGATCGCCACGAACGCCATGATGATCGGCACGAGACGGCGGCCGTTGAAGAAGCCCAGCCAGTCCACCAGCTTGGTGCGGTGGTAGCGCTGCCAGAAGTAGGCCGCCATCAGCCCCATGATGATGCCGCCGAAGACACCCGGATTCTGGTAGGTGAACACCACCACCGAGCCGTCGTCCGCCTGACAGCCGGCCGCCACCACCTTCGCCTGCTCGGCGCAGTCCTCGGGGAACTGCCGCAGCACGTTGTAGTAGACGAGGAACCCGGCCACCGCCGCGAGAGCCGTCGAACCGTCGGCCTTCTTCGCCATGCCGATCGCCACACCGACGCAGAACAGCAGCGGCAGACCGAGCGAGCCGTCCAGCAGCGCGCCGCCCGCGCCCGCCATCACCTTGGAGACGTCCGTCCAGCCGAGACCGTCGGCACCGAACACGTCCGGCTGGCCCAGGCGGTTGAGAATGCCGGCGGCCGGCAGTACGGCGATGGGCAGTTGGAGGCTGCGGCCCATCTTCTGCAGGCCCTGGAACAGGTTGCTCCAGCGGGCGCGCGCGGGCGCGGCGGCGCTGTCGGCACTCATCGGCGGTCCTCCTGCATCCTCCCGCGCCCCTCCACACGTCTCCCGCCGCCCTCCCGCGCCCGCTGGAACGGGACCGGGTTTGGCGGCCGTTGAAAACTGGTGTAGACCAGTCGGCGAACGGTTGCGCTGTCGTGTTCGCCATCATTCGGTACGGGTGACGTGACCGCTCGCGAAGATGGGCCAACTGTGGGTTACTGCGACAAAGCGGTTCGGATCAGGGAGTAGGACATGGCCAGCAAGGCTGAGAAGATCGTCGCCGGGCTCGGTGGCATCGAGAACATCGAAGAGGTCGAGGGCTGCATCACCCGCCTCCGCACCGAGGTCATCGACCCGAGCAAGGTCGACGAGGCCGCCCTGAAGGCCGCGGGCGCCCACGGCGTCGTCAAGATGGGCAACGCCATCCAGGTCGTCATCGGCACCGACGCGGACCCGATCGCCGCGGACATCGAAGACATGATGTGAAACCTCCGACTCCGGGCCCCGGCCCCGGGACCTGAGGTCTCACTCCTGAGGGGCCGCTTCCGTTACCCGGGGCGGCCCCTCACCCGTATACGACTAGGCTCGACGCCATGTCTCGAATCGACGGCCGCACGCCCGAACAGCTCCGCCCGATCACCATCGAACGCGGCTGGAGCAAGCACGCCGAGGGCTCCGTCCTCGTCTCCTTCGGCGACACGAAGGTCTTCTGCACCGCCTCCGTGACCGAGGGCGTCCCGCGCTGGCGCAAGGGCAGCGGCGAGGGCTGGGTCACCGCCGAATACTCCATGCTCCCGCGGGCCACCAACACCCGCGGCGACCGCGAATCCGTCCGCGGCAAGATCGGCGGCCGTACGCACGAGATCAGCCGCCTCATCGGACGGTCCCTGCGCGCCGTCATCGACTACAAGGCACTCGGCGAGAACACCATCGTCCTCGACTGCGACGTCCTCCAGGCCGACGGCGGCACCCGCACCGCGGCCATCACCGGCGCGTACGTCGCCCTCGCGGACGCCATCTCCTGGGCCCAGGGCAAGAAGATCATCCGCGCCGGCCGCCAGCCCTTGACGGGAACGGTGTCCGCCGTCTCGGTCGGCATCGTCGGCGGCGTACCCCTCCTCGACCTCTGCTACGAGGAGGACGTCCGCGCCGACACCGACATGAACGTCGTCTGCACCGGCGACGGCCGCTTCGTCGAGGTCCAGGGCACCGCCGAGGCCGAACCGTTCGCCCGCGAGGAGCTCAACTCCCTTCTCGACCTGGCCGTTCTGGGCTGCACGGAACTCGCTGTCGCCCAGCGCACGGCACTTGATACGGTCCTGGAAAGGTAAAGGACACACCAAGACGGCCTCCTGCCACGGGCAACCACGGCACCGGCCGTCGCGTCCCTACGAGTACGGGCGTACGGCACACCGCCGTACGCCCGGCCAGCACCACACGGGGGCCTTGTGGCCTACGCAACGGGGCCCTCGGGCCTGACGCATCGGGAGGACCGTTCCATGGCCGCGAGTCGCCGCCGAGTACGCCGCACCACTGCCATCGCCGCCGCCGTGGCAGCCGTCGCGCTGACGGCCGGGCTGACCACCGGCTGCGACGCCGTCAACAAGGCCCTGGACTGCGTCCAGACCGCCGACACCATCGCCGACAGCGTCACCGACCTCCAGCAGGCCGTGGAGAACGCCGCGAACGACCCGACGCAGGCCGACGAGGCGCTCGACTCCATCGACAAGAACCTCGACACCATCGGCGACAAGACCGACGACACCGACATCAACAAGGCGGTGGACGACCTCCAGAAGGCGGTCACCAACGTCCGCGACTCCATCAAGAACGGCGACGAGACCCCGGACATCAGCCCCGTCACGGACGCGGCCGGCGAACTCACCAAGGTCTGCACGCCGTAGACGTGGCCGCGGCCGTGGCATCGCCCGTAGCCGGTAGACGTCGCCTGTAGCGGCAACGGGCGTCCTGCCGCGGATGGGCTTAGCGGCAACGGCCGTCCTGCCGTGGGTGTACGCCTGCCCGCCGCGAATGGGCGGCCGTTCCTGCCACGGGTGGACGACGGGGGGGCGCCCATCCGCCCGTGAACGACCGGCTCCGCCGCGGGTGGCAGGCGATCGGATCGCGGGCAGCGGTGGGCGGGCGATCGCAGGCACCGCACGAGCGGCACCGCCCGCCTGGCTAGGGTGAGCACCATGACCCGCCTGATCCTCGCCACCCGCAACGCCGGAAAGCTCACCGAGCTAAGGGCGATCCTCGCCGCCGCAGGTCTCCACCACGACCTCGTCGGCGCGGACGCCTACCCGGAGATCCCCGACGTCAAGGAAACCGGCGTCACCTTCGCCGAGAACGCCCTCCTCAAGGCGCACGCTCTCGCCCAAGCCACCGGCCTCCCGGCCGTCGCCGACGACTCGGGCCTTTGTGTCGACGTCCTCGGCGGCGCCCCCGGCATCTTCTCCGCCCGCTGGTCCGGCACCCACGGCGACGACGAGGCCAACCTCAGGCTCCTCCTCGCCCAACTCGGCGACATCGCCGACGAACACCGCGCCGCCCACTTCGCCTGCGCCGCCGCACTCGCCCTCCCCGACGGAACGGAACGCGTGGTCGAGGGCCGCCTCCTTGGCACCCTGCGCCACGAGCCCACCGGCACCCACGGCTTCGGCTACGACCCGATCCTCCAGCCCGAGGGCGACACCCGAACCTGCGCGGAACTCACTCCCGACGAGAAGAACGCGATCAGCCACCGGGGCAAGGCGTTCCGCGGACTCGTACCGGTCGTACGGGAGTTGCTGGGCTGAGGAACCAACCGGAACCCGGCCACGACCGCTCGGCTACCCCACCGCGCCGTACGACCGCAGCGCCACCCGCGCGTCCAGGTCGATGCCGTTCACACCGGCCGGTGCCGGCAACCGCAGCACCTTGTCGAGCACGGGGCCCAGTCGGCCGCAGCCCGAAGTGCCCGGCGCCGCAAAGCGGTTGTCGGCCACCCCGAAGGCGACGATCAGCGGGTCCGGCGAGACGACCCTCGACGGATCCGTCTCCTTGAGCACCAGGTGGACCGGGGCCGCGTCGGTGCCTATGGAACAACCGCGCGGGACCCCCGGCCCGGATACACGGAACGTCAGATCCAGCTCGCCCCGCCGCTCGTCGTTGGACTCGAAGTCCGAATAGCCGCCGTACCGAGGCGTGATCGACAGCGGTGTGCCCCGAACTCGTAGGGGAGTGGCGGCCATCGCCCCGAACACCTGACGGAACTCGCCGTCGACCCTGCCCTCCGCGAAGGTGATCGCCAGGGGCCGGTCGATCGGCACCTCGACGCGACCGAGGGTCAGATGCCCCGTGGCGGTCATGGCCTCGCACCGCCACTTCGCCGGATCGGCGCCTTCGGGAAGCTCGGAGAGGGTCGGACAGTCCGCGAAGCCAAGCTGACGCGCGTCCGCACCAGCACCAGCACCAGCACTTGCGCCAGCGTCGGCTTGCACGGGACCCGCAGTCGCCGCGCCCGTGCCGGCGGCGAGGGCCAGGGCGGACAGTGCCATGACGAGACGTCGGGCGCGAAGCATGAAGGCCTCCAGGTGAATGGCGGACGGGCGGGAGGGTCCCGCGATGTCGATGTCCACGCCTCAAGGATTGCAGCCGTTCCTCTGCAATGGAAGGTCTGCAGAGAAAATTCTGCAGACTTCACTCTGCAGAGATTCGGCTGTGCTGGGCGTAGGCTGCCCTCATGAGTGATGCAGCCGAGCCGGAGCCCACCCCTGATGCCGAGGCCGGTGCCAATGCCGGGCCCGACGGCGAGCGACGCGCGGTCAGCGACCCGGCGGCCCTCAAGGCCCTCGCCCACCCGCTGCGCCTGAAGATCCTCCGCCACCTGGCCGTCTCGGGCCCGGCGACCTCCACCACCCTCGCCGCCGCCCTCGGGGAGAACACCGGCACCCTCAGCTATCACCTGCGCCGCCTGGAGCGCGGCGGCTTCATCGAGGACGTGCCGGAACGGCCCAACAGTCGCGAGCGCTGGTGGCGGGCGGTGCGCGGACTCGACGTACGCAGGCCGGCGCAGGACGAGATGACCGACGGCGAGCGGGCGGTCGCGGGGGCCCTCGACCGGATGCGGCTGGATGAGGACATCGAGCTGGCCCGCCGCTTCACCGAGGAACAGGCCGAGTCGGACGGCTGGATGCGGGGCTCCCGCAGCCTCAGTCACCTCACCAAGGAAGAGGTGACCGCCTTCCACGACGCCTACCTCGACCTCCTGACCCGCTTCGCCCGGGGCCCGGAGGACGCCCCACCGGACGCCAAGCCGGTACTGCTGCGGTGGTTCGCGCTGCCGGCCGAGTGAGGGCCTCTGTTTCGCGACTGCCCCATTCCCACCCGAGGCTGTCCTGGCCAACTCCTAAGTACGGCGAAGGCCCGGCTCGCAGGAAGTGCGAGGCGGGCCTTCGATTTAAAGGCGTGCGGCCGGTGGGACTCGAACCCACACGGGTGTGAACCCACTGGGACCTAAACCCAGCATGACTGCCAGTTCCATCACGGCCGCTCAAAAACGGTCATCGTGCTCGACCGGCGTTAAGTGTACGGGGAGAACAGGTCACCCTGCGAGACGTGCCCTTCCCTTCTGGCGGCACCACGTCTCCGTCAGTGCATGGCAGTTGGGGCAGAGGTATCGCAGGTTCTCTCTGCGGTTGTCCCGCCAGTCTCCGTTGGCATGATCGATCTGCAGGGTAATCGGGCGACCCCGCCACTCACCGGTGTTGCCGCACTCCACGCATACGTACGGCACCCCGATCTCGATCAGGGCCCGGTGGAGCTGCGTCCTGTTGGTCCGTCCCGCTTGATCCGGCAGGACGACCAGTACCCGGTGTGCGGTCGATGACGGTGGTGGGCGATCCGGTAGCCCCCAGGCTCGGCGCTTGAAGTGGCTGGTGTCGAGATTCAGGCGCGAAGCGATGCGCCGAACGCGTCGGTGATTGGTGTCGTTGACTTCCATGTCGAGACCACGCATGACGTCGGCGTAGCTGCTGGAGCTCTGTACAAGGCTGCGCAGCCTGTCCTTGGGAATAGGGGCACGCCGGTATGAAAAGTGTCCGACGTCAATGCCCAGTGCGAGGAGCATCCGGCTCAACGTCGCGCGTGAACGACTGTCATCCGGGACGCCAAGTGTGCGGGCAACACCTCGCATGCTGGTTGACGTGGATGCAGCTGTCCGCAGCTCCTCCGGGGTGAAAGGCAGGTCCACGTCGGGGCGATCCATGCCGGGGAAGTGGCTGATGTCGATGCCCGCCGCACTGATGCGGCGTCGGATGTGGGAGAGCGTTCCTGTTGCTGGGGCGGCACCCAACTTTAGGGCCACTTCGCGCAGCGAGGACGACGCGAGGGCAGCTTCTGCAATGGCGGCGTCCGGGTACTTGCGCCATGGGCTTCGCTTGGCGAAGTGGCTCGTGTCGAGTCCGTGATCCGTTACTTTCCCCTGCAGTACACGCCGTTGGCCGCCACTTGTCCCGAGGCCGAGGCGTCGCATCAGGTCAGTCCAGTTACGGGCCTCGGCGACGACCGGTGCGAGCCGCTCCTTGCTGTACGGGTCTGGTCGTGGCATGCCGCGACCAGGGTCGGCTTTCATCGCTGGCTTCGGTGTGCTCCGCATACCCGCTTGCCCCTCCTGCCTCGACTGCCTGTTCGCAGTCCCGTACGGAGTAACGAACCGCTTATCGGATGGTCACGTCCGAACGTGGAACGGCCCGCGCCGCTTGTTGCGGTGCGGGCCGTTCTGATGCAGGTAATGCGGGGAGCCGGACCTCAGGGTTTCAGATCCCCAAGTCCTTGATGATCTTCGCCACGTGCCCCGTCGCCCGGACGTTGTACAGCGCCCGTTCGACCTTGCCCTCCTCGTCCACCACGATCGTGGAGCGGATTACGCCCATGTAGGTCTTGCCGTAGTTCTTCTTTTCGCCGTAGGCGGCGTAGGACTCGGTGACCGTCTTTTCGGGGTCGGCGAGGAGGGTGATCTTCAGGTTTTCCTTGTCGCGGAACTTGGCGAGCTTCTCGGGCTTGTCGGGGGAGACGCCGATGACGTCGTAGCCCGCGCCGGCGAGGAGCTCGAGGTTGTCCGTGAAGTCGCAGGCCTGCTTGGTGCAGCCGGGGGTGAGGGCGGCCGGGTAGAAATAGACGATGACCTTGCGGCCCTTGCGGTCGGCCAGGGAGACCTCGTTGCCGTCGGCGTCGGGCAGGGTGAAGGCGGGGGCGGTGTCGCCGGGCTGGAGTCGCTCGGTCATCTCGTTCGGTCTCCTTGCGAGGTGGTGGATTCGCACCCGAGCGTAATGGGGGTGCCGGGCGGTGCGCGGCGCGCGGAGCTGACAGACTGTCGACCAGAGAAAAGGCCGAAGAGAACAGGCCACGGGAAGAAACGACCACGACCACGGAGGCAGCGCGTGTCGGACACGTCGAGCACGCCGGACACCAGGACTCCGGCGCAGATCGAGGCGGACATCAAGCGCCGTCGCGAAACTCTCGCCGAGACGCTCGACGAGATCGGTGTGCGGGTGCACCCGAAGACCATCGTCGGGGACGCCAAGGCCAAGGTGGCGTCGAGCGTCGACCACACGCTCGGGCGCGCCTACGTCGGCGTCAACCGCGTCGTCGGCGATGTGAAGGGGCAGTTCGTGACGGAGGAGGGGGCGCCGCGTCTTGACCGCATCGTGCCCGTCGCCCTCGTCGTGGTCGGAGTCGTCGGACTGCTCACCCTGAGCACCAGGCGCCGCAGGGGCTGACCCGCCGTCACCCCGCCCGCACCCGCGAGCCCATCCCCGGTCGCACCCCACGTACGTACGAACCGTGTGAAGGCAGGTAGGTTCGAGACGTGAGCGAGAAGAACCATCACGACAAGTTGCCCATCCGGATGCTCCACGACCGTGTGCTCGTGCGGCAGGACACCGCCGAGGGCGAGCGCCGTTCCGGCGGCGGCATCCTGATTCCGGCGACGGCGGCCGTGGGCCGGCGGCTCGCCTGGGCCGAGGTCGTCGCGGTCGGGCAGAACGTACGGACCGTGGAGCCGGGCGACCGCGTCCTGTACGACCCGGAGGACCTTGCCGAGGTCGAGGTGCGCGGTACCGCGTACGTGCTGATGCGTGAGCGGGACCTGCACGCCGTGGCTGCGGACCGGTTCGAGGGCTCCGAGGACTCGACCGGCCTGTACCTCTGAAACAGAGGCCGAAAGCAGAGCAGGGGGCTGGTGACCGTAGTCACCAGCCCCTTTTGCTTGGCCTTTGCTACCTTGGAAGGACCCCGACGAGACGCGCCGTACCGGGACTCGAAAAGACGACGCACCCCTGTTGATCAACGCCTGTTGATCCGTTCACGGAGGTGCCTCATGGCCTGGGTCCTGCTTGTCGTCGCCGGTCTGCTGGAAGTCGGCTGGTCGATCGGTATGAAGTACACCGACGGTTTCACGCGGCTCGTGCCGAGCGTTCTCACCGGTGCGGGCATCGTCGCCAGCATGTTCCTGCTGTCGTACGCGGCGAAGACGCTGCCCATCGGTACCGCCTACGGCGTCTGGGTCGGCATCGGCGCGGCCGGGGCGGCGGTGTTCGGCATGGCGGTGCTGGGTGAACCCACGACCGCCGCCCGGATCTTCTTCGTCTGTCTGCTGCTGGTTGCCGTGGTGGGGCTGAAGGCGACCTCCGGTCACTGACCCCCGGACGTTGAGGGACGGCGCGCGGGGCCCCGAACTGCGGCGGCCTCCGAACTACGGGAAGCCGCCGAAGTTCGTCCCCGTGACCCCGTCGTCGCCCCCTGTTCCGTCCGTGGTGCTGCCCTCCGTCGTGCCGCCGTCGGTGGTGCCGCCGTCCGTGGTGGTGCCACCCGTGGGAAAGCCGGTGCCGCCACCCGTCGTCGCGCCTCCGGTGGTCGTGCCTCCGTCGCCCGTGGTGCCGCCGTCGGTCGTCGTCCCGCCGTCGCCGGTCGTGCCGCCGTCCGTGGTGGTGCCGCCGGTCTGGCCCTCGGTCGCGGGGGTCTCCTCGCCGCCGGTGGTGCCGCCGTTGTCCTGGCCGGCGTCCGTGCCCGGCTGGTCCTCGTCGGGGTCGGCGGGCGGGAGTTGCTGCTCCTCCGCGCCGTCCTGGAGCCGCAGGTCGAACTCCTGGGCGGAGGTGCCCTTCAGAGCGGCCTTCGTGTACTGGGCCCAGATCTGCGCCGGGTAGCCGCCGCCGTTGATGCGGGGCTGCCCGAGCGCCCCGTACAGCGACTTGTGCGCGCCCGTGTCGGGGTCCTGGCCCATGATGGCGACGACCGTGGCGAGGTTCGGGGTGTAGCCCGCGAACCAGGCCGCCTGGTCCTCCTCCGCCGTGCCGGTCTTGCCCGCGGAGGGCCGTCCGGCGGCCTGCGCGGCCGTGCCGGTGCCGCCGTCGACGACGCTCTGCAGGACCGAGGTCGTGGTGTCGGCGGCCTCGCGGCTCACGGCCTGCCAGGTCTTGCGCCCGGGCAGGTCCACCACGTCCGAGCCGTCCTTGGTGATCTTGTCGATCATCGTGTACGTACCGCGCTTGCCGTGGTTGGCGAGGGTCGCGTACGCCTCCGCCATGTCGAGGACGCTGGCCGTGGCCGGGCCGAGCGCGATCGACGGGGACGCCGTCAGGTCGGGGGTGTCGGACGGGATGCCGAGGCCGACGGCCGTCTTCTCGACCTTCTCCGGATCGACGTCCACCGCCATCTGCGCGTACACGGAGTTCACGGACTTGTCCGTGGCGGTGCGGACCGAGATCTGCCCGTACGAGACCTGGTCCTCGTTCTCCGGGGCGTACGTGCCGCCCTCCCAGCCCTGTACGGGGCGCTTGTTGGTGCCGTCGTAGACGGTGTTCGGGGTGATCGTGCGGCCGTCCTGCGTGGTCGAGTCGTTCTGCACGGCCGCGGTGAACACGAACGGCTTGAAGGTGGAGCCGACCTGGTAGTCCCGGCGGGTCGCGTTGTTGTAGTACTGCTTCGTGTAGTCGATGCCGCCGTACATCGCGAGGACCCTGCCGGTCTTCGGGTCGATGGAGGCGCCGCCCGCGCGGACGTAGTTGTCGACCTTGCGGTCCTTCTTGTCGAGCTTCTCCATCACCTGGTCGTTGACGGCCTTCACGAAGGCGTCCTGCTTGGGCTTCTGCAGGGTGGTCGTGATGCGGTAGCCGCCGGCGTTCAGCTCGTCCTCGTCGAGGATCTTGTTGTCGGTGAGGTAGTCGTTGACGGCCTTGACGATGTAGCCGCGCTGTCCGGACATGCCGGCCGCGATCACCGTCTGCTTGGGCTCGGGGAACTTGATGCCCGAGCGCTCGGACGCGGTGATCCACTTCTTCTTGACCATGCCGTCGAGGACGTAGTTCCAGCGGGCCAGCGCCGCGGGCTTGTTCTCGGGGTGGGCCACGACGTCGAACTCGCTCGGCGCGTTCAGCAGCGACGCCAGGTAGGCGCCCTGGCCGACCGTCAGGTCCTTGGCGTCGACGCCGTAGTAGGCCTGGGCGGCGGCCTGGATGCCGTACGCGTTGCGGCCGAAGTAGCTGGTGTTGAGGTAGCCCTCCAGGATGTCGTCCTTGCTCTTCTCGCGGTCCAGCTTGATCGCGATGAAGAACTCCTTCGCTTTCCGGGTGACCGTCTGCTCCTGGGCCAGGTAGTAGTTCTTCACGTACTGCTGGGTGATCGTCGAGCCGGACTGCTTGCCCTTGCCCGTCGCGGTGTTCCAGCCGGCGCGGATCATCGCCTTGGGGTCGATCGCCGACTCGCTGTAGAAGTCGCGGTCCTCGGCGGCCAGCACCGCGTGCTGGGCGTCCTTGGAGATCAGCGCCAGCGTCACGTTCTCCCGGTTGACCTCGCCGTCACGGGCGAGCTGGCTGCCGTCCGAGTACAGATAGACGTTGCTCTGCTTCATCGCCGCCGAGTTCGCGGCCGGGATCTTCACCAGGTAGTAGCCGAGTGCGAACAGGCCGATGAGCAGCAGGAGCCCGGTGAGGACCGTGCCGAGCACCATCCGCCAGGTCGGGATGAGCCGTCCCCATCCGGTGCGCTTCTGGCGCTTGGGCTTCTTGCCGGGTGTGCCGGGTGTCTCCGGTGCCGCCGCTGCGGCGGGTCCCGGTTCCCTCGGTGCCCAGCCCTCGCTCGGCTGCTGCGGCTGCGGCTGGTCGTTCATGTTGTGCCGGACTCCCGTTTCGCGTCATACGTCTCGTACGCCCTCGTACGCCTTGTGCGCCCCTCCTTGAAGACTGTCGCACCCGGCGATTCGTTCCCGGCACGTGGCACGCGTCCTGCAGAGAAAATGCGTGGCACGCGGTACGGCCCCGGGACTAGGCTCCTGCGTTTTGGCTCGGACCGGTCGAAGGGGGCCCGACGTGGGGACTTGGCGGTTGTACACGGCCGTCGCGGCGGGCGCGTTCCGGCGGTACGCGACCTATCGGGTGGCCACCGCCGCGGGCGTGTTCACCAACACCGTCTTCGGGCTGATCCTGGCGTACACGTACATCGCGCTGTGGGACGAAAGGCCTGGCCTCGGCGGGTACGACCAGTCCCAGGCGGTGACGTACGTGTGGCTCGGGCAGGGGCTGCTCGCGGCGGTCGCGGTGATGGGCGGCGGTTTCGAGGACGAGCTGATCGAGAGAATCCGTACGGGTGACATCGCGATCGACCTGTACCGGCCCGCGGACCTCCAGATGTGGTGGCTGGCGGCCGACGTGGGGCGGTCCGCGTTCCAGTTGCTGGGGCGTGGTGTGGTGCCGATGGCGTTCGGGGGGCTCGTGTTCCATCTCGCGCTGCCGGCCGACGCCGGGACCTGGCTGGCGTTCCTCGTCGCCGTCGTCCTCGGTCTCCTGGTGAGTTTCGCGATCCGCTATCTCGTGGCGCTGCTGGCGTTCTGGTTCATGGACGGGGCGGGCGTGCAGCAGCTGGCCGTGCTCGCGGGGCTCTTCTTCTCCGGGATGACGCTGCCGCTGAACGTCTTCCCGGGCGCCCTCGGCGAGCTGGCCCGGGCGCTGCCCTGGTCGGCGCTGCTCCAGGCCCCGGCGGACGTACTGCTCGGCGAGCGCACCGGCTTCGCGCTGTGGCGTACGTACGCCTTCCAGGCCGCCTGGGCCGTCGGGCTGCTCGCGGTGGGGCGCATGGTCCAGTCGGCGGCGACGCGCAGGGTGGTGGTCCAGGGTGGCTGACCTTCAGGCTCAGGAGAGGCACGACGCGCACCGCGGCTTCCCGCCGACCGGTCGCTCGCGGGTGGTGGACGGGCTGCGGGCCTACCGGCTGATCGCCTGGATGTGGATCCGCTCGACGATGGCGTACCGCGCGTCCTTCGCGATGACGGTCTTCGGCAACTTCGCGGGGACCGCGCTCGACTTCGTGGCGATCCTGCTGATGTTCTCGCGGGTCGACGAGCTCGGCGGGTACTCGCTGGGCGAGGTGGCGTTCCTGTACGGGCTGTCCAGCGCCGCGTTCGGGCTCACCGATCTGGCGCTCGGCTCGGTGGACCGGCTCGGGCAGCGGGTGCGCGACGGCACGCTCGACACGCTGCTGGTGCGGCCCGCGCCGGTGCTCGCACAGGTCGCCGCGGACCGCTTCGCGCTGCGCAGGCTGGGCCGGATCACACAGGGGCTGCTGGTCCTCGGGTACGCGCTCGTCGTGGTCGACATCTCCTGGACCCCGCTGAAGGTGCTGATGATGCCGGTGATGGTGGTCAGCGGGGCCGCCATCTTCGCGTCGGTGTTCGTGGCGGGCGCGGCCTTCCAGTTCGTGGCGCAGGACGCGTCCCAGGTGCAGAACTCCTTCACGTACGGCGGCACCACGCTGCTGCAGTATCCGCCGACGGTCTTCGCGAAGGACCTGGTGCGCGGGGTGACGTTCGTGGTGCCGCTGGCCTTCGTCAACTGGGTGCCCGCGCTGTACGTGCTGGACCTGCCGTACCCGCTCGACCTGCCCGAGTGGGTCGCGTTCCTGCCGCCGCTGGTGGCGGTCGTCTGCTGCGCGCTCTCGGGGGTCGCCTGGCGCGCGGGTCTTCGTTCGTACCGGAGCACGGGGAGTTAGCCGCACATGGACACGCAGACGGACACACAGAAGGACTTCGGCCCCGCCGACGATCACGGCGACGACTTCATTCGCCTCGACGGCGTGGAGAAGGTCTTCGACGTACGCAAGAAGACCGGTTTCATGCGCAGCGAGCGGCGGCAGGTGCGGGCGGTCGACTCGATCTCCTTCGCCGTGGCGCGCGGCGAGATGGTCGGCTACATCGGGCCGAACGGTGCGGGCAAGTCCACCACGATCAAGATGCTCACGGGGATCCTGACTCCGAGCGGCGGACGGCTCCGGGTGGCGGGCATCGACCCCTCGCGCGAGCGCACCCGGCTCGCGCACCGCATCGGGGTGGTGTTCGGGCAGCGTACGACCCTGTGGTGGGACCTTCCGCTGATCGACTCGTACCGGCTGATGCACCGCATGTACCGGATCCCGGACGCGCGGTACGCCGAGAACCTCGACCGGTGTGTCGAACTCCTCGAACTGGCCGAGCTGTTGGACGTTCCCGTGCGGCAGCTGTCGCTCGGGCAGCGGATGCGCGGGGACATCGCGGCGGCGCTGCTGCACGATCCGGAGGTGCTGTACCTGGACGAGCCGACGATCGGGCTCGATGTGATCAGCAAGGCGAAGGTGCGGGAGTTCCTGCGGCACCTCAACGCCGAGCAGGGCACCACCGTCCTGCTCACCACCCACGACCTGACCGACATCGAGCAGCTGTGCCGGCGCGTGATGGTCATCGACCACGGGCGTCTGATGTACGACGGGCCGCTGACCGGGCTGCACGAGATCGGCGAGAGCGAGCGGACGCTCGTGGTGGACCTGGAGCGTGAACTCCCGCCCATCGAGGTCGAGTCGGCGCGGGTGGTGAAGGTCGAGGGGCCGCGGCAGTGGCTCGCGTTCCCGGCGGCCCAGTCGGCGGCGCCGCTCGTGGCGCGGATCGCCGCCGCGTATCCGCTGGTGGACCTGTCGGTGCGGGAGCCGGACATCGAGGCGGTCATCAGCCGCATGTACGCGGAGAAGGCAACCTCGTAGGCTTCTGTCCATGACGGACGAACTCCCCGATGAACATCCCGACGGGCTTCCCGAACTGCGCGCCTCCGACGCCGATCGTGAACAGGTCGCCGAAGTGCTGAGGGACGCCGTCGCGGAGGGGCGCCTCGACATGGAGGAGTTCGAGGAACGTCTTGAGGCGACGTACAAGGCGCGTACGTACAAGGAGTTGGCGCCCATCACGCGGGATCTGCCCGCGCCCGGGGTGACTCCGCCTCCCGTTCCCACCGTTTCCATGGTCAAGCAGCCCGCGGGGGCGGGCGGCTGGGCGGGCCGCATCGTCGGCGGTGACGGTTCGTCCCGGTGGGGTGTCGCTGTCCTGGGCGGGTTCGAGCGCAAGGGGCGCTGGACCATGCCGAAGCGGTTCAACTCCTTCGCGTTCTGGGGCGGCGGTGTCATCGACCTGCGCGAGGCGAACTTCGCCGACGGCGAGGTCGTCGTCAACTGCGTCGCGATCATGGGCGGGATGAGTGTGATCGTGCCGCCCGGCGTCGAGGTCCTCGTCCGCGGCATCGGCGTCATGGGCGGCTTCGACCACAGTGAGGAGGGCGTCGAGGGCGACCCCGGCGCCCCGCGTGTCGTCGTCACCGGGTTCGCCTTCTGGGGCGGTGTCGGTGTCGAGCGCAAGGTGACGAAGGCCGAGCGGCTCCGGCAGAAGGAGGAGCGGCGGCTGGAGAAGCTGGAGCGGAAGGCCGCGCGGCAGGAGGAGTTGGAGGAGTCCCGGCGCCGGGCCCTTGAGGGCTCCGGCTCCGGCGACTTGGGTCATCGGGACTCGCTGGATGAGGCGCGGTCCATTCACCGGGCCGCGATGGAGCAGCACCGGGAGTTGATGCGGGAGCATCGGGAGGCTCGGCGGGAGGAACGCCGCGAGCGGCGGGACGACCGGCGGGACCGGGACCGGGACTGATCCCGGGACCGATCCCGAGCCCTTGCCCTAGCCCGAGTGCTTCCGCGGGTGGGTTGTCGGGTGCGGGTCCGTCGTGGCTGGGTGCGCAGTTCCCCGCGCCCCTAAAAGCAAGGGGCGCTGCCCTCGCACCCCTGAAAGCAAGGGGCGCAACCCTCGTGCCCCTGAAAGATCACAGCTCCGCCGGGGCCGAGCCCTTCAGGTCGTTCAGGTTGAAGACTTCCGCCATGCGCTTGTAGCCCTTGTCGCTGGGGTGGAGGTGGTCGCCGGAGTCGTAGTCGGAGCGGAGGCGGCGGGGGTTGTAGGGGTCGCGGAGTGCCTTGTCGAAGTCGACGTAGGCGTCGTAGACCTTGCCGGCGCGGATCTGGGCGTTGACGGCCTGGCGGGTGTCCTCCAGGTGCGGGCGGTAGCCGCGGTGGCCCTGGAAGGGCATCAGCGTGGCCCCGACGACCCGCAGGCCCCGGGCGTGGGCCAGGCGCCTCAGTTCGCGCAGTCCGGCGGTGATCTTGTTCGCGTCGGTCTGCTGGGGCGTACGGAGGATGTCGTTGACGCCGAGGGCGACCACGACCGCCCTGACGTTCGTACGGCCGAGCACGTCACGGTTGAAGCGGATCAGACCGCTCGGGTTCTCGGCGGGCCGGCCGAGGCCGCTGCCGAGGACGCGGTTTCCGCTGATGCCCTGGTTGACGACGCTGTAGCGCGGCCCGTCCGAGTTGTCGCGCAGCCGGTCGGCGAGGACGTCCGTCCAGCGCCGGTTCTGGCCCACGGACGAGGTCGAGCCGTCGGTGAGCGAGTCGCCGATGACGACGACCGTGCCGTCCGACTCGTTGCTCAGCACGTCCAGCGCGGTCACATAACGCCAGTACGGCGTCTGCCCGGTGTACGCGGTGCCTGTCACGTCCTCCGTGAGGTCGCCCTCGGCGGTGTACGAGATCTGCCGCGCCTGCGGGTGGATGGTGACCGGCCCGGACGGGGTCGGCGAGTACGTCGTCACCAGCACGTCCGTGTCGTGCGGGACGAGCAGGCGCACGGCGTCGCTGACCACCTGCTGCCCGGCCGGCACGATCACCGACGGGCTGCCGCGGAAGGTGAGGCGGCGCATGGTGCCGGCAGCGGCGGCCGGGTTGTTCGCGGTGGCCGCGACGGCGACCGAGGCGTGCGTGATGCTGAGCGGCTGCTGGCCGTAGAGGTTGGACAGGGTGATCCGGGCCGCGGAGCCGCCGACGCCGACGTGCACCACGTTGCGAACCGAACGGCCCGCCATTCCGTTGGCCTCGGTGCCGGGCTCCGCCCCGGACGGGGACGCCGACCAGGCGCCGACCCAGGTGCCGACGGACGCGGGGGCCGCCGAGTTGTGTGGCGTGCCGCCGCCCACGAGCGGCTTCTCCTCGCCGTCGTCGGCGGCGACCCCGACGTATATGGCGGCTGAGATGACCACGACTACGGCGACGATCGCGGCCAGCAAGGCATAACCGTGACGCTTGGTCATGCGGTGCAAGTCTCCTCGGGCAGTGGGAGCCCGAGGCTCCGATGTGATGACCCCATGATGAGGCATGGCGTGGGGGGAAGCAGACAGGGCCCCCATTGCCCCCGCCGCCCGTATCCATTTTTTCTGGCCCCGCCCGGCAAGACGCCGGGAACTCCTGTTCCGTTCCAGTAGTCGGTCAGGTTGGGACAATGTGTGTGGGGGACAGGGAACGGGTGGAGCGGATGGAAAGCGCGAAAGCGGATCAAACGGATGGAGCGGGGCCCGAAGGGCAGCATGCCCGGCCCGGCGGTGCGGCGAACCGCACGGTGCCCGGGCGCGCGATGAACTCGTTCAGCCCCGCGGACGAGGAGAAGTTCCGCGGGGTGCGCCGGATGAAACTCACGGCGACGGGCCTGCTGCTGTTCGTCGCCGTCGTCTACGTACTGGCCAAGTGGGCCGGGAACTCCGGCGCGGGCGCCTGGACGGGCTATGTCGCGGCTGCCGCCGAGGCCGGCATGGTCGGCGCGCTCGCCGACTGGTTCGCCGTCACCGCGCTGTTCCGGCATCCCCTGGGCATCCCCATCCCGCACACCGCGATCATCCCCACGAAGAAGGACCAGCTCGGCGTCTCCCTGGGCGAGTTCGTCGGGGAGAACTTCCTCTCGCGGGACGTCGTACGGCAGCGGCTGCGGGCCGTCGGCATCGGCAGCCGCCTCGGCACCTGGCTGGCCGATCCGGATCACGCCGACCGGGTGACCGCGGAGCTGGCCACCGCCCTGCGCGGCGCCCTCGCCGTGCTGCGCGACTCGGACGTGCAGGCCGTCGTCGGCGAGGCCATCAACCGGCGGGCCGACGCCCAGGAGATCGCCCCCGGCATAGGGAAGATGCTGGAGAAGGTCGTCGCGGACGGCGGCCACCGGCGGGTCGTCGACCTGATCTGCGTACGCGCCCACGACTGGCTCGTCTTCCACAACGACCAGGTGATGGACGCCGTACAGGGTGGCGCCCCCGGCTGGACCCCGCGGTTCGTCGACAAGCGGGTCGGTGAGCGCGTCTACAAGGAACTGCTGCGCTTCGTCACCGAGATGCGCGACATGCCCGCCCACCCGGCGCGCGGCGCCCTCGACCGCTTCCTCACCGACTTCGCCTCCGACCTCCAGTCCGACACCGACACCCGCGCCCGGGTGGAGAACCTCAAGCGGGAGGTCCTCGGCCGCGGCGAGGTCCAGGACCTGATCGCGTCCGCCTGGTCCTCCGTACGGCTGATGATCGTGTCCGCGGCGGAGGACGAGCGCAGTGAACTGCGGCTGCGCGTACGGGCCTCGCTGCTCTCGCTCGGCGCGCGGATGGCCACCGACGCGAAGCTCCAGGCCAAGGTCGACGGCTGGGTCGAGGGGGCCGCGGTGTACGTCGTGACGACCTACCGCGACGAGATCACCTCGCTCATCACGGACACGGTCGCGGGCTGGGACGCCGAGCACACCTCGAAGAAGATCGAGGCGCATATCGGGCGTGACCTGCAGTTCATCCGGATCAACGGCACGGTGGTCGGCTCGTTGGCGGGGCTTCTGATCTATGCGGTGTCGAGGGCGTTGGGGGCGTAGCGCTCCGCGGGGTGCGCGGGTTCGTCTGCGGGTCAGATCTGGTTCTCACCGCCGTCGACGTACAGGTTGGCTCCGAGGACGAAGGTGCTCTGCTCGGAGGCGAGGAACGCCACCACGTCGGCGACCTCGTCCGCGCGCCCGATCCGGCCCAGTGGGACCCCCGCGGCGAACTGTGACTTGGTGACGGGTGTGTCCGGGGTGTCGACCACGGCATCGAGCCCAGGAGTGTCGATCGTGCCCGGGGAGATCGCGTTGACCCGGACGTTCCGGTCCTTGAGCTCGTTGGCCCAGGTCCGGGCGAAGGACCGGATCGCCGCCTTGGAGGCCGCGTACGTGCCGAACGACGCGACACCGTCGTCGGCGCGCACCGACGAGTTCAGGATCACCGACGCGCCCTCGTTGAGCAGCGGCAGCGCCTTCTGCACCGTGAACAACGTGCCCCGCACGTTGACGCCGAAGGTCTGGTCGAAGTGCTCCTCGGTGACCTCCTCCAGTGTCGCGAACGACGCGGCGGCGGCGTTCGCGAAGACCACGTCCAGGCCTTGGCCGCGGGCGCGGACCGCGTCGTACAGGCGGTCCAGGTCGGCCAGGTCGGAGATGTCACCCGCCACCGCGGTGGCCCTTGCCGGGCCGATGGCAGCCACGGCCTTGTCCAGTTCGGCCCTGCGCCGGCCGGTGATGAACACGTGTGCGCCCTCGCCTGCCAGCCGTACGGCGGTGGCCAGGCCGATCCCGGTGCCGCCGCCGGTGATGACGGCGGTCTTGCCTTCGAGCTGTCCCATGGCGACTACCTCCACGAATTTCAGTACCGATCGGTACTGATCGGCGCCGAACGAGAACGTAACACATCTGCACCGACCGGTACGGAAGAGGTATGGTTGCCCGCATGGCGACGCGACAGAAGGCACCGATCGGCCGGCCGAGAGGGTTCGACGCCGACGCGGCCCTCGAACAGGCCATGCGGGTCTTCTGGGAGCAGGGCTACGAAGGCGCCGGCCTCACCGACCTGACCAACGCCATGGGCATCACCCGCACCAGCATGTACGCGGCCTTCGGCAACAAGGAGGACCTGTTCCGCAAGGCCCTGGAGCGCTACACCGAAGGCCCCGCCTCGTACGGGGCCCGGGCCATGCGGGAGCCGACCGCCCGGCAGGTGGCCACCGCGTTCCTCGCCGGTTCGGTTCGGGCCACCACCAGCCCCGGCTGCCCCGCCGGGTGCCTCGGCGTCCAGGGCTCCCTCGCGGCCGGCGACGCGGGGCGCAGCGCCCGCGACGCCCTCGTCGTCTGGCGCAACGAGCACGTCGCCCTCCTCCGCGACCGGTTCCAGCAGGCCGTCGACGAGGGCGACCTGTCCCGCGACGCCGATCCCGGAGCACTCGCCCGCTACCTCATGACCGTGGCGAACGGCATCGCCGTCCAGGCTGCCGGCGGCACCACCCGCGACGAACTGCAACTGGTGGCCGACATGGCCCTGCGAAGCTGGCCGTCCGCCTGACGGCCCCCTCACGACCGGAGCCGGACCGCGGCCTCTCGCTGAACCGGCCGCCCGTGGGCACAGGCCCGTACGGCTGTCGGGCAGCCCTCCCGGATTCCCCGACGCCCGTCGGGTGACCTGCGAGGATGCGCCGTGTCACCGTTTCCGGAACGACGCAGCGACGTGACGGCGCAGAGCCGCGACGACCACGGGAACGCGCGTCGAATCGGAGGACGAGATGACGACCTACCCCCTGGACCCGGAGCTTGCCGCGGTCGTGCCCATGCTGCCCAGGGCCGACACCTCGGACCTCGAAGGCGCCCGGGCCGAGATGCTCGTCGGCATCACCGCGGCCCTTGAGGAAGTGGACGCCACCGGCGTGGACGTCTTCGACGTGGTGGCGCCCGGGCCGGAGGGCGCCCCGGACGTCCTCCTGCGCGGCTACCGCCCACAGGGCGTCGAGGGCCCGCTCCCGGTGATCTACGACATCCACGGCGGCGGCTTCATGCTGGGCAGCGTCGAATTCGACCACGGCGTCAACGTGGCGCTCGCACGGGAGTTGGGCGCCGCCGTCTTCTCCGTGGAGTACCGGCTCGCCCCCGAGAACCCGTACCCGGCCGGCCTCGAAGACGCGTACGCCGGACTCGTCCACATCGCCAAGAACGCCGCCGAACTCGGTGCCGACCCCGCCAGGATCGCCCTCTTCGGCATCAGCGCGGGCGGCGGTCTCGCGGCCGGTCTGGCGCTGCTCGCCCGTGACCGGGGCGGGCCCGCGATCGTCTTCCAGTACCTCGGCATACCCGAACTCGACGACCGCCTCGACACGCCCAGCATGCGGGACTTCACCGATACGCCCCTGTGGAACAGGCCCAACGCGATCATCAGCTGGGACGCCTACCTGGGCAGCGGGGTGCCGGGCGGCCCCGACGTCCCGGTCTACGCGGCTCCCGCCCGGGCCGGCGCCGAGCAGCTCGCGGGGCTGCCGCCCGCGTACATCTCGGTGATGGAGTTCGATCCGCTGCGGGACGAGGGCATCGACTATGCGCGTGCGCTGCTCGCGGCCGGGGTGAGTGTGGAGTTGCATCTGTTCCCGGGGACGTTCCATGGCTCGGCGATGGTCACGCACGCGGAGGTCTCCCAGAGGGATGCGGCGGAGGCGGTTGCTGTGCTTCGGAGGGCGTTGCGGTAGCGCTCCGCTGGGTGGGGCGGGGAGGGCAGGTCGTTTGTCAGGTGCGGGTGTGCTGTCGCTGGTCGCGCAGTTCCCCGCGCCCCTGAAAAGCGCCGGTTCCGCCGTGGCTCTTGCGCAGTTCCCCGCGCCCCCAAAAAAAGCGCTGGTGGCGCCGTGGCTCTGACGCGGCGCCAGGCGCCCTAACTCTCGTCCGCCAATCGCATCGCGTACAACGCCAGTTGGGCCCTGAAGCGGTCCCGTGGGTCGCTCAGGCGGTAGCCCAGTGCTGTTTCGACTCCTGCCAGGCGGGCGGCGACCGAGCTGTGGTGGAGGTGGAGGTCGGTGGCGGCGTGGCGGAGGGAGCCGGTGCGCAGGAAGGCGGTCAGGGCGGCAAGGGCCGCCGGGCCGCCCTTGCCCTCCGCCAGTTCGGCCAGGGCGCGTACGTCGGGCTGGGCCCGCAGCCGGTCCACGGGGATGTCGGCGAGCAGCGCCACCGGCCCGAGGGTGTCGTGGTCGACGACGGCCTCGTCGGGCAGCCCCGCCACATCGACGGCGAACCGCAGCGCGAGCCGCGCCTGCGCCCAGGAGACCCCGGCGTCCAGGGCGGGAGCACTGCCGCCGACCCCGATCCGTACGCCCTCGGCACCGTGCTCACGCAAGAACGCCCGCAACTCGTCGGCGGCCGAATCGGCACCCGGCGCCAGCGCCACGGCGAGCGGCCCGACCGCGGCGACCCGCACACCGGGACGCAGTTCGCGCCGCCCGAGCACGGCCACCGAGGAGGCCCCGGCGACGGCGACCACCCGCAGCGGCTGCTCGGGCACCAGGCCCAGCAGGCGCAGCGCCCGCGCCCGGTCCTCGACGGCCTCGCGCTCCGACAGCACCCGCTCGACCAGCGCCGGGTCCGCCACCTGATGGGGCGCGCTGTCCTGCTCCCGGCCGCCGTGTACGACGCCCGCGGCGATGGCCATCCACTCCAGCACCAGCTCGTCGAAGGGCCCCGGCGCCCCTGCCCGCTCCAGCCACACCCGGCCGCCCGGCGCGAACTCGGCGCTCCCGGAGACCGTGCCGACAGGCCCCGCCGGTATGGTCCCGGCCGGCCCGAACCGCACCACACGCCCGCCCACCTCAAGGCCCGCCGGACATTCGGCCAGCCCCGCCGTGGACCGTACGAGCGACTCGGTGTCGAGCCGCCCGGCCCCGAGCAGCGCCTCGAAGTGCGCGATGACCCGCAGCGCCGCCGCAGCGTCCGCGTCGAGGGCCGACAGCCGTAGCAGCAGTCCCTTCATGACCTGGGAGTCTAGGCCGCGGGCGAGGCGTACGGACCGGTCGTGCGCCCCCGCTGTACGGCTGCACAGCTGTGTTGCCATGCGGTCGCCTGGGCGGCTGGGCGGCTGGGCGGAAGGGCCCAGCGATCTGAGTACGCGTACTCTGTCGGCCCCATGTGCGTCTGAGGAACTCTCGTTCCCATGACCCCCATGACCGAGAAGCTGCTGGGCCTGCTGTCGAAGCGCCCCTGGACGGAACGCTGGCTGACCCGCCTGCTGGGTGCCGCCCTGTCCTCGGCGGCGTACCTTCTCTGCCTGCCCTGGGATCTGCGCAACCGCCCCGAGTCACCCGGTTCGACGACCGAGACGACCCCGGTGTCCGTCCTCGGCGTCGCGGCCCTGGCCGTGACCCTGCTCCTGCTGGCCGTGTACTTCGGCCGCCGCGACGCCCTCGCTTGGCCCCTGCTGGTGGTGGCGGCGCCCCCGGCGACACTCATGTACCTCTCGTTCCGCACGAACCCCGAGCCGCCGGACGCGTCCCTGTGGCCTCTGACCTGGGCGTTCTCCACGCTCGTGATGGCGGCGGGGGTACTCGTCGTCGCGTCCGTCGCCCGCCAGTTCAGGGAGGACACGGGAGACTCGACGGACGGGCTGGTGTTCTCCCACTCCTCGTCGGGAGCGTCCTCGGGAACGGGCGGCGGCTCCTCGGCGGTCAGGCGCCCGTCGTTGAACCCGGGCGCACGATCATGAGGATCGTGACCGTGGCCCAGAGCAGATTGAAGATGCCGGTGAACATGGCGAGCCGGACGGTGGCGCGGGGGTTCGCGGCGACGCCGGTGGATGTGGTGGTGTCCGTGGCGCCCATGGGGGCGCCGGCGCCGGTGGCGACCTCGGTGGTGGCGGTGACCTCGGTGGTCGCGTCCGCCCCGGCCGCCGACTCCACCGCTTCGAGGAGTTCCTCCTGACGCGGCAGCACCAGCGCCAGCAGGACCGCCGCCGCGATCCCGGTCAGGGCCATCGAGGCGATCAGCCAGGCGTCACCGAGTACGCCCATGCTCATGGCCGTGGCGAGACCGAGTACGGGAACGGCGATGCCGAGGCCCGCGTACACCCGGCAGATCCGGTGCAGCAGCCGTAGCGTCTCCGCCGCCCGCTGGTCCTCCGGATCGGCGAGGGCGCGGCGCGCGCCGGGCGGGAACATGCTGGCCGCCACGGTGACGGGCCCGACGGCGACGATCGCGGCCAGGACATGGAGAACGAGGAAGAACTTGGTCACGAGGGGACGGTAGGCGGCGTACCGGATCTTGTGGAAGTGGCGGTATTGCCAGGGTTCAACGGATTCTCGCCAGCCGCCTCGCCGGCCCTGCCGGCAGGCCCTGCCGGGGTCACATGGGCCTCCAGGCCGCCGATACCCCCTGTTGGCCAGAACCCGCGCTACCCCTACCCTTTTGCCATGCACACAGTGGCCGTACTGGCGCTGGACCAGGTCATCCCGTTCGACCTCTCCGCACCGATCGACACGTTCAACTGGGCCCGGCTGCCGGACGGCCGCGCGCCCTACCGGGTCAAGGTCTGCTCGGTGGCGGAGGAGGTCAGCGCGGGCCCGTTCAACGTACGGGCGCCATACGGGCTTGAGGCGCTGGCCGAGGCCGACACGATCGTGGTGCCGGGCACCGCCGACCCGACCGTGCCGCTGCCGCCGGGCGTCGCCGAGGCCCTGTGCGCGGCGGCGGCGAACGGGACGCGTATCGCGTCGATCTGCGTCGGCGCGTTCATCTTCGCCGCCACCGGTCTGCTGGACGGACAGCGGGCGACGACCCACTGGATCGCGGCGGCGGACCTGGCGGCGATGTACCCGAAGGTGACGGTCGACCCGAACGTCCTCTACGTCGACAACGGCCAGTTCCTCACCTCGGCGGGCGCCGCCGCGGCGATGGACATGTGCCTGCACATGATCCGCCTGGACTACGGCTCGGCCGTCGCCGCGCACGCGGCCCGGATGTCCGTGATGCCGCTCGAACGGGAGGGCGGGCAGGCCCAGTTCATCGTCCACGCCCAGCCGCCGGCCCCGGCCGGCACGACGATGGAACCCCTGCTGAGCTGGCTGGAGGAGCACTCCGACCGCGACCTGACCCTGGACGACATCGCGGCCCGGGCGGGCACGAGCGCCCGTACGCTCAACCGCCGGTTCCGCGAGCAGACCGGCACCACGCCCCTGCAGTGGCTGCATCTGGCGCGGGTGCGCCGCGCCCAGCACCTCCTGGAGACCACGACCCACCCGGTCGAACGGATCGCGGTCCAGACGGGCTTCGGCTCACCGACGGCCTTCCGCGACCGCTTCAAGCGGGTCGTGGGAACGAGCCCGCAGGCCTACCGGAGAGCGTTCCGGGGAGCGCCGGTGGGATAAGGGTCCGGCCCTCCCCGGGACGGCCCCGAAAGGAGAAGGAGCAAGAAGGGACACGCCCTCAGCCGCGCCGGTCGGCCACCGCCCAGGACGCCAGCGCCACGGCCCCGGCGACACCGAACACCGCAGGCCAGGCGCCCACCTTCTTGGCGAGCGGATGCGATCCGGCGAACCCGGCGACGTACGCGACGGTCAGCGCACTGGCGGCACGCCCACCGGCCTGCTGCCGCCACTGCCGCGCGGCAGTGGCCCCGGCGACGGCGAGTACGGCCCCGCCGAGCTGCCGCTTCCCGGTCCAGCGGGCGACCCCGTACCCACCGATGAGCCCACCCGCGGCCACCGCCGCGGCCGGTACCTTCGCCATCACTGCCTCCTGATGCTGCTTCCGGACGGAATCCCGGACGGAATCCCATCCGGAAGCCCGTGGGCAATCTCGTCCGGAATTCTGTCCGGTCAACCGAGGCTAACCGGCCCCTACCGGACGCCCGGCACCACCTCTCCCGAGATCGGCAGCCCCAGCCCCGCCACGGCCCGGGAGACCAGCCGGGCCATCTCGACCGCGCCCCGCTCCTGGAAGTGGGTGTTGTCCTGGACCCCGTTCGGGAAGTTCGGGTACTGCCCCGCGGCCAGCCACAGGAAGATCCCCTTGGACCCCTCGATCCCGACCCCGTCGAGGTAGACCCGGCTGGCCGCCGCGAGGTCGACCAGCGGAGCCCCCTCCTCCCGCGCGACCGCCTTCGCGGCGTCCACGTACGCAGGGAAGGAGACGTTGAACTTCCCCGTCGACGCGTTGTACGAGCGCCGCGACACCGGCGTCACGACGACCGGGGTCGCGCCCCGAGCCCGGGTCGCCCGGATGTAGTCGTTGCGCAGGTACTCCTTGTAGTCGGCGGGAGACGTGTACCGCTCCGGATTGCCCACGGTCGCGTCGTTGTGCCCGAACTGCACGAAGAGGTAGTCACCGGCCCTGATCACCTGATGGATCGCGGCCAGCCGCCCCTGCTCGATGAACGACCGCGAACTCCGCCCACCGATCGCATGGTTGGCGACGGTGATGTTCGAGCTAAGGAACGACGACAGCTTCTGCCCCCAGCCGGCCTGGGGGTAGTAACGGGAGTTGTACGTCTGAGCGGTGGAGTCACTGGCGATGTACACGGTCCCGGTGGCCGCCGCGGCGGCCACCGGGACC
>NZ_LIQZ01000629.1 GCF_001418655.1 Streptomyces phaeochromogenes | reverse complement strand
CAGACAGGTGCGCAGATCGCCATCCACACGGACACCCTCAACGAGGCCGGGTTCGTGGCCGACACGCTCGCCGCGATCGCGGGGCGCACCATCCACGCGTACCACACGGAGGGTGCGGGTGGCGGGCACGCGCCCGACATCATGAGCGTGGTCTCCGAGGGGCACGTGCTGCCCAGCTCGACCAACCCGACCCGGCCCTACACCGTCAACACCGCCGAGGAACACCTCGACATGCTAATGGTCTGCCACCACCTCAACGCGGCCGTGCCCGAGGACCTCGCCTTCGCCGAGTCCCGGATCCGGCCCACCACCATCGGGGCCGAGGACATCCTGCACGACCTCGGCGCGATCTCGATCATCTCCTCCGACGCGCAGGCCATGGGGCGCGTGGGCGAGGTCATCATGCGGACCTGGCAGACGGCCCACGTCATGAAGCGGCGGCGGGGCGCGCTGCCCGGGGACGGTCGCGCGGACAACCGTCGGGTACGTCGCTATGTCGCCAAGTACACGATCAACCCGGCCCTCGCCCAGGGGCTCGCCCGCGAGGTCGGCTCCGTCGAGACCGGGAAGCTC
The DNA here is from genome assembly GCF_001418655.1 of Streptomyces phaeochromogenes. GTDB lineage: Bacteria > Actinomycetota > Actinomycetes > Streptomycetales > Streptomycetaceae > Streptomyces > Streptomyces phaeochromogenes. The sequence goes on along the minus strand of NZ_LIQZ01000629.1, from coordinate 1,187 downwards.
GCCGACCTCGTACTGTGGGAGCCCGCGTTCTTCGGGGTCAAGCCGCATCTCGTCGTCAAGGGCGGGCAGATCGCGTACGCGCAGATGGGCGACGCCAACGCGTCCATTCCCACGCCGCAGCCGATTCTGCCCCGGCCGATGTTCGGGGCGATCGGGCGGGCGCCCGCCTCCAACTCGTTCAACTTCGTTGCGCCGATCGCGATCGAGGACGGGCTGCCGGAGCGGCTCGGGCTCGGCAAGCGGTTCGTGTCGATCGAGTCGACGCGGGCGGTGACCAAGGCGGACATGCGGGAGAACGACGCGCGGCCACGGGTGCAGGTCGATCCCGACAGCTTCGCCGTCACGATCGACGGGGAGCTGGTGGAGGCCACGCCGGCTGCCGAACTGCCCATGGCTCAGCGGTATTTCTTGTTCTGACCTTCCGGGGCCGTCTCCGGGTCCGATTCCGGTTCCGACTCCGACTTCGACTCTGCGTTCTGAGGCTCGTCATGTCGCGTGCTGCGTTGCTTGTGCTGGCCGACGGTCGGTTTCCCGCCGGGGGGCATGCCCACTCCGGTGGGGCCGAAGCTGCGGTCAAGGCCGGGCGGATCACCGGTGCGGGGAGTCTGGAGGAGTTCTGCCGGGGGCGGTTGCACACGGCCGGGCTGGTGTCGGCCTCGCTCGCCGCTGCCGCCGCCCTTGGGCTCGATCCGGTGGAACTGGACGGTGCCGCGGACGCGCGTACGCCGTCCCTCGCCCTGCGGGTCGCCGCCCGGAAGCTCGGGAGGCAGTTGATGCGGGCCGCCCGGGCCACGTGGCCGTCCGCCGAACTCGACGCGCTGGCGCGGGAGTTCCCCAAGGGCGCCCATCAGCCGGTCGTTCTCGGGCTGGCCGCTCGGGCCGCGGGGCTCGGGGCGGAGGATGCCGCGTACTGCGCTGTGTACGAGAGTGTCAGTGGGCCGGCGAGTGCGACGGTGCGGTTGCTGAGTCTTGATCCGTTCGATGCGACCGGGGTGTTGGCTCGGTTGGCTCCTGAGCTTGATCTGGTGGCGGAGCGGGCTAGTGCGGCGGCGCGGTGTGCGTTGGAGGGTGGGGTCGGGGTGTTGCCTGCGGCTTCCGCGCCTGTGCTTGAGATCAGTGCGGAGGTGCATGCTGCTTGGGCCGTGCGGTTGTTTGCCTCCTAGGGGTTTCTTTCGCCCCCGCCGCCC
>NZ_LIQZ01000628.1:7607-8242 GCF_001418655.1 Streptomyces phaeochromogenes | reverse complement strand
CCCCGGCCCCCTGATCCCCTCCCGGGATTCCTATCCCGCGGCCTCCAGCAACGCCGTCACGCTCTCCCGGGCGCGCGCGACCCTCGACCGTACGGTCCCGACCGGGCAGCCCACCGCCGACGCGGCGTCCGCGTACGGCAGGCCCGCCAGCTGCGTCAGGACGAACGCCTCGCGCCGTGGCGCGTCCAGGGTCTCCAGGAGGTCGAGGAGAGCCACGCCCTCGTCGAAGCCGGGCAGCCCGCGCGGCTGTGCGCGCTCGGCGGCCGTCTGCCAGTCACCGGTGTCGGACAGTCGCGGCCGGGCCGCCGCCGTGCGGAACCGGTCGGCCACCGTGCGGCGGGCGATCGTCAGCAGCCAACTGCGGGCGCTGGAGCGGGCGGAGAACCCCGGCAGGGCGGTCAGCGCCCGGAGGAACGTTTCCTGGGTGAGGTCGTCGGCGCCGTGCACATCGCCGCTGAGGTGGGCCACNNGGGCCCAGCGGGTGATCCGTTCGTCGTCGTGTGCCTGAAGCAGGGCAGAAGCCATCGCAAGTGGTCCTTCGGTGAAGGGAAGCGCGGAGTGAGGAGTGCGGCGTACGGCCACGGCCCGCGCGACCCGGAGATGCGCGCGTGAGGCACGCGCGCGTGGGCCTCGCA
>NZ_LIQZ01000628.1:0-7589 GCF_001418655.1 Streptomyces phaeochromogenes | reverse complement strand
AGGACCGGGACCCGGCCTACGAGAAGGACCGGGACCCGGCCTACGAGAAGGACCGGGACAGGCGCCTACTTGGAGGACCGGGACCGGCCTACGAGGAGGACCGGGACTTGGTCGCCGGGCACGCGAGCCGTTCGCCGACGGCAGGCACGTACGCCGCGGATCCGCCCGTCACCGGTAGCGGGACGGACGGTCAGCGGGCGGCCGGTGCGACCGGCGGACCCCTCCGCGCGACGGCGTACTCCAGCAGAACTCCGCGCAGCCGGCGCACCGGGACGAACACGGGCGTCCGCACGGGCCCGGCGGGCCGCACGGCCGCCGAAACCCGCAACGCCCGCCGCAGTAGCTCGAAGGGCGAGGCGCCGAGCAGCAGCCGGCCGGTGCGGTACGCGACCGCCCGCGCCGTACGGAACGCGGCCTCCTCGCCCCGCCACAGCCACACACCGCAGACGAGCGCGGCGAGCAGGTGGGCCGCGAACATGCCGACGTCACCACCCATGAGCAGGGTGTCCGCCGGCTCGGGGCCCATCGGGTGCGTATGCGTATGGCCGGCGTCCATGGACGCCGTGGACATGAAGGTGTCCGACGAGCGCGCACGTTGGGCGAGTCCGAACAGCTGGTGCAGCCCGAGCTGAGCCACGACCGTGGCTCCGGTCACCAACCCGACACCGCGCTCCCGCCCGGTGAGCCACCACGCGGCGGCCGTCGTCGCGGCGAACGCGTACCCGACGGCCCACCACGGCAGACCCGCCCCGGACATCAGCGTGTGCCCCAGGCTCGCCGTCACCACGCACACGGCCGCGAACACGGCGGCACGCGCGAGGCGGAAGGCGATCCCGGAGGTCATGGCGAGCATCGTGCCAGTCCAGGGCCGCCGGGATGACCGGAGCCCCGATATGCGCCTCACGATGTGACCCACACCACGCGAACCTCCGGGAACTCGACGCCCTCGCGCACCGACTACTGCACCGCAACGGCCGAGCACGGCCCGTCGTCCCCTGCCCCACCGGAGAAGCCCGCCGATGACCACCGCTCCCACGACCGAGACGGACGAGTCCCCGCAAGCCGTCGCCCCCTCCCCGAAACGCGGCCTCTGGTCGCCGCTGCGCCCCCTGGTCCTGCGGCTGCACTTCTACGCCGGAGTGCTCGTCGCCCCGTTCCTGCTGGTCGCCGCCACGACCGGATTCCTGTACGCGGCGTCGTTCCAGGCCGAGAAGATCCTGTACTCACACGAGATGACGGTCCCTGTCGGCGACGAGAAGCTGCCGATATCCGAGCAGGTCACGGCCGCTCGCAAGGCCCACCCGGAGGGCACGGTCTCCGCCGTACGCCCCTCGCCGAAGGACGACGAGACCACCAGGGTGATGCTGTCCGGCGTCCCGGGCATCGAGGAGACCCACACCCTCGCGGTGTTCGTCGACCCGTACACCGCCAAGGTGCGCGGCTCGCTCGAACAGTACGGATCCACCGGCGCGCTGCCGCTGCGCACCTGGATCGACGAGTTCCACGCCAACCTGCAGCTCGGCCAGAACGGCCGGCTCTACAGCGAACTCGCCGCCAGCTGGCTGTGGGTGATAGCGGGCGGCGGTCTGGTGCTCTGGTTCAGCCGCCGCCGTACGCAGCGCAAGATACGCGGCACCACCGGCCGCCGACGCACACTCGGTCTGCACGGCACGGTCGGTGTCTGGGCCGCCCTCGGGTTCTTCTTCCTCGCGGCGACGGGACTGACCTGGTCGACGTACGCCGGCGCGCACATCGACGAACTGCGCACCTCGCTCCACCAGGCCACCCCCGCGATCTCGTCGGCCGCGGGCGGCGAACACTCAGGCCACGATTCCGCTGCAGCAGAGGGAGACGTCGGGCACGGTGTCGGCCTCGACAAGGTGCTGGCGTCCGCGCGGGCGGAGGGCCTGGGCGACCCGGTGGAGATAGTCCCGCCCGCCGACGCCGAGTCCGGCTACGTGGTGAGGCAGGTCCAGCGCAGCTGGCCCACCAAGCAGGACGCGGTCGCCGTCGACCCGTCGAACGGCGAGGTCACCGACACGGTCCGCTTCGCCGACTACCCGGTCCTCGCGAAGCTGACCCGCTGGGGCATCGACGCCCACACCGGAGTCCTGTTCGGCCTCGCCAACCAGCTCGTACTGATGGCCCTGGCCCTGAGCCTGATCCTGCTCATCCTCTGGGGCTACCGAATGTGGTGGCAACGCGGCCGATCCTCCTCCTTCGGCCGCCCCATTCCCCGCGGCGCCTGGCAACACGTCCCCGCCTACATCCTCGTCCCCCTGATGGCAGCCATAGCCGTCCTCGGCTACTTCGTCCCCCTCCTCGGCATCCCCCTGGCCGCCTTCATCGCCGTGGACATCGCACTGGGCGAGATCGCCCACCGCCGCGGGAAACGGACGTACGCGACGGCCAAGTAGCGACCCGCAGTTGTACGTACGGTCGGGTCCCTTTGGGCGGGTACCCGGCCGTACGCGTCGTTGTGGCCGCAACGATGTGCTTGCGAAGGGATGTTCACGAAGAACTCTTCCGGAAGAGTTCTTCGCGTTCTACGCTGCGCCCCATGGCGGACGACGACATCACCCTCGACACGGCCGCGCTACGTGTACTGGCGCACCCCATGCGGCTCGCACTGCTGAACCGCCTGCGCCAGCAAGGCCCGGCAACCGTGCGGCAGTTGGCCACGCACTTCGAGCTGGACTCCGGCGCGGCCAGCTACCATCTGCGGCGTCTGGCGGCGGGCGGACTCATCGAGGAGGACACGGAGCGGGGGACGAGGCGGGACAGGTGGTGGCGTGCGCGGCACCGGATTTCGATGCACGACCCGTCCTTGTCACCCGACGCCACCGAAAACCGTGCGTACGTACAGGCTCTGGCCCTGACCGACGGCGAGACGCTGCGCAGGGTGGCCGCCGAGGTCGTACCGGTCCTGCCCGACGAGTGGTTCGGGGTCAGCACGTTCATGAGCCAGACGCTGCACCTGACGCCCGGCGAACTCGACGCGATGAAGCGGGAGTTGGCGGGAGTGATCGAGCGGTACCGGACGGGGGAGCCGGCCGAGCGGGTGGCCGTTCAGCTGCAGATGTTCCCGTTGCTCGTCGACGAGACGTGACCGCGAGGCCCGCCTTCCGCGATCCCGACGTCCTGCGCTGGCTGGGCGCCTACACCACGTCGGTCACCGGCGATGTCGCCTATTTCATGGCCCTGTCCTGGGCCACTGCCCGTGTCGCGGGTCCCGCACAGGTGGGTGTCGTCCTCGCCGTCGGGGCGATACCCCGTGCCGTCCTCATGCTGGGCGGCGGTGTGCTCGCCGACCGCTTCGGCCCGCGCCGCGTGCTGATCGGCAGCGACTTCGTACGGTGCGGGGTGCTGCTCGGTGCCGCCGCCGCGACCTGGGCCGGCGGCCCTCAACTGTGGCTGCTGTACGCCCTGTCCGTGCTCTTCGGCGTGGTCGACGCGGTGTTCATGCCGGCGGTGGGCGCTCTGCCGCCGAGGCTCACGGACCAGGGGCAGCTGGCCCGCGTGCAGGGCATGCGGGTGCTGGCGGTGCGGTTCAGCAACGCGGTGGGGCCGTTGGTCGGGTCCTTCGCCCTGGCCGTGGTGGGAGCGGCAGGCGCATTCGCCGTGGTGGGGGCGCTGTTCGGGGTGTCGTTGGGTCTGTTGTCGGCGGTGCGCATGAAACCGGTCGTCGCGACGGCGGTCGCCACGGCGCCGGGGGAGGGGGACGTCGAGCCCGCCCCGCATCGGAGCGGTCCCGTCGAATCCAAGCCGCCCCGGCCCCTGTCGGCCGACCTGCGCGACGGCCTCCGCTATCTGCGCGGTCACCGGCGGCTGCGCCGCCTCGTCTGGGTCATCGCTCTCGGTGAGATGTGCTTCAGCGGCCCGCTCGCGGCCGGACTCGTCCTTCTCGCCGATGAACGGAAGTGGGACGCCGCAGCACTCGGCTGGATTCTCGCCGTGTTCAGCGTCGGTGGTGCCGTCAGCGCCCTGGCGATGGCCGCGGCCCGCCGGGTACCACGCGCCGGAACCGTTCTGGCCGTCTCGCTCGCCGTGACCGCCGGTCTGGTCACGGTGCTGGGCAGGGCCACGGCACCAGGAACAGCCGTCGTGCTCAGCGGGCTGCTCGGCGCGGTCAGCGGTGTTGCGATGGTTCTGGGCAACGCCCTGGTGCAGAAAGAGGCCGAGCCCCGGTACCTCGGGCGCGTCACTTCCGTGACGACCCTCGGCACCTTGGGGCTCAGCCCTCTGCTCTTCCCGCTCACCGGCCTGGCCGCCGCATTCTGGGGTACGGCGACCTTCTTCGCCGGGTGCGGAGCGATCTGCGTCCTCGCGGCAGCGACCGCGCTCAGCCCGTCACTTCGCGGTGTGCGCCTCTAGGCGCTCGCGCTTCTCCCGGCACTCACAAGGACTCGAACTCGCCCGCGAGGGCCGAGGCGAGGCGGATGTGGGGCTCGGCCTCGTCTGTTCGGCCCTGGCGTTGGAGGGTGCGGCCCAGCATCAGGCGGGCGTAGTGCTCCACGGGGTCGCGTTCGATGAGGAGCCGCAACTGGGTTTCCGCGCGGCCCAGTTGGGCCGAGTGGTAGTAGGCGCGGGCCAGCAGCAGTCGCGGGCCCACCTGCTCCGGCACCTCCTCGACCAGGCCGTCGAGGATGCGCGCCGAGGCGGCGTATTCCTTGGCGTCGAAGAACATCCGGGCGCGCTCCCAGCGCTCCGCGGACGTCCCGTGGTCGTAGTACGTCGTGTCCACTTCCGACCTCCTTCGGCAGGCAGAACGACGTTGATTCGTTGAATATTCCACGACCTTCGCGGGTGCCCAGTCTTGGCTGCCGGTGGCTTTACATGCGGGCCAGTTCGGCGTTCGCCCGTTCGTTGACGAGTGTCAGTACGCGGCCTGCCGTCGCCAGGTCCTCGGTGGGGATGTCCGCGTAGATCCGGGCGGAGATCTGGTTGGTCTCGGCGGTGACCCGCTCGTACAGGTCCCGGCCGACGGGTGTGAGTCGCAGCCCGGAACCGTCCGACAGGACCTCTTCGACCAGCTTCGCTGCCACCAGTTCGTCGATGGTGGCGTGCACCGCCGACTCCTCGATCTTCAGTGAGCCGGTCACGTCGGCCGCCACCTTGCCGCGTGCGATGGGGGCGTCCGCGATCGCGACGACCCTGAGGGTCACCGACTGGTTGAACGTGTTGCCCGTACGCGTCAGGACGCGCTCCAGGACGGCACGGCCCGCGTAGTGGGCCAGGGCGATGACGCGGCCGTTGACGGTGGGGGTAGTGGGTGTGGCGGGTGTGGCGGTGGTCATGACTGCTCCGTCTCGTTCTCGGTCGGCGGGTCAAGTGGTACGTCCAGCAGGGTCGCCAGCTCGCGGCTGAAGGCCTTGGTGCGTGGGCCGTCGAGGCCTCCGAGTGGCGTCAGCAGTTGTTCCAGCAGTCCGTGCACGATCCCGATCGCTCGGCGAGTGACCTCGCGACCCTGGTCGGTGAGCGTCAGCTGCACCGCGCGGGGATCGGCGGGGTCCCGTGTGCGCTCGACGAGGCCGGCTGCCTCCAGGGCGCGGGCGAGCTTCGACACGTACAGCGGTTCGAGCCCTGTGTGGTCGGCGAGTTGCCGCTGGCTGGGGCGGAGCCCGGTCCGGTGCATGCCGTACAGCGACGCCACCAGCGAGTACTGCGCGTGGGTCAGGCCGAGCGGCGCCACCGCCCGGTCCACGGCGACCCGCCATTTCATCGACAGGCGCCACACCAGGAAGCCGGGCGTCGCGCCCTCGGGGTTCGCGCTCATGAGATATACGGTACATGGCTACTATGTACATGGCTAGTATCTGCCAGGCGGCCGTCGTGACCGCCGACCGGCGGGTGGATGGCCTGACGGAGCGTCCTTCGCGGGGCTAAGTTGTGGGCCATGAGCAATCTTGATCGCGAGGCAGTTCCCGCTCTGTGCGGCGGCCGGGGATTCGTGGTGGCGGAGCCGGTGCGTGAACTCCTCAGTCCCCGCCGGGTCAAGCTCGGCGAGTCCAGCGAAGTCCGCCGTCTGCTGCCCAACCTGGGCCGGCGCATGGTGGGCGCCTGGTGCTTCGTCGATCATTACGGCCCCGACGACATCGCCGAAGAGCCCGGTATGCAGGTTCCGCCGCATCCGCACATGGGCCTGCAGACCGTCAGCTGGCTCCACGAGGGCGAAGTCCTGCACCGCGACTCCACCGGCAGCCTCCAGACGATCCGGCCGCGCGAGCTGGGCCTGATGACGTCCGGCCGGGCCATCAGCCACTCGGAGGAGAGCCCCAAGTCGCACGCCCGCTTCCTCCATGGCGCGCAGCTGTGGGTCGCGCTCCCCGACGGCGACCGCCACACCGACCCGCTGTTCGAGCACCACGCCGAACTGCCCGTCGTCACCGCACCCGGCATCGAGGCCACGCTCATCCTCGGCAGCGTCGACGGGGCGGCCTCGCCCGGGACGACGTACACCCCGATCGTCGGCGCCGACCTGGCCCTCGCTCAGGGCGCCGACGTACGCCTCCCGTTGGAGCCGGACTTCGAGTACGCCGTGCTGTCCATGTCCGGCGAGGCCCACGTCGACGGCGTACCGCTGCTGCCCGGTTCCATGCTCTACCTCGGCTGCGGTCGCTCCGAACTCCCCCTGCGCGCCGAGTCGGACGCGGGCCTCATGCTCCTCGGGGGTGAGCCGTTCGAGGAGGAACTGATCATGTGGTGGAACTTCATCGGCCGCTCCCAGGAGGAGATCACCCAGGCCCGTGCGGACTGGATGACCGGGGCGCGGTTCGGCGAGGTGAAGGGGTATGACGGGGCGGCACTGCCTGCTCCTGAATTGCCGCCGGTACCACTCAAACCGCGGGGAAGGGTGCGCTGACGAGAGGGAATCCGGGGTGGCCGTCGCGCGGTTGCGCGGCTTCGGCGACTTGCCTGGCCGCTCCTTCGTGCTGGGCGGGGGCTTCGCGCTATGGCCCCTGATCGGTTCCGACCTCACCCCCGTACGCGAGCATTCTGGCGACCTCGCTGTGGCGGCGTATCGTGCGCGACCACGACACTGGTGTGGGGCCGGGCGAGTTCACCCGGCTCGGCCTGTACGCGGTGTCCGGCGCGCTCGGCTGTTCGACGCCGGCGTTGTGGGTGTGGCTGCGTTCGATCGGAACATGACCTGCGTGGGAGTCGGAGGGTGAGCGGATGGCCGTCATCGCGTGGATCGTCGAAGGTGCCTGGCCCGCCGTAGTGGACGCCACTCTCACTCATGCCTCTGAGGATGCTGAGATCGTCCTGCTCCATGTGACGGGCCATGAGATCCCGGGCATCGCGCACGGTGCCTTCGCCGGCCTGCTCGGCCGTGGCCACCCCGAACGCGACCCCGGCACCCGCCTGGAACACCTCGCCGCCACTGCCGCCAACCAGCTCCTCCAAGCCGCCGCCGACCGCCTCGGCCGCCCCTGCACCCGCATAGAGCGCACCGGCCGCGTCGAGCAGGAGGTCGTGGTCGCCGCGCAGGGCGCGGAGTTGCTCATCGTCGCGCGCGACGGCGACCGCAGCCGCCTCGGCCCCAAAAGCCTGGGCCCGGCCGGCCGCTTCGTCGTCGACCACGCCCC